>JBKPOW010000190.1:0-9109 GCA_046733275.1 Actinomycetota bacterium
TGCCAGGGCAGGGGGAAGCGTCGGAAGGCCAGCCACGACCACCGCTATCGGCAGCGCCTTCTGAGTCGCGCGATGCACAGCTGCGACGAACGCTTCGAGGTCGTCCCGGTTAGCCAATTGCAGCTCATCGAGCAAGATCGCACTCCCGGCGTGCCCCTTTTCCGCGGCACGTCCGAGCTCTTGCAGCATCTCCACGAGGTCGGTCTCGAGATCTCCGCTGTCGGCGATACCGCGAGCCGGTTCGACCTCGAAACCGAACTTGACAGTGCCATCCGTCGTGGGTGTTGCCGAGAAGGAGGCAAATGCGGCCTTGAGTCGGGAAATGTCGTTGCGGCCAACTCGATGCGCCTCAAGCTGTCGGATGGCGTTGAACAAGGCGCGCGCCATGACAAGACGAAAGTCGTCGCCTCTCCGGAGCTCGGAGAATGCGGTCACCCAACCGGCTTCAGATGCCACCTCCTCTAGTTTGTTGAGGAGCACCGTCTTGCCGACTCCGCGAAGTCCATGAATCACGATGCCCTGCTCGGTTGCCCCGCGAGAGAGCCGGCCGATCGCTATCTGGAAGCGCTCGATCTCCTCATCTCGCCCGGTTAGTGCCGCCGGCCGTGAGCCTGCGCCTGGCGTATAAGGGTTCCGGTAGACATCCACGCGCCGAGTTTAAGGATTTCTCCAGATGTATCCTATTTTCCAGATACATCAAGATACTTATCTATACAGAGCTCGGAATATGCTTGCGCGCCGATGGGCGACGAGGCTACAGACACGCCCGACGGCATCGCCAAGGCGCCGGAGGGGATCGACGGGTCGGCGGTCGAAGCCTGGTTCGAGGAGAACGTCGAGGGCGTCGCCCCGCCGCTCTCCTTCGAGCGGATCTCCGGCGGCCACTCGAACCTGACCTACCGGGTTGGCGACGCGTCCGGGGGCCGCTGGGCGCTGCGCCGGCCGCCGCTCGGCAAGCGGCTCGGCTCGGCCCACGACATGGCCCGCGAGCACAAGGTCGTCTCGGCGCTGGGACCGACCGCGGTGCCGGTGGCCCCGGTGGTCGAACTCTGCGAGGACGAGAGCGTCAACGGCGCCCCCTTCTACGTGATGGAGTTCGTCGAGGGGCCGATCCTGCGCGGTCTGGCCGAGGCCGATGCCTTCCCCGACGAGAGCGATCGGCGAGCGATCGGCGAGCGCGTCGCCGACACCCTGGTCGAGATCCACGCGGTGGACCCCGACGCGGTCGGCCTCGGCGACCTGGGCCGCAAGGAGGACTACGTCGCCCGCCAGCTGCGCCGCTGGCAGGGCCAGTGGGAGAAGTCGAAGACGCGCGAGCTGCCGGCGATCGACGCCGTCCACGAGCGCCTCTCGGCACGTATCCCCGAGCAGGGTCCGGCGACCATCGTCCACGGCGACTACCGGCTCGACAACATGATCCTCACCCCCGCCGGCGAGGTCGCCGCCGTGGTCGACTGGGAGCTCTGCACGCTCGGCGACCCACTCGCCGACGTCGGCCTGCTGATGGTCTACTGGCCCGACCGCGGCGAGGAGGGCGAGGAGCCGATCGCGCTCGGCCAGCCCGCCAACCTGGCACCCGGTTTCCCCACCCGCGCTGAGCTGCGCGATCGCTACGCCGAGCGCTCCGGCCGCGACCTCTCCCAGCTCGATTTCTTCGTCGCCCTCGGCTACTGGAAGCTGGCGATCATCCTCGAGGGCGTGTACGCCCGCTACGCCGCCGGCCAATACGGTGAGGTCGATCCCGGCATCGAGCACTTCGCCCGCCTGGTCGAGCGCCTCGCCGAGGCCGCGGCTGAGGCCGAGCACCGCGCCGGTTGAGCGCGTCCGCTCTGCTTGACATCTTCTGAGAAAACCTGAAAGGGTCCTGGAGACCTGGGAGAGGGTGAGCTCGAAAGCGAGTGCCCTGTTCGAGAACCTCGTTCTACGAAGGAGAATTCGTGAAGCAACTACGCAGGCATCTCACGTACGCCAACGTGATGTCATCGATTGCGGTATTCGTCGTGCTGGGCGGGGCGGCAGTGGCTGCCACTCAGCTGCCGAAAAAAAGTGTCGGCACCCAACAGTTGAAGAACAACGCCGTCACCACCGCGAAAATCAAGAAAAACGCGGTGACGAAAGCGAAGATCAAAGACGGAGCCGTCACTGAGAGCAAGCTCGCCGGTGGAGCCGTCACCGAGGGCAAGCTCGCCAACAACGCTGTCACCAACGCGAAAATCGCCGACAACGCGGTGACCGGCGCCAAGGTCGACGAGGCAACCCTGGGAACTGTTCCCTCGGCAGCCAGCTTCGCGGGGACCACTCAGCAGTTGATCAGCTTTCGTTCCAACGTCGGAGGCGGTGCAACGATCTTCTCCGGCGCGGGCTTGACGCTCACGGCATCCTGCACCGGCGTCGCGCCGAACGTGGGAATCTTCAAAGCCAGCACCGACACGAACGACAGCTCGATCTGGTCTAGCGGCTTCAATAATGCCAGCGATCTCGACTTCGACATCGGCGACAGCTTCGATGTCGCGCCGACCGGCACCAACGATGCCTATGGGATCGTCTATCAGCAGGGCCTGAGCGGCACCATCGTCACCGCTGAGATCGGTTTCCGGGAGTTCAACAACACGCCTGGGAATTCCGACTGTCAAGCGATCGGCCGGGTGCTTATCGGCTGATTCACTCAGTCGATCGAAGGATCGATCGGGGCCGGGCGAGAGCCCGGCCCTTTCCTTGCTCGGCCGCCGCGGCTGCCTAGATCGGGCGCGGCGTGTGCTTAGGCTCGAGCGTGCCGGCCGCTTCGGCCTCGGCCCGCTTCGACCAGCGGTTGAGCTCGCGGCGGGCGAGGACCATCTTGTGGACCTCGTCGGGGCCGTCGGCGAGGCGAAGCATGCGGCTGAAGCGCCAGAGGGCGGCCAGTGGGGTGTCGTCGGTCATGCCGAGCGAGCCGTGCACCTGGATCGCCCGGTCGAGCACCTCCATCACCATGTTGGCGGCGACGATCTTGATCGCCGAGATCGACTGGCGGGCGGCGCGCTTGCCCTCGGTGTCCATCTTCCACGCCGCGTACATCGTCAGCAGCCGGGCCTGGTCGATTTCCATCCGCGAGGTCGCGATCGCCTCCTGCACGAACTGCTTGTCGGCCAGCGGCCCGCCGAAGGCCTGGCGCTCGTTGGCCCGGCGGCACATCATCTCGTGCGCTCGCTCCGCCGTTCCGATCGCCCGCATGCAGTGGTGGATGCGGCCGGGACCGAGCCGGTCCTGGGCGATGACAAAGCCCTGCCCCTCACCGCCGAGCAGGTTGTCGGCGGGGACGCGGCACTCGTTGTAGCGGATCTCGCAATGGCCGGGCCCGGCGCTGTGGCCCATCACCGGGATCGGCCGCACCAGCTCGAAGCCTGGGTTGTCGGTTGGCACGCAGATCATCGAAGCGCGGTTGTAGGGGGGAGCGTCAGGGTCGGTGACGACCATCGCGATCGCCAGCTCGGCCCCCATCGCGCCCGAGGTGAACCACTTGTGGCCGTCGATCACCCACTCGTCGCCGTCGCGCACCGCGCGCGCCTGCAAGAGAGTTGGATCGGAGCCTGACACCTCAGGCTCCGTCATCGAGAAACACGATCGGATCCGTCCCTCCAACAGCGGCTCGAGCCAGCGTTCACGCTGCTCCTCCGTCCCGTGCTCGGCGAGGATCTCCATGTTGCCGGTATCCGGCGCCGAGCAGTTGAAGGCCATCGGCGCCGCCGCTGGGCTGCGCCCCATCTCCTCGCAGAGCAGCCCGTACTCCCAGTTGCTCAGGCCGGGGCCGAAGCGCTCGTCCGGCATGAAGAGGTTCCAAAGCCCCTCCGCCTTGGCCTTCTCGCGCACCTCGACCAGGATCTTCGGGTAGGGGACACCCGGCCCCACCTCGGCGTCGAGCGCTTCCATGATCTCCCGCTCCTGTGGGTAGATCTCGGCGTCGATGAAATCGAGGATGCGCTCGCGCAGGGTCTCGACCTGGGGGCTGGGCTGGAAGTCCATCTGGCTCGGCGTCCTCTCCTCGGGTCTGGTCGCGCCGAACCGTACCGCGCTCAGCGTTGCCGGGAGTCGGTTCAGCGTCGCCGGTAGCGGGCGAAGAGCTCGCCGTCCTCCTCAAGCAGCCATGCCAGCTCGAGCGGGATGACCTCGTCAAGCTCGCCCTCGAGGATGCGCGGGGGCACGCCACCGCCGCTCAGCTTCGGCGCGATCGTGAGGAAGAGCTCGTCGACGAGGCCGTCGGCCTGCAGCGAGCCGTGCAGGGTCGGACCCCCCTCGCAGAGGAGCGCCCTGACGCCTTCCTCGCGCAGGGAGCCCAGCAGCGCGGGCAGGTCCGCCCGGCCATCGGGACCGCTCTCGACCACCACCAGGCGCCTGCTGATCTCGTCATAGCCCTCGACCCGTTTCGTGCCGTGGCCGATCATGACCGCGTCGAAGCGCTTGCGGAGGCCGACCAGCATCGCCGTGTCGGTGTCGGAGCCGATCGGGCCGGACCGGCCCGCGAGCGTCGCCCGGCCGTCGACGGTGGCGACGAAGTTCATCGCGACGAAGGGCCGGTCGTCCCGAGCCTCCTCCCAGGGCCGATAGGAGTCGAGTTGCTCCTCGACGCTCGTCTCACCGGGATCGGGGAGCAGCCGCCGCATCGGCGGCAGGCTACCCGCGAGAGCTCAGGAGTAGTCGTGCCAGCCGGCGAACTCGCGGCCGGCGAGCTCCTGCAGCGCGGCGACGTCCTCGCGGAAGCGGCCGCGCAGCGTCTCGAAGAGGTCCTCGGGCAGCTTCGGCTTCGGCGCAGGCGGCTTCTCCGGGTCGTGCACGACCTTCTCCACCAGCCAGCGCAACGACTCGGGCAGGCGGTCGAAGTTGCGGTCGAAGGAGCGCAGGCCCGGCAGTTTCACCAGCTTCTCCATCACCTGGTATTTGTCGCCCTGCTTGGCGCTCGACTTCTCCCACTCGCGGTCGAACTGCTCGGAGGTGAAGCCCTCGTTGACGCCGGCGAAGCGGAAGGCCTTGCGCATCGTCTCCTCGCGTTCGCTCTGCAGCTCCTCCTGGGTGATCACCTCGATCTGCTCGCGCTCGAACAGCTCCAGGTAGGGCTGCAGCTGCATCCAGTAGAGCGAGCGGTGGATGTAGGAGGAGTCGGGCTCCGAGAGCGTCGGCGCCAGCTCGCGCGTCTCGTAGCCGGCGCCGGTGGCGTGCACCCAGTGCGAGAGGATGCGCTTGATCGGGTCGCGCACCATGTAGATCACGCGGGCGTCGGGGCAGTGCTCGCGGATCCGGGCCGGTACGCCCTGGAAGCGGGGCAGGTTGGTGTAGTGGGGCGAGGACTCGCCGCGCACCGGCAGGCGGCCGTCGAAGCGACTCGCGTACCAGTTGAGGCCGAGGTCCCAGTTGAGCTCCCGGGCGAAGAAGTTGAGCTCCTTCGGCTTCGACATCTGGATCTCGGGGTGCAGGCCGAGGTAGTGATGGATGCTGGTCGTGCCGCACTTTAGCCCGCCGATGATGATCAGGTTGGGCAGCGCCGCGTGGCGCTTGCGGCGGCGCCGGAAGCGGCTGCCGCGATCGCCGCTGAAGCGCTCGCGGGCACGGGCGCACATCGCCTCGTCGGCGGGGTCGCGGGGGGCGGCGGGGACGGTCTGAGTCGTCTCAGGCTCTGACACGAGCGGGCTAGTGTAGCTGCGATGACCCTCGCCGACTTCGCATCCAGCGCCGAGGCTTTCGGCCGCGCCACCGCCCGCTTCTTCGACCATCTTTCCGACATCCACTGGGTGCCGTTTGGGCTGGCGCTGCTCTGCCTGGCAGCAATGCAGCTGGCTCGAGCCTGGGCCTGGCGCAACGTGCTGCGCGCCGCCTACCCAGGGACGCGGATCCCCTTCCTGCGCCTCAGCGCCGCCTACCTCGCGGGGGCGGGGATCAACGCGATCCTGCCCGCCCACGCCGGCGACGCGACCAAGGTCTTCCTCGCCAAACGCCAGATCCCCGGCTCCTCCTACCCCGCCGTCACCTCGTCCTTCCTCGTGCAGACCGTGTTCGACACGACCGTGGGGGTGCTGGTCCTCCTCTACGCGATCTCGCAGGGCCTCTTGCCCGAGCCGCCGCAGCTGCCCCACCTGCCCGCCTTCGAGCTCTCCTTCTGGGCCGAACACCCGCAGGTCTTCCTGATCGTCACCGCGGCGCTGCTCCTGGCGATCGCGATCGGCATCTTCCTCCTCGCCCACCGCGTGCGGCGCTTCTGGGAGCGGGTTCGGCAGGGGGTCGCGATCCTGCGCACGCCCCGCCGCTACCTGCGCGAGGTCGCCGCCTGGCAGGGAGTCGGCTGGCTGCTGCGCTTCGCCGCCTTCTGGCTCTTCCTCGAGGCTTTCGGCATCGGCGGCTCGGTCGGCAACGTGATGCTGGTGATGAGCGTTCAGGCGATCGCCAACATCGTCCCCTTCACGCCCGGCGGCGCCGGCGCCCAGCAGGCGCTGCTGGTGGCGACGCTGCACGGCCCCTCGCGCACGGCGGTGCTCTCCTTCTCGGTCGGCACCCAGATCGCAATGGCCGCCTGGTCGGTCGTCCTCGGCTTCGCCGCGATGCTGCTCGTCTTCCGCACCACCGACTGGCGCGGCCTGATCGAGGAGGCTGAGGAGGACCACGCCCGGGCAGCGGTAGCGGCGCGGAACTAGCTCGACCAGCCGGGGTAGCGGCTGGAAACCCGCCACTGCCAGGGCGGCTGCTCGTCCGCCGGGAAGTCGTAGTGGTCGCGGCCGGGGAGGGTCTCCAGCGGGACCAGCGCGGGATCGTCCTCGAGCAGGACGGGGACGTAGCTCGCCGCCTCGATCTGAGCCTGGCCGGCGCGGCGGACGAGGCGTTCCCAGCCGAGGCCGGGCCGGTAGAGCCAGTAGGTCAGCTCGACCCAGCCCAGCGTGCGACGGCGGTCGTCGACCTGGGTGAAGGCGGTCGTGCGCCGGCCCGAGGTCGTCAGGTGGAGGCCGGCGGCGCCCGGCCGCGGGACCGCGCAGCTCTCGCGCCGGCAGCGGCGGAAGTCGACCGGGACGAGGGGGAGGCCGCCGGGACCGGGCAGCGCCACCGGGACCGGTGCGAGAGCGCGGGCGAGGCGGGCCAGCGGCCAGCCGTAGGCGGGGGCGAGGGGGTGGCGACGGCAGGGATCGGGGGGTCGAGGGGAGCAGGCGATCCGCCGCGCGATCGTCCCGCCCAGCGTGCGGCCCGGGTCGATCTCACCGTCAGCCGCGATGACCGCGATCGCCGCCATCAGCAGCAGCGCGATCAGGGCCGCCAGGCCGGCCTGCTCGACGCTCGCCGTCCCGCGCTCGCTCCGTTTGGGCGCAACTTTTCCCCCTGCCTTGCTCCGCATGGGCCGAAGCTAGGCGGCGGCGACGCGCGGATGGCGCGCGAATCGAAAGAACTTCGTGTCGGCTCCAGCTCGGTCTGCTTACATTCCCCCGGTGGAGGGCTTCAACCTCTTTGGCGACCCCGACGAGTTCCGCGCCCGCATGGAGGAGCTCAGCGAGCAGATGCAGTCCTCCCAGCGGGTCGCCTGGGCCGACAACGCGATCCGGCTCGCGGTCGAGATGACGGTTGCCTCGATCGGGCGGCTGGAGCTGACCGGCTCGAGCGACGAACAGGCGATGCAGGTGCGCGACGCGATCCGCGTTCTCTTCCCCGAGGCCGTCACCCTGGTCCGAGAGGCCAGGGAAGGCCTCTCCTAGGTGAGAATGGACAGTTGCGCCCCCTATAGGGGGCACGAGACTCCATCAAGCTAGAGCAGGCGGAGGCGCAGCGACGTCGCCGCGCCGCGGCGCAACGCCGCGGCTACGAGCTCCATCGGGACGGCGACGAGCAGCGCCGGAACCGCGACGATCGTCGAGATCACGCCGTCGAGGCGTCGTTGCCATGGCTGCTCCGCCGGCATTGCCCGGCTGCGGCCCACGGCGCCGAGGGCGACGTTGCGACCGAAGGTGAAGCCGTTGAGGATCGTCTGCCACATCAGAGCAATCCCTGCCGGCGACCAGCGGGCCGACTTGACGACCTGGTCGCGGCGGGCGATGAGGCGGCGCACCGCCTCGACCGTGAACAGATAACGGGCGTCGCGCTCGAGACCCGCCCAGCCGGCGCCGCCGATCCAGGCCGCGAAGCCGCGGCGGTCGGCGAACCGGACCGCTCCGCTGCTCCTTGTCCCTGACATTTCAGGAAAAGGAACAGCGGAAGCTGCGCGGTCGAGCTCGCGCAGCGCCTCCTCCGCGCCGCCGGGCTCGCCGACCACGCCGAGGCCGCAGCTCTCGCAGCGGCGTACCGGGCCGGCGAGGCCAGGGCGCTCGTCGATCCAGCCGAAGAGCGGCTCGTCGCAGGCCGGACAGGGCGGGTTCTCCGGTCCGGCGCCCGCCTCGAGCGGCACCACCGGGGTCTGCTCGGCCCTTCTCATCGTCGGTAGCGTACGCAGGGTGAAGCTCGCCGAGATCATGACCGCCGGAGTCGTCACCGCGACGCCCGCTGCGAGCGCCGTCTCGGTGGCCCGCCAGATGCGCGACCACCGGGTCGGCTCGGTGGTGATCGTCGACCCCGCCGGCTCGCCGGTGGCGATGGTCACCGACCGCGACCTGACGATCCGCGTCTTCGCCGCCGGCGTCGACCCCGCCGGCGCGGTCGGCGAGCACGCCTCGCGGCCGCTGGTCTGCGGCGGCTCGGAGATGGAGCTCGAGGAGGCGGCGGCGCTGATGGTCCAGCACCGGGTGCGCCGGCTCCCCGTCGTCGATGACGGTAGGCTCGCCGGCATCGTCACCCTCGATGACATCGCGGTGCGGACCGGCAACCTCGAGGTCGCGCAGAAGATGACCGCCGACGTGATCGAGGGCGCCCTGCCGCAGTTCTACTTCCACGAGCGGGGCTGAGCGCGGCCGTGGAGGGCAGATCGGCGCAGCTCGAGCGCGAGCGCGCGCTCGCGCGCCCGGCGGCGCTCGCCGCCTTCGCGGCGGTGGTGCTCTATGTCGTCTCCGTGATCGTCGAACAGAGCTCCGGCCTGGAGACGGGCGGAGCCGAGAGCGAGCAGCTTCTCTCCTTCCACGACGACTCAGGCACGCTGCTGCTGGCGACCCTCTTCCGCTCGGTCGCCTTCCTCCTC
>JBKPOW010000191.1:0-3221 GCA_046733275.1 Actinomycetota bacterium
ACATCGCGCTGCTGGTGTTCGCCGCCGTCGCTCTGATCGTCGGGGCCTTCGTGATCTTCAACGCCTTCTCGATCACCGTCGCTCAGCGGGTGCGCGAGTTCGGCATGCTGCGCACGCTCGGCGCCAGCCACGGCCAGATCCTCGGCTCGGTCGTCGTCGAGGCGCTGGCGATCGGGGTGCTGGGCGCCTTGCTCGGCCTCGCCGGCGGCTACGCGATCGCGGTCGGCCTCAATGCGCTCTTCGTCGCGCTCGGCATCGACCTGCCGACCACCGCCCTGGTCACCAAGACGCGCACGATCGTCGTCTCGCTGGCGATCGGGATCGGCGTCACGCTGATCTCCTCCTTCGTCCCTGCCCTGCGGGCGACCCGCGTGCCGCCGATCGCGGCGCTGCTGGCGCTCGAGCTGCCGCAGAGCCGTCGCCGTGGCATCGTCGTCGCCGGGCTCGCCGTCCTGCTCGGGCTGGCGGGGCTGGCGATGGTCCTCGCCGGCCTCTTCGGCGGCGCCGGCGGGGGCGACGCCGCGCTGCTGATCGGTGGCGGCGCGGTCGCCGTCCTGCTCGGCGTCTCCCTCTTCAGCCCGCGCCTGGTGCGGCCGCTCGCCTCGTTCGCGGGACGTCCGCTGGAGCTGCTGCGCCGCCTCACCGGTCGCCTTGCCCGCGAGAACACGCAGCGCAACCCGGCCCGCACCGCTGTCACCGCGGCGGCGCTGATGATCGGTCTTGCCGTCGTCGCCTTCGTCACCGTCTTCGCCGCCGGGATCAAGAGCTCGATCGCGACCGCGGTCGACGAGAGCTTTCAGGGGGAGCTGGTGCTGCAGAACTCCGACGGCTTCTCGCCGATCTCGCCGCGCGCCGCCGGCCTCGCCCGCCAGGTACCGGGGGTCGACCTGGTCTCGACCCTCCGCACCGCCCAGGCGAGGCTGCTCGAGGGTGGCGGCAAAGAGCGGGTCTCGGCGCTCGACCGCGACGCCGGGGCCGTAATCGAGATCGACTGGATCGAGGGCGAACCGGAGACGCTGCGCACTCTGGGCGACGGCGAGGTGGTCATCGACAAGTCGCTTGCCTCCGGCAACGGCCTCGACGTCGGCGACGAGGTCGGATTCCTCACCCAGATCGGGGAGAGACCGCGCCTTCGGGTCGTCGGCAAGTACGAAGACAAGGCCGAACTGCTCGGCGGCGCGATCGTCACCCAACGGCTGATGGCAACCGCCTTCGATCAGCGCGACGACACGATCGACTTCATCAAGCTCGCGCCCGGCGCGGCCGCCGGCAGGGTCCAGGCGGCGCTGATCAAGGTGATGGACCGTGACTTCCCCGTGATCGAGGTTCGCAACCAGCAGGAACTGAAGGAAAACCAGGAAGAGCAGATCAACCAGTTGCTGGGGCTGATCTACGCGCTGCTGGCGCTGGCGGTGATCGTCTCCCTCTTCGGCATCGCCAACACCCTGGCGCTCTCGATCCACGAGCGCACGCGCGAGCTGGGCATGCTGCGGGCGATCGGCATGTCGCGCCGCCAGGTGCGGACGATGATCCGCTACGAGGCGGTGATCACGGCCCTGATCGGCGCCCTGCTGGGGATGGTGATCGGGGTGATCTTCGCCGCGCTGATCGCGCAGCCGTTGAAGGACGAAGGCTTCGCCCTCTCCTACCCGGTCGGCCAGCTGATCGCGATGCTGGTCTTCGCCGCGCTGGCCGGCGTCCTAGCCGCGATCCCGCCGGCGCGCCGCGCCTCCCGCCTCAACGTCCTAGAGGCCCTCCAGTACGAGTAAAACCCGCTCCGCTGTTCCTTTTCGCCACATAACGAGGAAAAGGAACAGCGGAAGCTTCAGTTCAGGAGCTCGGCGAGGAGGACGGCCGTGCCGAAGATCGCCGCCACAGCCGCCACCCAGGCGACGACCTTGACCGGCGGGCCGCCGTGGATGCCGGTTTCGTGGACGGCGACGTGGCCTTTGCCGCGGGCGATCAGCCAGCGGTTGACCGGCATCGCGATGAAGCCGGCGACGACCAGGGCGAAGGCGAGGCTGCCCCAGAAGAGGAGGGAGTCGAGCCCCGCCTCCATCGCGCCGGGGATGACGAGGATGATCGCGTTGTCGACGATCTCCATCGTCGCGATGCTGAGCGTGTCGGAGGCGAGCGCGATCGAGACCACTGCCGAGAGCGCCAGCCCGGCGCGCAGCAGGGGCAGGCTGGTCAGCGCGTAGCCGAAGAGGAAGGCAAGGGCGATCCCCAGGACGATCGTGGCGAAGTTGGAGAAGCCGAGCGCGGTGCCGAGCGCGACCCCGGTCACCTCGCCGATCGCGCACCCGGTCAGGCAGTGAAGGGTGGCGCTGATCGCGACCGCGGTCAGCGCCGACCCCTCGGTCGGCATCTCGTGGTGATGGTCGTGGTGGCTGTGCTCGGCCTGCGCGGTGGTGTCCATGCCAAATGGTTATCAGGCCAGTCCAGCACGCAGAACGGCTGCCAGCTCGATCATCGCCGCGCGGGCGCTGCTGCTGATCGCGGTCATGTTGGCGAAGCCGTGGATCAGGCCGGGGTGGCGCCGCAGGGTCACCTCGACCCCCGCCTCCCGCATCCGCTCGGCATAGGCCTCGCCCTCGTCGCGCAGCGGGTCGAAGCCGGCTGTGGTCACGTAGGCGGGCGGCAGGTCGGAGAGGTCGGCGGCGCGGAGCACGGAGACGCGCGGGTCGGCGCGGTCGACCTCGGGCGCCAGGTAGTGGCGCTCGAACCAGTCCATGTCTGCCTGCTCGAGCAGGAACCCCTTGCCGAAGCGGTCGCGCGACTCATGGCCGCCGACCGCATCGGTGACCGGGTAGATCAGCGCCTGCATCGCCGGGCTCGGGCCGTCCCCGTCGCGGGCCAGCAGGCTGACCGCGGCGGCGAGGTTGCCGCCGGCGCTGTCGCCGGCGACCGCGATGCGCCCGGGGTCGGCGCCGAGCCGCTTGTTGTCGGTTGCGGCCCAGCGGAAGGCCGCGAGCGCGTCCTCGACCGCCGCCGGAAAAGGGTGCTCGGGCGCCAGCCGGTAGCCGACCGAGAGCACGGCGGAGGGGACATTGGCGGCGAGGAAGCGGCAGACGCCGTCGCAGGTGTCGAGGTCGCCGATCGTCCAGCCGCCGCCGTGGAAGTAGACGATCAGCGGCCGGTCCTCGAGCCCGAGCCCCGCTGGTTCGTAGAAGCGCGCCGGGATCGGCCCGTCCGGCCCGGGTATGGCGACGTCGCCGAGG
>JBKPOW010000192.1:0-2770 GCA_046733275.1 Actinomycetota bacterium
ACTGAACGACGAGCTCGGCGGCGGCTCGCTGACGGCGCTGCCGATCATCGAGACCCAGGCTTCCGACGTCTCCGCCTACATCCCGACCAACGTGATCTCGATCACCGACGGCCAGATCTTCCTCGAGTCCGACCTCTTCAACTCGGGGGTCCGGCCGGCGATCAACGTTGGCATCTCGGTCTCGCGGGTGGGCGGCAACGCGCAGACCAAGGCGATGAAGAAGGTCGCCGGCAAGCTGCGCCTCGACCTCTCCCAGTACCGCGACCTCGAGGCCTTCGCCCAGTTCGGCTCCGAGCTCGATCCGGAGACGCAGAAAACCCTCAACCGCGGCCAGCGGCTGGTCGAGATGCTCAAACAAAAAGAGCGCGAACCGCTCGAGATGGCCGACCAGGTGGCGGCGATCTACTCCGGCACCGGCGGCTTCCTCGACCGGATCAAGACCGAGCGGGTGAACGAGTTCCTGCGCGATCTGCGCATCCGCCTGCGTTCGGAGAAGTCCGAGCTGCTCGACCGGATCGCTGAGACGGGCAAGCTCGAGGAGGCCGACGAGGAGGAGCTGGGCGCGGCGATCCGCGACTTCGTCGACGACTTCGGCCCCGACTTCGACGAGCATGGCGAGCCGCTCGAGGCGGGCGAGTCGGATCGGGTCAAGTCCGAGGAGGAGCGGGCGAAGCCCGGCCGCACCGCCGAGGCGGAGGAGCCCGAGGACGCCGAGAAGGAGACGGCCGCGGCCTAACCCCTCATGGCTTCCCAGAAGGACGTCAAAAACCGCATCGCCTCGATCAAGAACATCAACAAGATCACGCGGGCGATGGAGATGGTGGCGGCGGCGCGGCTGCGCCGGGCCGAGCAGCGGATCGAGCAGCTGCGGCCCTACGCGCAGGGCATGCGCAAGCTGACCCGCCGCGCCGCCGAGCAGGCGGGCGGCGTGCCGCGCGTGCCGGTGCTGGTCGAGCGCGAGCAGGTCCAGCGCGTCGGCATCGTGCTTATCACGGGCGACCGCGGCCTCGCCGGCGCCTTCAACACCAACGTGATCCGCGACGGCCTGCGCCTGCGCGACGAGTGGCGGGAGAGAGGCGCCGAGCCGGCCTTCTCGGCGATCGGCCGCAAGGGCGTCTCCACGCTCACCTTCCGCAAGCAGGACGTGCGCACCTCCTACACCGGCTTCACCGACCGCCCCGGCTTCGCCAACGCGCGCGAGATCGGCGAGGAGCTGACCGCGCGTTACGTCGACGAGGAGCTCGACCGGGTCGAGCTGGTCTACAACCGCTACGTCTCGCCGCTGACCCAGCATGTGTGGCGGCAGACCCTGCTCCCCCTGCAGCAGGCCGACGTGATCGGCGCCGGCGTCGACGAGGAGGAAGAGGAGCGCGAGGAGACCGAGATCGAGAAAGCGCACGCGCAGGCGCTCTGGGAGTACGAGCCGGAGGCTGAGCTGCTGCTGGCGCAGCTGATCCCCGAGTACGTGAACATCTCCGTCTACCGGGCGCTGCTCGAGTCGGCCGCCTCCGAGCTGGGGGCGCGGATGACGGCGATGCGCAACGCCGCCGAGAACGCGGAGACGATGATGGACGACCTCACCCTGGAGATGAACCGGGTGAGGCAGGCGGAGATCACCCAGGAGATCCTCGAGGTCGTCGCCGGCGCCGAGGCGCTGGGCTAGCAGAGCTTTCGATAGAGAGACGAGAAAAGGAACCAATGGCTGACACCAACGGAACGAATGTGGGACAGGTCGAGCAGGTGACCGGCGTCGTCGTCGACGCCGTCTTCCCCGAGCAGCTGCCGGAGATCTACTCGGCGCTGAAGATCGAGATGGCGGGCGACGGCGACCGGGAAGCGACCGAGCTGGTCTGCGAGGTGCAGCAGCACCTCGGCGACGACCGCGTGCGCGCGGTCGCGATGGACGCGACCGACGGCCTGCAGCGCGGCGACAAGGTGACCGACACCGGCGGCCCGATCTCGGTTCCCGTCGGCGACGCGACCCTTGGCCGCATCTTCAATTTGCTCGGCGAGCCGATCGACGAGGGCGATCCGATCGAGGCCGGCGAGCGCTGGCCGATCCACCGGCCCGCCCCCCAGGCCTCCGACCTCGCCCCCACCCAGGAGATCCTCGAGACCGGGATCAAGGTGATCGACCTGCTCGCCCCCTACGCCAAGGGCGGCAAGGTCGGGCTCTTCGGCGGCGCCGGTGTCGGCAAGACCGTGCTGATCCAGGAGCTGATCCGCTCGATCGCCGAGGAGCACGAAGGCCTCTCCGCCTTCTGCGGCGTCGGCGAGCGCTCGCGCGAGGGCAACGACCTCTGGCTCGAGATGAAAGAGTCGGGCGTGATCGACAAAACGATGCTCGTCTTCGGCCAGATGAACGAGCCGCCGGGCGCCCGCCTGCGCGTCGCCCTCTCCGGCCTGACGATGGCCGAGTACTACCGCGAGCAGGGCGGCCAGGACGTGCTGCTCTTCATCGACAACATCTTCCGCTTCGTCCAGGCGGGCTCCGAGGTCTCGGCCCTGCTCGGCCGCATGCCCTCGGCGGTCGGCTACCAGCCGACGCTGGAGACCGAGATGGGGGGCCTGCAGGAGCGGATCACCTCAACCGAGCGCGGCTCGGTCACCTCGGTGCAGGCCGTGTACGTGCCCGCCGACGACCTCACCGACCCGGCGCCTGCCTCGGTCTTCGCCCACCTCAACGCGACGACCGTGCTCTCGCGGGCGATCTCCGAGAAAGGCATCTACCCCGCGGTCGACCCGCTCGACTCGACCTCGACCATCCTCA
>JBKPOW010000193.1:0-25581 GCA_046733275.1 Actinomycetota bacterium
GAGCCAGGCGATCGCGTCGGCGATGTGCTCGGTCGGGGTAAAGGTCGGGAACTCCTTGCCGGGATTCTCGGCGCGCATCTGCGGCGTCAGGATCGCGTCGACGACGACGATGTTGGCCGTGGCGGAGCTGCCGGCGAAGCCGTCGGCGAGGGCCAGGGTCCAGGCCTCGGCTGCCGCCTTGGCTGCGGCGTATGCCGCGTTGGAGTCGGTGGGCGCCTGGGCCTGCTTGGCGGAGTCGAGGACGAAGCGACCGTGCTCGGAGGTCAGCAGCGCGTCGTGGAAGGCGCGCGTCGTGTGCTGGACCGTGCGGATCAGGAGATCGTGGAGCAGCTCCCAGTCCGTCAGCGGGGCCTCGTGCAGGGGCGCTCCCCCGCGCCAGCCGCCGACCAGGTGGAGAAGCCCGTCGACCCGGCCGAAGCGCTCGAGCAGCGCCGCGCACCAACCCCGCGCCCCCTCCTCGTCGAGCAGGTCGACAGCCCGCCCGTCCCAGCGCTCGGCCGGCAGGCCGGAGGCCGCGCCCACCTCGTCGACACGCGCCTGGTCACGGTCGGCTCCGGCTACGATCGCCCCGGCGGCGGCGAGCCGCTCGGCCACGTTCGGCCCCAGCCCGCCGCCGATGCCGGCGACGGCATAGACCCGCCCGTCGAGAGCCGTGAGGCCGCTCGCGCTCATATGGGGGAGACAGGATTCGAACCTGTGTAGGCAGAGCCAACTGGTTTACAGCCAGTCCCCTTTAACCACTCGGGCACTCCCCCAGAAGGGTGAACGAGTTTATCCGGCCTCGGCGGCGAGCCGGGCGGCCATGCGCTCGTTGAAGGCGGTCAGCGCCGACATCGGCCGCATGAAGACGGTCAGCTCCTTCACCAGGCCCTCCTCGTCGAGCTCGAGGAAGTCGATCCCCTCCAGCTCGCGGTCGCCGACCCGCGCCTTGAAGCGGAGGACGACGGTGTCGCCCTCGGCGAGCTCGTCGGTATAGCGGAAGTCCTCCAGCGTGGCGGCGACGTGAGTGATGACGCCGAGCACGAGGTCGCGACCCTCGAAGCCGCGGAAGAGGATGGGGCTGTGCAGGACGACGTCCTCGCGCAGCGTCGCCGTCATCGCCTCCAGGTCCTTCGCCTCGGCGGCAAGGCGGAACGGGTGCGGTGCGGCCATCGCCAAACTCTACGTCAGCGCGGCCCGAGAACGAAGAGGGCGATGTCGCGGTCGGTGCGCGCCTCGTATTCGTCGAAGCCCGAGTACTGCTCGTTGTGCTTGCGCCAAAGCTCGGCGCGCTCCTCGCCCTCGGCGACCCGCGCCCGCACCTCCCGGCGCTCGCGACCGATCTCAACCTCGGCCTCCGGGTTCGCCTGCAGGTTGAGCGACCAGGCGGGCGTGCGGTTGTGGCCGGCGTTGGAGCCGATCACGACGACGTTCTCGCCGTCGGCCAAGTAGACAACCGGAGCGGTGCGTTTCTGGCCCGATTTGCGTCCCGTGGTCGTGAGTAACAAGACTGGCGCTTTGTTGATCCGCCCGCCAATCCGCCCCCCGGAGAGCCGGTAGAGCGGCACGTTGAATTTGCCAATCCAACGCAGCCCCCTCGCCCCCATCGCCTGCGACGCGCGCGAGTAGAACTTGTCTCCAGAGGGCACGGCCCGCAGTATGCCCCCTGACGAGACGGAAACGTCGTCAGGCAAGGACGCAGGGAGCGTGGTGTGCTCTGCACACGAGCGACCGAGGGCGCCGCATGACGGCGTTTCCGGCCGTCAGCGTCAGGAGGCTTCGCGGAGCATCTGGGCCTCGGGAAGGTGCTGCAGTTTTTTCAGCGTGTTGTTCTCGATCTGGCGGATCCGCTCGCGGGTGACGCCGAAGGTATTGCCGACCTCCTCCAGGGTCATCGGCTCCATCCCGGTGAGGCCGTAGCGCAGCTCGATCACCTGGCGCTCGCGCTCGGGCAGCACCCCCAGGGCCCGGCGCACGCCCTCCTTCTGCAGGTGTTCGCTCGCCTCTTCAAAGGGCTCGGCGACGGTATCGTCGGCGACGAAGTCGCCGAGCTCGGAGTCGTCCTCGTCGCCGACCGGTTTCTCCAGCGAGACCGGTAGCTGCGCGACCCGCAGGATCTCGCGCACTTCGCCCAGCGGCCAGCGCAGCTCCGCGGCGATCTCCGCCGGCTCGGGCTCACGGCCGAACCTCTGCACCAGCTGGCGCTCGACGTGGGCGACCCTGTTCAGCTTCTCGACCATATGCACTGGGATGCGGATCGTGCGCGCCTTGTCGGCGATCGCCCGCGTCACCGCTTGGCGGATCCACCAGGTCGCGTAGGTGGAGAACTTGTAGCCGCGGCGGTAATCGAACTTCTCCACCGCGCGGATCAACCCCAGCGAGCCCTCCTGGATCAGGTCGAGGAAGCTCAGCCCCCGCCCCAGATAGCCTTTCGCGATCGAGACGACGAGGCGCAGGTTGGCCTCGACCATCTGCCGCTTGGCGACCATGTCGCCGCGCTCGATCCGCTTCGCCAGTTCGACCTCCTGGCTCGCGGTGAGCAGGTCGACCCGGCCGATCGAGCGCAGGTAGAGGCGCAGCGAGTCGAGGCTCGGTTCGATCGTCAGGTCGAGCTCCTGCTTGCGCTGGCCGTTCGCCGCCGCCTCGGCGCGCTGCTCCTTGTAAGCGGTGACGCCGTCCTCGGCGATCACTTCGACGCCGTTCTCGACCAGCTGCGCGTGCAGGCCGGCGACCTGCTCCTTGGTGACCTCGACCTCCTCCAGTGTGGAGGCGATCTGCTCGAAGGTGAGGTAACCGCGCTCGCGCCCGAGCGCGACGAGTGCCTGCAGCTCCTGAGGCGCCTCCTGCTGCTCGTCCGAATCCTGGTTCAGCCCCTGAGGGACCGTCTCCAACGGCTCGATCTCACTGCCTCCGCTGCAACCCTGTACCCCTCCCGGGGGCCGGCCCCAACGCTCCGGCCCGGCGAAGTATAGGGAGCCAATCGCCTACGCTTCATCCTCGATGGCAACCGGCTCCCCCACCTCGCTCTCCGCCGCGACGACCGACGTGCAGTCGGGGTTGCCAGCTACGAGTGTCAGCCTCTCGCGGGTCGGGGTGACCGGCGTCGAGAAGGTGATCCGGGTCAATGCGAACGGCGGCGAGGACCTCTACCACGCCGATTTCGAGTGCTTCGTCGACCTCAACCCGCGCCAGGCCGGCGTCCACATGTCGCGCTTCGAGGAAATCCTCGGCGAGGCGATCGACGAGGTCGTCCTCGGCGAGGCCCTCCGCGCCGAGATCCTCGCTGCGCACATCGCCCAGCGCGTGCGCGAGCGCCAGGGCGGCCTGCGCGCCGAGGTCTCGGTCAAGGCGCGCTACCCGGAGACGGTCACCACCCCCGCCAGCGGCCTGCAGACGCAGGAGATCTACGTCCTCTTCGGCACCGCGGTCGACTCGGTGCGCGGCACCCGCACGCTGACCGGCGTGCAGGCGCAGGGCATGACCGCCTGCCCCTGCGCCCAGGAGATGGTCGGCGGCCTCGCCCGCGAACGGCTCGCCGAGCGCGGCTTCGACGCCGAGCAGATCGAGGCCGCGATCGAGGCGGTCCCGGTCGCCACCCATAACCAGCGCGGCATCGGCACGCTGCACATCGGCTGCCCCGAGGGCGGCCCGGCCTGGATCGACGCGCCGGAGCTATTGCGCATCGTCGAGCAATCGATGAGCTCGGAGATCTACGAGCTGATGAAGCGATCCGACGAGCTCGCCGTCGTCGCCAAGGCCCACTCGCAACCGCGCTTCGTCGAGGACTGTGTGCGGGAGATGGTGCGGCGCGTCGTCGTCGACTATCCCGACCTGCCGGGGGACGCCTTCGTCCTGGCGCGGCAGGAGAACCTCGAGACGATCCACCGCCACAACGTGGTCGCCGAGCGCTACGGCAAGCTCGACGACCTGCGAGCCGAGCTGGAGAGCGGCGAGCACGAGCGCCGCCACACCACTGTGCGCGAGTGGCTGGAGGCGCCGGCTACCTAGGCCCCGCCGGCGGCGCGCCCGCGCGGCTGCCGCTCCTGCTCGAGCCGGCGGCGCAGGCCGAGGAAGTAGTCGGCGCCGCTGACGACGGTCGCGATCACCGCCAGGTAGACCAGCAAGTCGACCCAGAGCGGTGAGGGATCGACGGCGATCAGAGCGATCACGGCGGCGATCTGCAGTACGGTCTTCAGCTTCCCCAGCCAGCTGGCGGCGATGACGACGCCGCGCTCGGCGGCGATCGCGCGCAGGCCGGTGACGGCGATCTCGCGGGCGATGATCACCATCGCCACCCAGGCCTGCAGGCGGTCCAGCGAGACCAGCGAGACCAGCGCGGCGACGATCAGGAGCTTGTCGGCGAGCGGGTCCATCAGCTTGCCGAAGGTGGTGACGGCGTCGCGCGAGCGGGCGAAGTAGCCGTCGAGGCCGTCGGTCAACGCGGCGAGGGCGAAGACCGCCGCGGCCAGCTCGTCGCCGTTGGGCGTCTCGCCGAGCAGGGCGACCACCACCACCGGCACGGCGAGGATGCGAAGTAGGGTCAGGGTGTTGGCCAGGTTGAGCGGGAACACGCTCAGTCGGCCCCGGCGCCGGCCTTCGCCGCTGCGTCGCGCCGGGCGAAATAGTCCTCCCCCTCGATGCTGATCCGTGGCAGCAGGCGGTCGAGCCGGCCCGGCAGCCACCACATCCGCTTGCCGAGCAGGACCATCACCGCGGGCACCAGCAGGCAGCGGACAAGCGTCGCGTCGATCGCGATCGCCACCGCCAGGCCGACGCCGAACTCCTTCACGATCGGGTTGCCGTTGAGGACGAAGCTGGTGAAGACGCAGACCATGATCGCCGCCGCCGAGGTGATCACCCGGCCGGTGTTGGCGAGACCTTCGATCACCGCCCGGCGGGCGTCGCCGTGGGCGCGGTAGTGCTCGCGCATCTGCGTCAGCAGGAAGACCTCGTAGTCCATCGAGAGGCCGAAGAGGATCGCGAACATCAAGAGCGGAACGAAGCTGACGATCGGGATCGAGTGGTCGAGCCCGATCAGCGAAACCCCCCAGCCCCACTGGAAGACCGCGGTGACGATGCCGTAGGAGGCGGCGACCGAGAGCAGGTTCATCGCCGCGGCCTTGACCGGGATCAGCAGCGAGCGGAAGGCGAGCAGGAGGACGATGAAGCTGAGCGCGACCACGATCGCGATCATCAGCGGCAGCTTGTCGCCGATCTGAGTGGCGAGGTCGATGTAACCGGCGGTCTGACCGCCGACGTAGGAGCTTGCTTCGCTCCCTTTCAGGGCCGCCGGGATCGTCGTCTCGCGCAGGCGTTCGACCAGCTCGACCGTTTCGGTGTCCCAGGGAGCCGATTCGGAGATCACCGAGAAGAAGCCGACGGTGCCCTGCGGGTCGAAGCTCGGCGGGCTGACCGCGGCGATGTTGCCGGCCGCGCCAATCTGCTTCTGCAGCACCGGCGTCACCTGCTTCGCTTCTCCGGCCGAGGCGAATTCGGAGACGACCACCAGCGGCCCGATCGAGCCCTGGCCGAAGCCTTCGCGCAGGCCTTCGGCAGACTGGCGGACGGTGGTCGACTCGGGGAAGGCGCTGATGTCGTTCTGGCCCAGTTCGAGGTCGAGCAGCGGGATCGCAAGGACGATCAGCACGGCCATGGATGCCAGGGTCGAGCGCCAGGGCCGCGCGGCTACCCCGTCGGCCCAACGCAGCCAGCCGTGCGGCTTGCGGTCGTCGGGGCGGGTCTTGCCGATCTTGACCCGCAGCGAGTCGATCCGCGGGCCGAGCAGGCCGAGTAACGCCGGCAGCAGCGTCGCGGCGGCGACCACAGCGGTCAGCACGGCGACCGCGGCGGTGAAGCCGAGCGTGGTGACGAGCGGAATGCCGGCGAAGCCGAGCGAGCAGAGGGCGATCACGACGGTGAAGCCGGCGAAGACGACGGCGCCGCCCGCGGTCGCGGTGGCGCGCGCGATCGACTCGTGCAGCTCCATCCCTTCGCCCAGCTGCAGTTTGTGGCGGGTGACGATGAAGAGGGCGTAGTCGATGCCGACGCCGAGGCCGATCATCGTCGCCAGGGTGGCGGCGACGCTGGGCACCTGGAGGACCCCCTCGAGCAGGCGGATGATCGAGAGCGCGCAGGCAAGCCCGATCACCGCCGAGAAGATCGGCAGCATCATCGCCGTCGCCGTGCCGAAGGCGAAGAGGAGGATGATCACCGCGGCCGCGAGCCCGATCGCCTCGCTGGTCTCGGTGGCCGGTTTGGAGAGCTGCTGACCGACGTAGCCGCCAATCGAGGCTTCGAGGCCCGCCGTTTCGGCTGGGGCGGCGGTGTCGAGGACGCCCTGCGCCTCGGCTTCCGTCAGCTCGCCCGGGCTGATGCTGAGGTAGACGGGGATGTAGGCGATGCGCTTGTCGGGGCTGATGAACTCGGTGCCCTGCGGGCCGAGCGGGTCGATCGCCGAGTTGACGTCGGCCTTGGCGTTCAAGCGCTTCACCGTCTCGGCGATCGCTTCGCTGTAGCGCGGTGAGGTCAGCCGCTTATCGGTCGAGACGAGGACCAGCGGGTTGGAGCCGTAGGCCTGTTCGGGCAGGTGCTCTTCGAGCAGGTCGGTCGCTTCGGTCGAGCCGGTTCGGGGCAGGGTGAGGTTGTCGTTGGTCTTGCCCTCCGCCGCCTGTCCGGCGACGACGAGGACCACGGCGAGGACCAGCCAGAGCGCGATCGTGGGGTAGTGGTGGCGCGAGCAGAAGCGCCCGATCGCGTAGAGGGGGCCGGTCACGGCTGAATCATCCTCCACCGTCCGGACTGCCGGCCGCGGGCAAGGGCACTTCGCCGCCGTCGAAGGCCTCGGGGATGGAGGCGGCCGGGCTCTCGCCCAGCGCCTGGCGCAGTACGACCAGGTGCTGGGCATGGCCGGCGGCAAGCGAGGTCTCGAGCGTGCGTGGCGCCGGCGTGTAGAGGCGCGGCGCCTGCTCGAGGTAGAAGGCGAGCGCGGCGCTCTCCAGCTCGTAGGCGAGGGCGAGCGACGCGACCGCCCCCTGCGCCCGGGCGGGGTCAAGCTCTTCCGCTTCGGCTTCGGTGTCGCCGCCGAGGCCGCGGACGGCCTTGGTCACCGCGTCGACGTACTCGAGCTGCTGAGCGCGCAGTTGCCGCCAGGCCGCATGGCGCGGGCCGCGCATGGCGGCCTGGGCCTGGGCGTAGGCCTCGGCGAGGGTCAGCTCACGCGCCAGCGCTTCGTTGAGGATCGCCGCATCGGACCCCTTTTCGGGGTCGGTCTCGGCGCCGCGGCCGCTACCACCGCAGCCGCTGGCGACGACGAGCATCAAGAGCGCCAACACGGCGGCGGCGCGGCCGAAGCCGCGCCGCCTCCCCAAGCCACCTGCTGACGGATCGACGCCCACGGCCGAAGCCTATGGGCTGAGGATCGCCGGAGTGCCCGCGAATGTCGTGGTGCTACTTCCTTGCCTTGGCTTTCGCTTTGCCTTTCGCTTTCTTGCCTTGGGCTTTTTTGCTCGCGCCTTTGGATTTGCGTTTCGGCAACTTCTTGGTCGCCGAGTCCGGCACCTCATAGCCGAGCATCGAGAGCGAAGCGGAGATCGGCGTCTCCTTGGATTTGGAGAGACGCTTGCCCGCCTCCGTGTTGAGCTTGAGCACCTGCTTGAGGGTGTCGTCAAGCAGCTTCTGCATCTGCAGCCATGCCTGCTCGTCGAGCATCAGCGGCGTCCAGCTCAGATGGCGGTCCTCCCGGTCGTCGAAGGTCTCGCCCTCCATCGCGGCAACCGCGTCGTCGACAATCGCCTGGAGCAGATCGGCGCTCATCCCGACCCGGACCGAAGCCGGCAGCTCATGCCAATCGCGATCGCTCAGGTAGGCGCGCGAGGTCGCCCGGTAGTAGTGCTCGACGGCCCCGCGGCGCGGCTCGGTTTTGACCAGCCTGATTACGCCGTAGTCCTTGAGCACTTTGACGTGGTAGCTGACCTGGCTCAGCCCTTCGTCCAGCTCCTTGGCCAGTTCGTTGGGGCTCGCCATCCGTTCGTTGAGGATCGCCAGGATCTCGGCGCGCAGTTCGTGCGCCAGCGATTTGATCAGCTCCTGGTTGATGCCTCTGTTGGCCTTCGTTTTCCCTTTTCTTTTACGGCCTTTGGCGGTCTTGCTCTTTGCGGGCACAGGGATTCCTCCGATCGTTGCTGGGTGGCTTACCACTCCATCGTATTGATCACAAAGGCCGTTTTCCATCTAAATGCAGACTTTTGGCTGTTGCTTTGCTAACTAGTGGAACTTTCTCCACCATTGGATCGGTCGGGCAAGGTGCGCTCCGCGCGCAGGGAGAGATCCATGGAAGACGGTTCCGCAAGGGGGGTGAAGCAGGATGAAGATCGCCGCGTCAGACGCTGTCGTGCCGATGCTCTCGGTCCACAAGTTCGGCTAAGCGCTCGGGCAGAGCATTTGGCTTCCGGGCCCGTCCGCACGCTCGCGGACGGGCCCCACATGATTCAGTTCGGGCCGATGCCGAGCAGGCCTGGCAAGCGCACCGTCAATGAGGATTCCCTAGAGCGGCTGGCGACCGAGGTCCACGCCTGCCATCGCTGTCCGCGCCTGGTCGAGTGGCGTGAGGCGAGCGCCGCGGGGCCCCCGCGGCGCTTCCAGGGCGAGGAGTACTGGGCGCGGCCGATAAGCGGCTTCGGCGACCCCCGGGCGCGGCTCGCGATCGTCGGCCTCGCCCCGGCCGCGCACGGCGCCAACCGCACCGGCCGCATGTTCACCGGCGACCGCTCGGGCGAGTGGCTGTACGCCGCCCTCCACCGGGCCGGCTATGCGAACCAACCCGAGGCGGTCGATCGCGACGACGGCCTGCGCCTGCACGACGCCTACGTCACCGCCACCGTCCGCTGCGCCCCGCCCGCCAACCGGCCGGCGCCCGCCGAGCGCGACAACTGCCTCCCTTACCTCGTGCGGGAGCTGGCCCTGCTCGACCGCTGCCAGACGATCGTCGCTCTGGGGAGCTTTGCCTGGGACGGCGCGCTGCGGGCGCTGAGAGCGCTGGGGGTCGAGTCGCCGCGGCCGCGGCCGCGCTTCGGGCACGGCGCCGAGGCGACGGTCGGCGAGTGGGTCATGCTCGGCTGCTACCACCCGAGCCAGCAGAACACCTTCACGGGAAGGCTGACCGAGCCGATGCTCGACCGGGTCTTCGCCAGAGCCCGCGAGCTCAGCGGCTGACCCCCTACAGGCCCTCTGTCCGGCCGCTCTGCTGGGCGGAGATGCTCGCCGCGGTCTCGAAGGCGGCCAATGCCACCGCCACCGGGATCCCCGGTTTCGAGGATTTCGCCCGGCGCTTGGCGCAGCGCTCGTTGATCGCCATGAACTCCCTCAGTGCTCGCTTGGCGACCTCCATCGATTCCTCCCAGCCGCGCTCGTCGACCAGCAGCCAGGTGAGGCTGAGGTGGCGGTTGCGCGCGTCGAAGGAGCCGGCGTCGAGTGCCTCGGTCAGCGCCTCGATCACCTGGCGCACCAGTTCGCCGCTGACGCTGGCGCGGAGCTCGGTCGGCAGCGCCATCCACTCGGCGTCGTCGAAGAAGTCGAGCGCCGGAAAGACCGGCTTATAGATGTACTCCTCGAAGCCCCGCCGCCTGACCACCCGGTCGAGCCTGGCGAGGCCGCGGCGGCGCAGTTCGCGGAAGTGGTAGCTGACATCGTTTGGCTCGAGCTCGAGTTCGGCGGCGATCTCGGTCGCGCTCGTCTCGCCCTTTTCGAACAGCATCACCCATACGTGCCCACGCAGCGGGTGCGTGAAGGCTTTGGCGACATTCGGGTCGATGAACTGTTTGAGCTTCTTCCCCTCGAGATCCACCATCGCGTTCCCCTCCGGCCATTGCCTGTCCGTTTGCAGCGGCAGCATCACCCTAGTACCGGTACCGGACTCCCAGCGCCCGCATATTGCGTAAGTTGCGCGGGGGCTCCGTGAGGGGTCTCCCCAACCGCTTTTGCTGAAACTCATTAAAGCAATCGAGCGGTCCCCCGGGGGAATCCGAGACGGAAGGCGGCAGAAATGCTCAGACCGAGGATCAAGCGGACGACCGAGCAAATCGAGGCGCCCAACGGCGATCTCTACCTGCTCCGACCCAGCGCCAGGGCCGACATCCAGATCGAGAACCCCGACGAGGACGGACGGCGCCTGCTCGCCGCCCTCGACGGCAGCCTCGAGCGCGGCGAGCTGGAGGAGCGCTTCGGTGAGGAAGCGGTCGGCGACCTGCTGGCGCAACTCGAGGAGCTGAGCCTGGTCGAGGACGCCGCCGACGACGACCTGATCCCGGCCGCGACGGTCGAGCGCTTCGATCGCCAGATCCGCTACTTCGCCGACATCACCACCGGGCCGACGCCGTCGCAGTGCCAGGCGCGCCTGGAGAGCGCCCGCCTCGTCGTCCTCGGCGTCGGCGGCCTCGGCGGCTGGTCGGCGCTCTCCCTGGCCTGCTGTGGGGTCGGCGAGATGCTCCTGATCGACGGCGACCGGGTCGAGGAGAGCAACCTCAACCGTCAGGTCCTCTACGCCGAGTCGGATATCGGCCGGCTCAAGGTCGAGGCCGCGGCCGAGCGACTTGCCGCCTTCAACTCGCGGATGAAGCTGGAGACGATCCCGGCACGGGTCGACGGCGAGGACTCGATCGCCGCCGCGATCGAGGGCTATGACCTGGTGATCGACGCGGCTGACTGGCCCGCCCACGAAATCGAGCAGTGGTGCAACGCGGCCTGCTTCGCCGCCGAGATCCCGTACATCACGATGAGCCACTTCCCGCCGATCGCCCGCGTCGGGCCCCTGTACGTGCCGGGGGTGACCGGCTGCTTCGCCTGCCAGGTGGCCGCCTACCGGCGCAGCTACCCGATGTTCGACGTGGCGATCGAGCAGCGGCGCGCAAAACCGTCGCCCGCGGCGACTCTCGGTCCCGCCTGCGGCCTGATCGGCGGCCAGGTCGGCCTCGACGTGATGCACTTCCTGACCGAGCTGGCCGAGCCCTCGACCCAGGGGGTCGGCCACATCTACGACCTGCGCACGATGGACGTCGAACGCGAGCCGGTCGTGCCAGAGCCCGACTGCCCCGTCTGCGGCCACCTGCCGACGTCGGTGCCACGCGGGAAGGGAGAGACGAAGGCCGGTCGCAAGTAGCGCGCGGCGACGCCCCTGGCTAGGTTTGGGGCATGCAGCGTCGCCGACCGGTTCGCCTCGCGATCGTCGCGCTCGTGGCCCTCGCCGCGCTTGCGGCCGGCTGCGGCGACTCCGACGACGGCGGATACGGCGCCGGCGACGCGAACGAGCCGGCGCCGACGGCAACCGCAACCACTCCCGCCGCGCCGCCCGGGGCGACGGCGCGCGAGTGTGGCGAAACCACCGTCGCCGGCACCGAGGGGCTGCGCGTCACCGGCATCGGCTGCGACGTCGGCCGCGGCATCGTCGCCGCCTGGACGGAGAAGCCGGCCTGCTCTCGTCCAGCCGGCGCATCGCGCTACTCCTGCACCGTCTACGACGAGTACCGCTGCCTGGGCGCCGCCACCGACGCCGGCATCGCGGTCTCCTGCGCACGCCCGGGGAGCTCGGCGGCCTTCCTAGCCCGGCGCGGTTGAGCGCCCGGTCAGCCGGCCCGGCGGCGGGCGACTCGCCTGCCGACCGGATCGATGAACAGCGCCAGCCAGATCAGTGAGGCGACATGGGGATCGACGAAGGCGACGCCGATCGAGGCGGTGAAGACCGAGGCGACGATCAGGGCGCGGCGCCGGGCCTCCCGCACCTCCGCCGGGTCGGTGCTGGCCAGGCCGGAGCGCCTTGCGTAGGTCGACATCGCCGCCCCGACCAGGGTCACGCCGATCAGGTTGACCGCGTAGAGGACGATCGCGTCGGTGTCGCCGCCGTGATCGCCGAGGACTTGACTGGCGAAGGGGATGAGCACGATCCAGGCGAGGTAGAAGAGGTTGAGCCCGAGCAGCCTGCCGTCGAAGCCGGTGACGTCGGCGAAGAAGCGGTGGTGGACGATCCAGAAGCGGCCGATCACGGCGAAGCTGAGCGCGTAGGCGAAGAGGTCATGGCGCTGTTCCCAGAGCGAGGTGCCGAGGTCATCGCCGCGGAGATGCTCGGGCACACTCAGGTTGAGGACCAGCAGGGTGATCGCGATCGCGAAGACCCCGTCGCTGAAGGCGACGATGCGCGAGAACTCGACCTCGTTCTCCTCCCGCCGCCGCGCTTGCCTGGTCGTCGACACAAGCACCATGATCGAGACCGGACGCGACGGAACCGCGGCACCTAGAATGAAGTCAAGCGCCGGCGTAGCTCAGTTGGTAGAGCACTTCATTCGTAATGAAGGGGTCCCCGGTTCAAGTCCGGGCGTCGGCTCTTCGGGCTGCGCCGAGCTAAGTGAGCGGGGTGCCGGCGAGGCTGGTGACCTTCCACTCGCCGTCCTCGTTTGCCATCGGCATCGCCAGCACGGTGCCTTCGGTGCCCGTATAGATGAGGAACGCCTGGTCGCGTTCGACCCGCAGCGAGCCGACGTCGGCCTCTTCGGCTTCTTCCTTCAGTGCCTGCTTGGCGTTCGGATTGATCAGGCCTACGAGGATCTCGCCGCAGCTTGCGCCGCGGCCCCCCTCGCCGCGGGCGACGATCTGTTCGAAAGAGGCGATGGTTGACTTGGACATGTATTCGCAGGCTGCGTCCCAATCGCCGGCGGCGCGGGCGTCGAGGAAGTTATGCAGCGCCTGCGCCGCAGCCTCGAACTCGGATGGCTCGGCCTCCGCGCCGAATTCCTGCACGCTGTTGTCGCCGCCCTTGACCCGGAACTGCTCCGCTCCCCCGCCGGAATCCTCGTGCTGCCTGGGGATGAAGTCACCGGCGCTGCCTCCGTTCGACTCGGCCTTGCCCTCACCCGAGGTCGCGGGCTCGGTTCCGGCGCCGCCGCCATCGGCCTCGCCGGAGGGGCCGGTGGCCCCGTTCTGGGGTGACTCCCGCTGGACCGCCGTCGTCGAGCTCGCGTCATCGTCGCCGCCGCAGGCGATCAGGCCCGCGGCGAGCAGCAGCGCGGTCAGCGCCGCGACGAGCGTTTGGGACCCCCTCCTCACCGGACGCGATTCTAGACAACCCGCACGGGAGGTTTAGGATCGATTCGATGGTTGCGAGCGACCTGAGCGAGCGCGAGACCGAGGTCCTCCGCCTGATCGCCCTCGGCCACACCAACGCCGAGATCGCCGCGAAGCTCTACATCAGCGTGCGCACCGTCGAGACCCACCGCGCCCATATCCAGCAGAAGCTCGGCGTCTCCACCCGTGCCGAGCTGGTGCGCAGCGCACTCTCCCGGGGCTTGATCGAGACCTGATCGCTGCCGCCGCTGGCGCCGCGACTCAAAAAAGCACCGCAAAGTGCCGAAAACGATCGACGTGATCGGAATGCATCGGCGCGCTCGTCTAAGGTGTCCGCCGATTTTCTCGCTCAGGGGAACAGCGACCGTCCTCGTGCTGGCCGCCACGCTGGTGCTGGGCCTCTTTTCCGCGCCCGCCTCGCCGCAGGGCCAGATCGTCGTGCACGGCGCCGCCTCCGGCTCGCACCTCCGCCTCAGCGTCGAGGGGCCGCGCCTTGTCGTGCGCGGGCAAATGGCTCGCGCACGCCCCACCGGGTGCCGTTTCAAGCGCTTCCGGCTCGTCGCCGTCTGCCGCCTGCGCGGCGCCGGGCGCATCGAGGTCGACATGGGCCCCTCGGGCGACTTCGTCCAGGTGCAGGACCGGCTGCCGCTGCCGCTCACCGTCCGCCTCGGCGACGGCTCCGACAAGTTCATCGGCAAGGGCGAGCGCGACACCTGCTACTCGGAAGGCGCGCGGCGCAACCGCTGCGTTGGGGGTGGCGGCAACGACGTCTGCATCACCGGCCAGCGCAACAGCGACTGCGTCGGCGGCCCGGGCAACGACTACTGCAAGCACGGGGCCGGTAGTGACGGCTGCTGGGGCGGGCCCGGCCGCGACGTCTGCATCATGGGACCGGGGCGGGACGGCTGCCACGGCGAAGGGGGCAAAGACCGGCTCTACGGCGGTCCCAGCCCCGACAAGCTCTACGGCGGTCGCGACCGCGACCACTGCGACGGCGGCCCCGGCTGGGGCTACTCGCTCCGCTGCGAGACCGGCCCCCGGCGCTGAGCCCGCGAAGCTCGGCGGCCGCTGCAGCGTTCCCGCGACTCCGGCCGTACCTTGACACGATCTACTGCATAGTCTAGGTTTGCCGATCAATCAGGGAGGCCCATTTGGGAGGTGGGCTCGATTCCAATCGGAAGGAGAACCATGCCTGTTATCAGGCGTTTGGTGATGCTCGCATGCCTCGTTGCGGCGCTTGTGCCCGTCAGCGCGGCGAACGCGTCGATCACCACCAAAACGATCGATTACGGCCCGTACACGATCCCCGCCGGGAACGGGGACCCGCACGACCACGACAACGCGGGGATGATCACCAACCAGATCGTCAACAACATCGCGAAGCCCTGCACCGGCTGCACGCTCATCGGCGTCACGCCGGACCTCGTCTACACCGACGGGAGCAAAGCGACGATCAGCCAGGGCCCGATGCTCCACCACGCGATGTTCGCCGCCCAGTCGAGCGGCAAGTCCGACGTCACCTGTGCCGGCAAAGGGCCTGGTCTGCTCGGCGAACGCTTCTTCGCCTCCGGCGACGAGCGCACCGCGGTCGACCTCCAGTCGCTGCCCTACGGCTACAAGATCAACAGCAGCGAGACCTGGAACATGGTCTTCGACCTGATGAACTGGGAAACGACTTCCAAAACGGTGAAAATCCGGATGACCTGGAAGTACGCCACCGGCAGCGACCACACCAGCCGCGCTTCGCTGCGTCCGGTCTGGTTCGATGCCAACCAGTGCTCGCTGAACTCCTACATCTCGGTTCCGATCGGGCTCAGCGACACGCATTACGACTGGAAAGCCACCTTCGGCGGCAAACTGATCGCCGCGGCGGGCCACATCCACGACCACGGCGTCAACATCGAACTGACCAACGAGAGCACCGGCGGCACCGTGCTCTGCAACTCGGTCGCGGGCTACGGCGGTCCGGGCTACGAAACCCCCGACGGTCGTAAACACGTTTCCTCGATGAACGTCTGCACGGGGAACCCGATCTCGACGATCAGCAAAAACCAGACGATTCGCCTGCACGGGATCTACAACGTGCCGGAAGGACACCACCTGATCGACGACGCGATGGCTATCGCGATCGCCTACATCAACCCCAGCTAGCTCGACTTCCAGCTGGGTGGCAGGAACGGCCCACTCGCTTCGGCGGGTGGGCCGTTCCATGTCTCCTCCAGCGGAGGGGGTGGGATTCGAACCCACGAGCGCCCAAAGGACGCCAACGGTTTTCGAGACCGCCCCGTTCAACCACTCCGGCACCCCTCCGGGAACTCGGTCCGGCGGCTGATTCTACGGAGGGGCGGGCGTCGCCGCCGCTCAAGAGGACCGGCCCGGCGGCCGATGTTGCCCCATGCTGAGCACCGAGCAGACCCGCATCGGGCGCTGGTTCGACCAGCACCCCACGCCCCTGCGCCTCTTCGCCCTCTGCGCGCTGCTCTGGGGCGTCGGCTATCTGACCTGGCGCTTCGGATGGAGCGGCGAAGGTGCCAATCCCGTGCTTTTCGCGATGCTGCTCGTCACCGAGGTCTACGGGCTCTGGGCGCTCGGCACCCTCGCCTGGTACTCGTGGTCGCGGCCGCCGGCGGTGCGGCCGCCGGCGACGCCCGGGCGCAAGGTCGACGTCTACGTCTGCACCTATGACGAGCCCTACGAGGTCGTCGCCGCGACGCTGGCCGGCTGCCGGGCGCTGAGCTACCCGCACACGACCTACCTGCTCGACGACGGGCGGCGGGCGGAGATGGAGGAGCTTGCTCGCGTCGCCGGCGTCGAGTACCTCACCCGTCCCGACAACTCGCACGCCAAGGCGGGCAACATCAACGCAGCCCTGCCGCGCACCGACGGCGAGCTGGTGCTGATGCTCGACGCCGACCACGTGCCGATGCCCGATGCGCTCGACGCGATGGTCGGCTACTTCGACGACGAGAAGGTCGCCCTGGTGCAGAGCCCGCACGACTTCTTCAACCACGACTCGGTCCAGCACTACGTCGTCGGCCGCCACGAGCAGTCGCTCTTCTACCGCGTCGTCTGCCCCGGCAAGGATCGTCACGGCGCCGCCTACTGGTGCGGCTCGGCGGCGCTGCTGCGGCGCAAGGCGCTGCTCGAGATCGGCGGCGTCGCCACCGAGACGATCGCCGAGGACTTCCACACGACGATCCGCATGCAGCGCCACGGCTGGACCAGCCGCTACCACGACGAGGTCCTCGTCCAGGGCCTCGCCCCGCACGACCTCGACGGCTATCTGCTGCAGCGCGACCGCTGGGCGCGCGGCAACCTCGCCGTCTTCACCCTGCCCGAGTCCCCCCTGCGCGCAGACGAGCTGAAGCCACTGCAGCGCCTCTCCTACTTCGCCAGCCTCGCCGCCTACCTGGCGCCGCCGATGCGCCTGCTGCTGCTGGCGACGCTCGGGGCGGTGCTGTGGACCGGCGCGCTGCCGATGAAGGTCAGCCTGCTCGCCCTGGCGGCGCTCTGGCTGCCGGCGATCAGCCTCAACCTGCTCGCCGGCTCGGCGCTCACCCGCGGCTACATGAAGATCGGCGAGACCGCTCACTACGAGCTGCTGACGATGGAGATCTACACGCGGGCGCTGCGCTGCGTCTTCCTCCCCGGCCGTACCGCCTTCAAGGTGACGCCGAAGCAGGGCGGCGACGCCGGCGGGCTGCACGCCGTGCGCAAGCTCCGCCTCGTCGTCCTTGCCGCGGTCGTCCTCGGCGGCGGCACCGTCATGCGCCTACTCGACCTCGCTGGGGTCGGGCCGCTGCCCGACATGCCCGGCATCGCCGCGGTGGTGGTGCCGCTGCTCGGCCTGATCGAGCTACGCCGCGTGCTGCGCACCCTGCGGGCGGTCGGCCGGCGCCGGCAGCGGCGCCAGGTCTACCGCTTCCAGGGCGACGCCCCTGCCCACTGCTTCGCCGCCGCCGGCCACGTCGGCGGCCACCTGATCGACGCCAGCGCCGCCGGCGTCGGCCTGGTCCTCGACGCGCCCGTCGAGGTCGGTGAGCGCCCAGCCGTCCTGCTGAACCTCGAAGAGGCCAGCGGCGCCACCCACGAAGTCGCCGCCCAGGTCGAAGTGCGCTCCTGCCGCGAGGACGAGGGGCGCTACCTGGTAGGCGCCACGATCGAGGAAATCGACCCGGCGTCGCGCATGCGCCTGATGGAGTGGTGCTACGTCGTCTGCAGCCACGAGCGGTTGCGCGGCCGCCGCCCGGCCGCCTCCGCGCCGATGGCGGCGGAGGAGGCGATCGTGCTGCCGCTCGAACGAGCCAATACCCTTGAGGACACCCGGAGAGGTGTCCGAGTGGCTTAAGGAGCGCGACTGGAAATCGCGTGGGCGGGGTTAACCCGCCTCGTGGGTTCGAATCCCACCCTCTCCGCTGAGGCTCGCGGTGTTCTGCCTGCTACTGTGGACTGGTCGGGTTTGGCCATTCCGCCACCCGAGAGGTTCCGTTTCCTCGCTGTGCCGCTTGGCGCCTAGGGGTCGCAGGATCTCCCCTTAGCCGCTCGAGAAGGAGCCACACCATCACATCGTTTGCCGACCTCGGCATCTCCAGTCCTGTCGTCCGCGCGCTTGCGCACCGCGACATCACCGAACCCTTCCCCATCCAACAGCTGGTCGTGCGCGACGCGCTCGCCGGCCACGACTTGCTCGTCCAGTCACCCACCGGCTCGGGCAAGACGCTCGCCTTCGGCGTGCCACTGGTCGAGCGCACCCAGCGCGGCGGCAACCACACCTCCGCCCTCGTGCTCGTGCCGACCCGTGAGCTGGCCGGCCAGATCGTCGCCGAGTTGCGCTCCGTCGCCGATGCTCGCGGTCTGCGCATCGCCGCCGTCTACGGCGGCATCGGCTTCGGCCCGCAGAGCGCCGCGGCGCGCCGCGCCGACATCCTCGTCGCCACCCCCGGCCGGCTGGAGGACCTGATCGCCCGCGGCATTGTCTCGCTCGAGCGGGTCCGCATCCTCGTCCTCGACGAGGCCGACCGCATGCTCGACATGGGCTTCAAGCCAGCCGTGAGCCGGATCGTCTCCCTCACTCCTGCCCAGCGTCAGACCCTCTTCTTCTCGGCGACGCTCGAGGGCGCAACCGGCAAGATCGCCACCGCCTACACCCGCGACGCGCGCCGCCACATCCAGAGGCAAAGCGAGCGCGGAAGGGCCGACATCGAGCACCGCTTCCTCCACGTGGATTCTCCGAGCACCAAGCTCGACCACCTGGTCGAGCAGCTGCGCGCCGGCGAGCACGGCCGCACGCTGGTCTTCGTGCGCACCAAGCGGGGCGCCGACCGGCTGGTCAAGCGCCTGCGCACCCGCGACGTCCAGGCGGTCGCCATGCACGGCGACAAGAGCCAGGGCCAACGCGAGCGGGCGCTGGCGCGGTTCGAGTCGGGCGCGGTGCGCGCCCTGGTCGCGACCGACGTCGCCGCTCGCGGCATCGACGTCGACGGCATCACCCACGTGGTCAACTTCGACGCACCCGGGGACCGCGACGCCTACGTGCACCGCGTCGGCCGCACGGGGCGGGCGGGCCGCCAGGGCACAGGGATCAGCTTCGTCCTCGCCGACCAGGCCGACGAGGTCCGGCGCATGGCCCGCGCGCTCGGCCTCAGCCGCGAGTTCGACGAGGCGGCGCGATGAGCACGCAGCCCGACGTCGCCCCCAGGTGGACCTGTGACGGCTGCGCCGTATCGGCGAGCCGAATGGACGGCGGTCCGATTCCCCTTCCCGCCAGCTGGGCGAGCTCCGGCGACGGCGCCTTCTGCCTCAACTGCCGGCGCCACCGAGCCGCCGAGGCCGCGCTCGAGACGGCGCCGAGCGGGAGCGACCGAGACGCTCGCACCAAGCTTCGCCGCGCCGGCCTGATCGAGTTCGAGGTGCGCCGGGCCCCGGATCGCACCGACGGCTCGATCGCGAAGACGTGCCGCACCTCGGCCTCCGCGGTGGCCGCCGCGCGGCGGACCATGCAGCCTCACATCGGGTAGCCATCGGGCATATGCCCCGCGGCGCGAATCGCCTCATCCTCCTGGGTCTCGCTGCTGTAGGCGTTTTCGCTCTCGCCGCGATCGGCTTCGGGCTCGCCGAGAAGACGGAGTCCGGCCAGGACCGGTCCGTCACGATCGAGGGCCTCTTTCCCGATTTCGATCCCGCCGAGCATCGCTACGTCTCGCGCTGCGGCCGGAGCGCCAGCCCGATCCGCGCCGTGGCCGGCGACGGCGCGACGGTCGCGGCCGGGTCAAATCCCGCGCGCACGGGATCGGTGCGAATCGACCCCGGGGTGCGCCCCGGCGAGGACTTTCCGATCGCGGTCGTCGACGACGACGGGCGCGACACCTATCGGGTGCGCTGCCTTCCCGCCGACTTTCCCGCATGGCGCTTCGAGCAGCTTCGCCCCACCGCCCCCGGCCTCTTCGTGGTCAGCTTCAGGGCCTCCCGGGACGCGCGGCCGTGGGTGATCGTCTTCGACAGCGAAGGCGCTCCGCGCTGGTGGTACAGCCCCGCGACGCGCGCGCTCTGGGCCCAGATCCTGAGCAACGGCTCGATCGCCTGGGCGCGCTCGTTCGGCGACGGCTACGGACTGGACCCGCGCATGGCCCATGAGGTGCGCTCGCCGGCCGGCAAGCTGCTGCGGCTGGTGAGGACGAGGGACTCGATCATCGACGGCCACGAGCTGCGCGAGCTCGACGGCGGCAACTTCCTGATCGACTCCTACGTCCCCGGCAAGGCGAGCCTGCGGCGCTTCGGCGGCCCCGCCCGGGCGGCCGTGGTCTTCGCCGAGGTCGAGGAAGTCGATCGGGACGGGCGCGTGCTCTGGCGCTGGCGCTCGCGCGATCACATCTCCCTAGACGAGACCGGCCGCTGGTGGCACAACGTGCTGAGCAACGCGAAACCCGGCCTGCGAGCGCTGCCGACCTTCGATCCAGTCCACATCAACTCGATCGAGCCGCGGGGCGACGACGAAGTCGTGATCTCTACCCGCCACACCGACGCGGTGTACGGGATCCGGCGCTCGACCGGTGAGATCGGCTGGAAGCTGGGCGGCAGCCAGACGGCGGACTCGCTGCGGGTCGTCGGCGACCCCGCCCGCAAGCTGCTCGGCGGCCAGCACGACGCCCGCATCGCCGACGATGGCAGCCTCAGCGTCTACGACAACGGCAAGGACCGGCCGCGACGGCCGAGGGTGGTCTTCTACCGCCTCCAGCCCGCGGCCGGCAAGGCCGTATACCTGGGCCAGCTCAACGATCCGTCGGTGAGGGCCAGCCACTGCTGCGGCTCGGCCAGGCAACTGGCGGACGGGGGCTGGCTCGTCAGCTGGGGCGACAACCCCCTCGTCACGGCATTCGACCGTGAGGGACGGATCGCCTTCCGCCTGAGGCTCGCCGCCTCCACCTTCCGCGCCGTTCCCGCGCCCCCCGGGGCGACGACTCCAGCCGAGCTCGACCGGGGCATGGAGGCGATGGAGGCCGCGGCAGCCGAGTTGCCCTGACTCGCCGCCGCGACCTCAGCCGCGTCGCGGGGCGAAGAAGTCCCGCAGGAGGGCGGCGCACTCGGCCTCCATCGCGCCGCCGATCACCTCGGGGCGATGGTTGAGGGCGGGGGCGGAGAGGACATCGAGGACGCTGCCGGCGGCGCCGGCCTTGGGGTCGGGCGCGCCGTAGACGACGACCGGGATGCGGGCGAGGACGATCGCCCCGGCGCACATCGCGCAGGGCTCGAGGGTGACGTAGAGGGTCGTCTCCGGGAGTCGCCAGCCGCCCAGCGCCTCGGCCGCGGCACGGATCGCGAGGACCTCGGCGTGGGCGGTCGGGTCGCGGCGCAGCTCGCGCTCATTGCCGGCCGAGGAGAGCAGCTCCTCGCCACGAGCGACGACGGCGCCGATCGGCACGTCGCCGTGGGCCTCGGCCTCGCGGGCGCGCTCGATCGCGATGCCCATCAGGCGCTGCTGCGTTGCGCTGGTGTCCGTCTCCGGCATCGGCCGAAAGTATCGTGCGCCCGACAACTTCTCCGCCGGGCGGGTGTTAGATCGTCTGCCTTCACCGGTGCAGGGATTCTGTGAGCCGATACCGACGATGAGACGACGCCTTCCGACCCTCGCTGCCCTGGCGCTTCTCGCAACGGCCCTCCCGACCGGATCGGCGAGCGCCGCTACGGGGGCTTCAGCGCAGGCGTCGGTGGCGCACGTCGCGCTCGCCAACGACCCCGGGCCGCTCTCGAGACCACCCGGCCCACCCGGAGGCTGGGTCTCGCTGCAGTGGAACTTCCTCCCCTGGGAAGGCGCTCCGACGGCGTCGCTGCCGGTATCGGCGGGGGGCATCGACGCGGTCGGCGCCTGGCAGAACCTGATCGCCGCCAGACGCGAGGGCGCCCAAGGCACCGTCGTCGCCGTACTCGACACCGGCATCGCCTACCGCAACTTCGGCTTCAGCTTCCGCCGCAGCCCCGACTTCGGCCCGGGCCAGTTCGTGCCCGGCTACGACTTCGTTGAGGGGGACCGGCTGCCGCTCGACGAAAACGGCCACGGCACGCATATCGCCGGCACGATCGCCGAGAAGACCGACAACCGGATCGGCCTGGTCGGGCTCGCCTACCGCGCCAAGCTGATGCCCGTCCGCGTCCTCGACCGCCACGGCGCCGGCGAGGCCGACGACATCGCCGCCGGCATCCGCTTTGCCGTCGCCAACGGCGCCGATGTGATCAACATGAGCTTCAACTTCGGCTGCGGCAAGAAGGTCCCGAGCATCAACAAGGAGCTGCGGCGGGCGTACGAGCGGGGCGTGGTGACCGTTGCCTCGACCGGCAACCTCGGCTCGGAGGCCTGCGTCTCGCCGCCTGCGACCGGCCCGCGCACGATCGGGGTCGGCGGCGCCACCGAGGGCGGCTGCCTGGGCAGCTACTCGCTGCTGCCGGGCGAGGGCGTCGACGTCCTCGCGCCGGGCGGCGGCGCGCCCGTGCCCGGCTGCCCGTCGGTCTCGAGCCGCTCGATCTACCAGGTGACGATGCAGGGCGGCAACCCGCGCCGCTTCGGCGAGCCGGGCAGCTACATCGGCACCTCGATGGCGGCTGCCCACGTCTCCGGGGTCGCGGCGATGATCCTCGCCGCGGGCGTGCTGCCGAAGAAGGTCTCGCCGCGCGGCAAGGTCAACCGGGTGACGAGGCGCCTACGCGCCACCGCCCGCGACCTCGGCCTCCCCGCCCAGCAGCAGGGTGCCGGTCTGATCGACGCCGCCGCGGCGACCGACCCGGGCACCTGAGCGACCTGAGCGCGTCAGGTAGTCCGGATGATGAGGACGCTGCAGGGAGCGTGATGCGAGACGTTGTTCGGGACGCTGCCGAGCAGGAAGCGGCGCGCTCCGGTCATCCCTTTGTTGCCGACGACGATCAGGTCGGCGTTGGTCTGCTCGGCGACCTCGAGGATCGCCTCCGAGGGGCCGCCCTCGACCGGGTGGGTCTGGACCTCGACGCCCGCCTGCTTGGCCGCCGCCGCGGCGGACTCGAGCACGAGGTTGACGTCCTCGCGCGGCCCGATCTCGTGCTGGACGTCGGCGGGAAGTCCCGCCTGCTCACCCTCGAGCCGCCGTTTGGAGACCGGCTCGTAGGCGCTGACGATGCTCAGCTGAGCGCCGGCGATCTTGGCCAAGTCGGCAGCCTGGCGGACCGCCTCGGCGGCGGTGTCCGACCCATCGGTGCCGACCACGATGCGAGAAAACACGCCGCGATACTAACGCGCGATCGGAGATCGATTCTTAGCGCCGCGTTGAGTCGGCTCTGTGGGCGGGCAATCCGCGGAAGCCGTCGCCGATGATCTCGGTCGGAGTCGTCGCCAGGCGGACGATCGCGATCGCCATCGACGCCACCAGGCAGACGACGAGCACGGCCATCCCGACTTTCCACAGCATCGGCATCCGTTGGAGCCTAGTTGGGTCACCCACCCTGGCCCGAGGTACGCTTGCCGCATGGAGAGGGTGGCGGACGGCGTCTGGCTGCTGCGCGGCGACCTGCGCAAGTCGATGAACATCTACTTCCTCGAGGAGGAGGGCGGCGGCGTAACCCAGTTCGACGCCGGCAGCAAGGCGATGACGAGGAAGGCGCGGGCGGCGGCGGAGCGGCTCGGCGGGTTGAAGCGGATCGTCCTCGGCCACGCCCATGCCGACCACCGCGGCACGGCCTCGCGGCTCGACGCGCCCGTCTACTGCCACGCCGACGACGTCGCCGACGCCGAAAGCGAGGCCTCGATCGCCCCCTACATGGACCTCTCGCAACTGCCGGTCGCGCCGGTGCGCTGGATCTACCCGTTTCTGCTGCGGCGCTGGGATGGGGGCGCGGTGAAGATCGCCGGTACCGTCACCGAGGGCGACGAGGTGGCCGGCTTCCGCGTCGTCCACTTTCCCGGCCACGCCCCCGGCCTGATCGGCCTCTGGCGCGAGAGCGACCGCGTCGCCCTGGTCAGCGACACCGTCTACCTGGTCGACTCGGCGCGGCTGAGACCGCTGCCCGAGGGCGAGGCCAGCGTCCCCCACCCCGCCTGGGCCTGGGACCACGCCAAGGCGAAGGAGTCGGTACACAAGCTGGCGGCGCTGGAGCCGGCGGTGGTCGGCGCCGGCCACGCCGAGCCGCTGCGCGGGGAGAACCTGCGCGAGACGCTCGAACGAGCCGCAGAGAAGTAGGTTCCCCTCTCTGATGATCGGGACCTACGCCTCGGCGGCGCTGATCTGCGCCGCGTCGCTGCTCGCCGGGCGCGCTCTCTTCCTGCTCGCCGGGCGGAGCACCTGGACCTGGCTGGAGCCCGCGGCCGGGCTCGGTGCGGTGCTGACGGTCACCGGGGTCCTCACCCGCGCGCCGGGACACGGCACCTCGGCCACGCTGGGACTGGTCGCTTTGCTTGCCGCCGCTTTGGCCGTGGTCCTGGTCGGGAGGCGTGCGCTCGTCCCGGGAGATGAGTGGAGGCGCGGGCTGCCGTTGATGCTCATCGTCGTCCTCGTCCTCTCGATCCCCTTCGCGATCAGCGGCCGCTGGGGCCTGCTCGGGGTCGGCTTCAACAACGACCTCGGCCTGCACCTCGCCTGGGCCGAGTGGCTGCGCGGCGGCACCGGACCGGTGCCCGAGCCGGGTTACCCGCTCGGCCCGCACGGCCTCGCCGTCGCCGTCGCGGCGGTGCCCGGGATCGGCCTCGGGCAGGCCTTCGTCGGCCAGATCTTCGCGATCGGCGTCCTCACCGCGCTGACCGCGCTCGCGGCGCTGCCCGGCTTCGGGCCGGCCAGGCGGCTGCTGGCGGCGACGCTGGTCGCCGTCTCCTACCTCGGCGCCTCCTACTTCGCCCAGGGGGCGTTCAAGGAGCTCGCCGAGGCGCTCTTCGTCCTCGCAGTCGCGGTCGGCCTGCGCGAGCCCGGCGCGCTGCCCCGCGGCGCCCTCGCGCGAGTTGGCTTCGCCCTTCCCTGGCTGGCGCTGGCCGGCGGCGTCTTCTTCTCCTACAGCTTCGCCGGCCTCGCCTGGCCGATCGCCACCGTCGCCCTCTGGAGCCTGACGCTGCCGGCCGTGCGCCGGGCGCTGGCGCCGCGAGCGCTGCTGCGCTTCCTGCTGCGACCGGCAACGCTGCTGACGATCGTCCTGCTGGCGGGCCTGGCCGTTGCCGCCACCCTGGTCGGGCCTTTCGGCTTCGTCCACAGCTTCAACAGGGTCGCCGGGACCAACACCTACGGCCCGGTCTCACCGCTCGAGACGCTCGGCGTCTGGCCGGCGGGCGATTACCGTCTCGACGCGCCCGGCGGCGCCCGCCTACCCCTACTTGCCGGCGCGATCGGCGTCCTCGCCCTGCTCGCCGGCGCGACCTGGTGGGTCCTGCGGCGCGAGCTGGCCGTACCGCTCGGCCTCGCCGCCTGCGTCGTGCTCTACGTCGCCGCGCTGCCGACCAGCGGCGACTACTCGCAGGCAAAGGCGCTGATGATCGCCGCGCCGCTGGCGATGCTGGTCGCGATCCGGCCACTGCTCGCCCAGCTCGGCCGCCGCCTCGCCTGGACCGCGCTCGCCGTCGCCTTCGTCGGCGGCGCCGCCTACTCGAGCTTCCTCGCCCTGCGTCACGCGCCGGTCGGCCCCCCCGGCCACGGCGCCGAGCTGCGCGCCTTCCTCCCGGTGCTGCACGGCCAGCCCGTCCTCTATGCCGGCCAGGACCGCTACGCCGCCTACGAGCTGATGGGCGCCGACACGCACGTGCCCCTGGTCGAGTTCGTTGACGAAGCGGTCGCCGAGAACCCGGAGAAGCCCTTCGACACCGGCGACGCCTACGGGCCGATCGACTTCGACTCTTTCTCTCAGGGCACGCTCGACCGCTTCCCCTATGTGATCACCGGCCGCGCCGCCTGGAACAGCCAGGCTCCCCCCAGCTTCCGGCGAATTGCCGCGACGCCTTCCTTCCCGCTCTGGAAGCGGGCCGGCGAGATTCCCGAGGGCCGCCACGTGCTGCTCGAG
>JBKPOW010000194.1:0-3297 GCA_046733275.1 Actinomycetota bacterium
TCCGTAGACTGCTGGCTCGCCGGCGTCCGCCGCGAGGATTCAGCCAGTCGCGCCAAGACCCCCAAGTTCGCCTGGGACAAGCGCTTCGATTTGTGGAAGCTGAACCCGATCGCGGATTGGACCGAGCGCGACGTCTGGAACTACATCCGTGAGCATCACCTCCCGTACAACCCGCTGCACGATCAGGGCTACCCCTCGATCGGCTGCACCCACTGCACCAAGCCGGTCGGGCCGGGAGGCTCGCCGCGCGCCGGGCGCTGGGCGGGTCTCGAAAAGACCGAGTGCGGGATCAACTGAGCCGGCCGTCCCGATGGCCGGCAACGCCTTCTAAAACGTCCCTTCCCCGAACGATTGGTGATACCCCCGCATGAGCGAGACGATGACTGAGCTTTCCCTGACCCTTGACGAGCGCCACACGGCGGACTTCGAGATGATCGGCAACGGCGGCTTCGCGCCGCTGACCGGCTTCCAGGGCTCCGCCGACTGGGAGCGCGTCTGCGCCGAGATGCGCACCGCCGACGGCGAGTACTGGCCGATCCCGATCACGCTCGCGACCGACCTCGAGTGCGAGGTCGGCGACACGGTCGAGCTCTCCAGCGACGAAGGCAAGCCGCTGGGGCGGATCAAGGTCGAGGAGATCTGGGAGCGCGATGTCAAGCGCGAGGCCGAGCAGGTCTACGGCACCGCCGACGAGGAGCACCCGGGAGTCGCCGCGATCTACGAGGAGGGCAACCGGATGATCGCCGGCCCGATCGAGGTCGACGCGCTGCCCGACCACGACGAGGCCTTCGTGCGCCGCTACAAGACGCCGGCCGAGCACAAGGCCGACTTCGAGGCGCGCGGCTGGAAGAAGATCGTCGCCTTCCAGACCCGCAATCCGATCCACCGCGCCCACGAGTACCTGACCAAGGCCGCGCTGGAGACCTGCGACGGGCTCTTCATCCACCCGCTGATCGGCAAGACCAAGGCGGGCGACATCCCCGCCGAGGTGCGCATGCGCTGCTACGAGGTGCTGATGGAGAACTATTACCCCGAAGACCGTGTGGTGTTGGGGGTGAAGCCGGCGAAGATGCACTACGCCGGCCCACGCGAGGCGGTCCTGCACGCGATCGTCCGCCGCAACTACGGCGCCACCCACTTCATCGTCGGCCGCGACCACGCCGGCGCCGGCGACTACTACGGCACCTACGACGCGCAGAAGATCTTTGACGAGATCGACATCGACGAGCTCGGGATCGAGCCGCTGATGTTCGAGCACACCTTCTGGTGCAACGAGTGCGAGGGCCTGGCCTCGAACAAGACCTGCCCCCACGACCAGGACGCGCGCCTCTTCCTCTCCGGGACGAAGGTCCGCGAGATGCTCGGCAACGGCGAAAGGCCGCCGCACGAGTTCTCGCGCGACGAGGTCGCCGACATACTCATCGACGCCTACAAGGAGGACAAGTAACAGCATGGCTGGCGAGAAGGGATTCACCCTCTGGTTCACCGGGCTCTCGGGCGCGGGCAAGACGACGATCTCGAGGCTGCTGGAGGGCCACCTGCGCGAGCGCGGCTCCAAGCTGGAGATCCTCGACGGCGACGTCGTGCGCGAAAACCTCTCCAAGGGGCTCGGCTTTTCGAAGGAGGATCGCGACACCAACATCCGCCGCATCGCCTTCGTCGCCGACCTGCTCAGCCGCAACGGCGTGCCGGTGATCACCGCGGCGATCTCCCCCTACGCGGAGATCCGCGACGAGGCGCACGCGCTGATGGGCGACCGCTTCATTGAGGTCTACGTCAAGGCCTCGGTCGACACCTGCGCCGAGCGCGACGTCAAGGGGCTCTACGCGAAAGCGTTCTCCGGCGAGATCAAGGAATTCACCGGCGTCTCCGACCCTTACGAGATTCCCGAGAATCCGGCCTGGGTCTGCGACACTGAAAACGAGACGCCCGAGGAGTCGGCGCAGAAGCTGCTCGAGTACCTCGAGTCGCGGGACTTGATTCCGGCGGCCGCGGTCACCGCCTAACCTTTTCCCCTGTGAGCAGGGGACTTCGAGCAGCGTTCCTCGCGGGAGTCGTGGCATTGCTGGCTCCCGCGAGCGCGGGGGCGGTCGATGAAGGGGGGCCGGTGTATGCGCCGGTCTATACGCCGGCGGAGGCGCCTTCGAACCGCTTTCTCTTCGTGCGGCTGGTGCGGAAACCGAATGGCTACGCCGACCTCTACGTCCGGACCTTCAACTCCGGCAGGCTGATCCTGCGCGGCCGTGGCGTGCGGCGGCTCGCCCGCGGCGCCCCGCGGCCGACGGTCGTCCGCCTGCCGGTCAAGCCCAAGGTGCGCCTGCGCCACTACCTGAGGCGTCACGGCAAGGGCCGCATCCGCGTCGAGGTGACCTTCAAGCCCTTCGACGCCGAGCCCCGCACGCTCGAAAAACCGATCCTGCTGCGGCACAGGCGCGGCTGACCGGCTATAGGCGCGGGACCTGGGGCTCGGCCAGACCGTAGGTGTCGTAGGCGCCGAAGGCGGCGAAGGTCTTGTGGGTGGGGCCGTGGTAGTCGGAGGAGGCGGTCGGGATCAGGTCCAGCTCCTCGCACAGCTCCAGCAGGTGGCGGGTCTGCTCCTCGCTGTGGGTGGGGTAGAAGGTCTCGACCCCATCGATGTCGAGGGCGCGGATCAGCTCGTCGACCTCGTCCGGTGCGGAGATGTCCCAGTAGGGGTGGGCGACGATGGCGATGCCGCCGGCTGCCTTGATCGTCTCGACCGCCTGCTCGGCGGTCGGCCAGCGACGCGGGACGAAGGCCTTTGCGCCGGGGACCAGGTACTCCTCGAAGAAGGGGCCGAGGTCGCCGGTCGCGCCTGCGGCGCGGGCGATGTGCGGCCGCCCGATCGAGAGCGCGTCGCCGGCCTCGCGCACGGCGTCCTCGAGGTGCAGGTCGAACCCCTCGCCGCGCAACTTCTCGACGATCTCCCCAGCCCGCGAGACGCGCTCGTGCTGCGCCCGCTCGCAGGCCGGTGCGATCGCCCCCAGATCCACCCAATACCCGCAGATATGCAGGTCTTCCGCGTACTCGTGCACGCACGACATCTCGATCGCCGGCACTAGCTCGATGCCCAGGCGCTCCGCAGCCTCGGCCGCCTCAGCGACCCCGGCGATCGCATCGTGGTCCGTAAGCGCCAGCGTGGTCACGCCTGCCTTTGCAGCTTCCTCTACGACGCCGGCTGGGGGAAGCTGACCATCAGAGACGGTGGAGTGGCTTTGCAGCTCAATCATCGACCGGCACCCTAAAGGAGGGGATGGGGATACCCCCGAACGGGCGGAT
>JBKPOW010000195.1:0-7871 GCA_046733275.1 Actinomycetota bacterium
GTCTGAGAATCAGCTCTTGCCGCTCAGAAAGCACAGCCTCGAAGTCTAGGAGGAGCGGCGGGTGACCCCTCCCCAAAACACTCCAGCGAGGCTCCCGCCGAGCGTTTTGGGAGGGGTCACCCGCCGCTCCCCCGCGCCTACAGCTCGACTTCCGCCTCGGCGTTCCGAATCGTCTGATTCTCACCCTGCGCGGCGACGACGTCGATCACGGCCTTGCCCCCCTCGACCGACTTGACCGTGCCGGTGACGGCGATCTCCGCCTCCGGCGCGCCCATGCCGCGGAACTGGACCGAGAGGCGCTTCAGCGCCCTCGGGTCGCCGCCCGCCGCCTCGGTCGCGGCGCGCGCGGTCAAGCCCATCATGTAGAGGCCGTGCAGGATCGTGTTCGGCAGGCCAACCGCCTTGGCGAACTCGGGGTCGATGTGGATCGGGTTGAAGTCGCCTGAGGCACCGGCGTAGCGGTGCGGCAGGTACTTGTCGGGCGTCACCTTCAGCTCCGGGATCGAATCGCCGGCGTTCAAATCCGCCATCTCAGACCCCCCTCACGATCAGCGTCCAGGTTCCGCGCGTGACCAGGGCCCCGTTCTGGTTGACGGAGTTGGTCTCGAAGATGTAGAAGCCCTTGCCGTCCTTCTCCTGGATGTCGGCGCACTTGGCGGTGGTCGTGATCTCGTCGCCCGAGCAGGCGGGCTCGCCCCACTCGAACTCCTGACCTCCGTGGACCATCGCCGCGAAGTTCATCCCGACATCGGAATCGAACATCGCCGGCGCCATCGCCGGCGAGCTGTAGACGACCGCGAACATCGGTGGCGCGACGACGTCGCGGTAACCGGCCGCCTTGGCCGCCTCGCGATCGAAGTGGACCGGGTTCTCGAGCCCGACCACGCGCGCGTACTCTCCGACCTTCTCCTTGCCCACCTCGTAGGTGGTGGCGGGCCATTCCTTGCCAATTGCCTCGGTCTTGATAGCCATGGCGCGGCAGTCTATTGGCCGCGTGGCCAGTCGGGCGGGACGCTACTCGTCGATCTGGAGCACCGCCAGGAATGCCTCCTGGGGGACCTCGACCCGGCCGACCTGCTTCATCCGCTTCTTGCCCGCTTTCTGCTTCTTCAGCAGCTTGTTCTTGCGGGTGACGTCGCCGCCGTAGAGCTTCGCGGTGACGTCCTTGCGCAATGCCTTGACCGTCTCGCGGGCAAGGATGTTGGAGCCGATCGCGGCCTGCACGGGCACATCGAAGAGCTGGCGCGGGATCGTCTTGCGCAGCCGCTCGACCAGGCGCTTGCCCTGCTCGTAGGCAAATTCGCGGTGGACGATGATCGAGAGCGCGTCGACCTTGTCGCCGGCGAGCAGGATGTCGACCTTGACCAGGTCGGAGGCGCGGTTGCCGATCGGCTCGTAATCCAGGGACGCGTAGCCGCGGGTCGAGGACTTGAGCAGGTCGAAGAAGTCGAGCACGATCTCGGCCAGGGGCATGTCGTAGCGGATCTGCACCCGCTGAGGACTCAGGTAGTGCATGTCGACGTGGGCGCCGCGGCGCGCCTGGCAGAGCTCCATCACGGCGCCGACCTGCTCGGACGGAGTGATGATCGTCGCGCGGATGTAGGGCTCTTCGATCGCCTCGATCGTGCCCGGGTCGGGAAGCTCGGTGGGGCTGCGGACCTCCACCCGCTCGCCGATCGCCATCTGGACCTCGTAGCGCACGTTGGGCGTCGTCGAGAGCAGGTCGAGGCCGTACTCGCGCTCCAGCCGCTCGCGCACGATCTCCATGTGAAGCAGGCCGAGGAAACCGCAGCGGAAGCCAAAGCCGAGCGCCTCCGAGGTCTCCGGCTCCCAGGACAGCGCGGCGTCGTTGAGGGCCAGCTTCTCGAGCGCGTCGCGCAGGTCTTCGAAGCGGTCGGTGTCGATCGGGAAGAGGCCGCAGAAGACCATCGGCCTGACCTCGCGGTAGCCCTCGAGCGGCTCGGCGGCGGGCCGTTCGAGGGCCGTCAGCGTGTCGCCGACGCGCAGCTTGGCAACGTCCTTGATGCCGGTGATCAGGTAGCCGACGTCGCCCGCGTCCATCTCCTGCACACCGGTCATCGCCGGGCGGAAGAAGCCAATGTCGTCGATGTCGGCCTCGGTGCCGTTCTGCATCGCGACGATCCGCTCGTGCTTGCGGAAGGAGCCGTCGACCAACCGCACGTAGGCGATCACGCCGCGGTACTGGTCGAATTCGGAATCGAAGATCAGCGCCCTGGTCGGCGCCTTGGACTGCCCTTTCGGCGCCGGCACCCGGGCGACGATCGCGTCCAGCACCTCGACCACCCCCTCGCCGGTCTTGGCCGAGATCCGCAGCGCTTCGGAGGGGTCGCCGCCAATCAGGTCGGCGATCTCCCCCGCCACCCGGTCGGGCTCGGCGCCCGGCAGGTCGACCTTGTTGATCACGGGGATCAGCTCCAGCCCGTTCTCGATCGCCAGGTAGGTGTTGGCGACGGTCTGCGCCTCGACGCCCTGGGCCGCGTCGACGACCAGCAGCGCGCCCTCGCAGGCGGCGAGGCTGCGCGAGACCTCGTAGGAGAAGTCGACGTGGCCGGGCGTGTCGATCAGGTGCAGGTGGTAGGCCTGCCCGTCGGAGGCCGTGTACTCGACCCGCACCGCCTGTGCCTTGATCGTGATCCCGCGCTCGCGCTCGAGGTCCATCGAGTCGAGCATCTGGGCCTGCATTTTCTTCGGATCGACGGCGCCGGTGATCTCGAGGATGCGATCGGCGAGGGTCGACTTGCCGTGGTCGATGTGGGCGATGATCGAGAAGTTGCGGATGTGGTCCATCGGCCTGCGGAGTATGGCGAGGGAGGGCGGGCAGCCGCACCGGATCAGCGGCAGGCCACCGGATCCAGAGGGCCTTCGAGCTTGAAGACGGCCGTGGGTGGCACTCGCAGAACCTCTTCGACGCCCAGGCCTTCGGTCCAGCGGGTCGACTCCGGGTAGGTGGGCTTGCCGGGTTCGATCCGGTCGCGAGTCGTTACGACGTACTCGTAGTCGCCTTCGTCGAGCAGGCGGCGCCACTGGCGGCAGGTGCTCGGCGCGGTAAAGCCGCCGTGCGCCTGCTCCACGCCGATGTACTGGACTTGGTTGCTGAGGTCGGTGCCGAAGAGGGGGTACTGGCGCGTCGAGGTGGTCGCGATGCGGGCGTTCGACAGCGGAGTCGCCCACTCGAAGGCGGCGTTGAGACCTGGGGCGGCAAAGGTGGGGTTGGCGTAGCGGTTGTCGAGGTAGTGGCGCTGGACGGGGTAGCCCGTGGCAACCAAGACGAGAAATGCCAGGGCGGCAGCTGGGCGGGCATGGGGTACCCCCCGCCCGTCCAAGTGCCGCGCTAATGAGCGCGGCACTTTGCGTATCCCCCCGTTCGGGGGGCACCCCATGCCCGCCCTTCGGAGCCAGGGCGACAGCACGACCGGAACCAGCGCCAATCCGAGAACGAGGGCTGGAGCGAGGTAGCGGAGGCCGGACTCGAAGCCGCGGGGCATCCCGTCTGGGCCGGAAGCTGAGGTGGGGGCGATTAGCCAGGCGAGGACAGCGGCCAACCCCGTAACCCCGGCGATCCACAGCGGGGGCCCGAACTCATAGCCACCCGCCCCACCCCCGCTCCGCTGTTCCCTTTCCTCACTATCGGTGGCTAAGGAACAGTGGGGCGCCCTACTCTTGCGCCACTGTTCATTTCCCGGGCCATTTGAGGAAAAGGAACAGCGGAGCGGGGGGAGCGCGGAGAGGACGAGGCCGACGAGGGCCAAGGCTAGGAGCAGGGGCCACAGAACAGTGACGCCAGCGTGCAGGCCTGGCAGGAACCAGTCCGACCAGACGGTGCCGTCGAGCAGGTAGCCGAGCACGCTGTGCCCTTCCCGCCCGCCGAGTGCCTGGTCTGGCGACGGCAGCGAGATCGGACCGAGGTTGTCGAACCAGGGCAGGGGGTTGCCGGCCTGGATCAGATTGCGCAGGTACCAGTAGCCGCCGCCCGCTGCGGCCGCCAGACCGCCAACGGCCAGTGCTTTCCAGCGCCGATCCGCCCATCCCTTCCTCGGCGCTAACGGCACGAGGAAGGCAAGCCCCAGGACGAAAACTGCAGCGGGTATGAGGAAGTTGAGCTTGGTGCCCGCGGCAAGCCCTGCCGCCAGGCCGGCAACCGCCAGCGGGCCCAGCTCCGGAACGGGACGATCAGAACGCCCCGCGTGCCCCTCCCCTACCTGCTCGTTGTTTCTTCCTCCCCAGGCGTTTACGGCAATCGCAACCGCGGCTAGCAGGAAGAAGATCCCGACGATGTCGTTACGCGCCTCCCCTGCTTGATCCGAGAGCACGGGCAAGCTCAGCGCAACAGCTCCCAGCGCCAACGACCAAGGTGCAACCCGGTACGGCCTTCCGATGCACCAGCAGGCGACCAGACAGGCCACGAACCAGCCGAGGTTGAGCAGCGGCGAGAGCACATCGCGGTCGAATGCCAGCATGCCCGCCGCGTGGAAGAGTTCTGCGTTGGCGGGATAGAACCAAGCCAGGAACTGCGGCGCGATGAAGTGCAGGTCCCAGGTGTCCCCGGTCTGGAAGAACCCCGCCGCGAACGGCCCGTGGTACCAGGTTGAATCGAACCCAGTCATCCCAGTCGACAGATTCGGCTTCAGGTCGATCCCGAACTTGGCGACCGCGGCCGCAGCAATCGCGAGAGCCACGATGGTCTGAGCTACGGAAGGGGGATAGGGGGGTCCCTCTCGCGCAGCGGCGTCCTCTTTTTCGCCCCGCCCGCTCTCGCGGTCAGCCGCAGACGCCCTTGGCGAAAAACCCAGCAAGCGGGAGGGACCCCCCTGTCGCCCTCCCACACCCAGCCCAATCCCCGAGCCAACCAAGGCGATGGCCACCAGATAGGGCACCGGCTCAAACAGACCGACAGTTCCGAGGATCTCGGCGGCCCAGATGAGCAGCGCCAAGGCGATCACCGCGGTCGCTAGGTGAGCTGGGGCACCATTGAAGCCCGGAAGCAGACGCGAACGGAGAGCTGCGGCACCCAGCGTCGCGAAACCCGCCAGCCAGGCGATCTCGGCGACTCCCAGCAGGTAGCGCGGCAGGTCGAGCATCCGCTAACGCCTGCGCACGAGCCGCACCACCTGATCGAGCTCGGCCACCCGGAGGAGCTTCGCGGCGCCGACGTAGACGAGACCGCCCACTCCCAGGGCGGTGCCGAGCGAGACGATCTGGCCGCCCAGCCCGCGGCCGAGGGCATCGTCCAGCACCTCCCAGATGCCGAGGCTGACCGCCGCGAGCGCCGCGGCGGCGAGCGAGATGCGCAGGCCGGTGTCGAGCAGGCGCCCCAGCTCGAGCCCGCCGAGGAGGCGACGCAGGATGACCGCCTGGGCGACGACGCTGGCCACGGTGGCGATCGCCGTCGCGGCGACGATGCCCCCGACCCCGAGGTGGTAGAGCGCCAGCGCCGCCAGCGCCGTCACCGCCAGGTTGGCGGCGGCGATCGCGGTCGGCAGCCAGGGCCGCTGCAGGCTGAAGAAGGTGCGGGTGAGCAGGAGGAAGAGGCCGTTGGCCGGCAGCGAGAAGGCGAACCAGAAGAGCGCGGTCGCCACCAGAGTCGTCTGCTGCGGGGTGAACTCGCCGCGCTGGTAGACGAGCCGGATCATCGGCTCGGAGAGGACGAGGATCGCGGCAGCGGCCGGCAGGAGGACGAAGAGGATCTGGCGCATGCCGTTGGCCATCGTCGCCCGCAGGTTGTCGCGCTCTCCGCGCGAGGCGAAGCGGGCGAGGGTCGGGAAGAGGACCGTCGCGATCGCCACCGAGAAGATCCCTTGCGGCAGCTGGTAGATGCGGAAGGCCTTGTCGATCGCGGCCGGAGCCTGGTGGCTGAGGAGGCTGCCGAAGAAGCTGTTGATCAGCAAGTTGAAGTTGATCAGGCCGAGGCTGATCGTCACCGGCAGCATCAGCAGCAGCACACGGCGCACGTCGCGGTTCCGCCACTCGAAGCTCCAGGCGAACTTGAACGGGGTGTTGCGCAGGTCGAAGGCGACGATCGCAAGCTGCACCAGGGTGCCGGCGAGCACGCCGATCGCGTAGGCGTAGATGCGGTCCTGGCCCTCAAGCGAGGGCACGATCGCGACCAGGCAGGCGATGATCGTCAGGTTCCAGAAGAGCGGCGAGATGGCGAAGGCGCCGAAGCGGTCGTAGCTGTTGAGGATGCCGACGACGACACCGCTCATGCCGAACAGGACGAGGATCGGGAAGAGGACCTGGGAGAGCGTGACAGTGAGGTCGAGGATCTCCCCCTCAAAGCCCGGCGCAACAAGGGGCATGATCACCGGCGCGAGAAGGACGAAGAGGGCGGTGATCGCCCCCAGTACAGCGGTGACGAGCAGCAGCATGGTCGAGGCCATGCGGAAGGCCTCACGGTAGTTCTTCTTTTCCAGCTGCTCGGTGAAGATCGGCACGAACGCGGGCTGCAGGGCGGCATCGGCGAAGAGGGCGCGGATCAGGTTCGGCACCTGGAAGGCGAACGTGAAGGCCGACATCGGCCCGTTGACCCCGTAGTAGCCGGCGGCGACGACCTCGCGACCGAGCCCGGCGATGCGCGAGGCGGCGGTGGCGACGGAGAAGAAGGCCGTCGAGCGAGCGATCCGCCCAGGGCGGCGCTCAGCCTCGGGACGGCGCTCAGCCTCGGTATAGTCCGGCGCCGCGCTCATGGCGAACATAGCCTCACAGAAGAAGCGGATACTGCGCAGCGATCGCGAGCGGACGGAGAACCGCCTGCTGACGAGCACCGTGAAGACCTACTTCCGGCGGCTCGAGAGCGCCGTCGAGGACGGTGACGCCGGCGCGGTCGCGACCGAGCACAAGGCGCTCGTCTCGCGCATCGACAAGGCCGTGCAGAAGGGCGCGCTTCACAAGAACACCGCCGCTCGCAAGAAGGCCCGCGCCGCCCGCCTCGCCGCGGGCGCGGCGAAGTAGCTCAGGCCGGCACGCCCGCCGCGGCGCGCAGCGCGAGGGTCAGCGCCAGCTCGTCCCCATAGTCGGCGCCTCCGCGGCACCAAACCTCCAGATCCGCGAGGGCGATCGTCGCCGCTTGCAGCTCGCCGACCTCGATCCCCTGCAGCCTGCGGACCAGCTGCTTCGCCGCGTAGGGGTGCATGCCGAGCTTCGACTCGACCTGCTTCGGCGGCACCCCCTCCGCCAGCATTGCCGCGGCGGCGCTGGCTTTGCGTAGCCGCGAGGCGAGGCCGTAGATCAGGCCGGTGACATTCTCGCCCTGCGAGATCAGCCGCTCGGCGATCCGCAGGGCGCTGGCGGCGTCGCGCTCGAGCAGCGCGTCCGAAAGCGCCCACACCGCCGCCTCGGAGGTGTCGGCGATCATCGCCTCGAGATCGGCGGCGCTCACCTCTCCCCCCTCCCCGGCCCAGAGCGCGAGGCGCTCGAGCTCGTTGTGCAACCTCTGCGGGTTGGCGCCCATCCGCTCGACCAGGAGGCGGGCGGCGCCGGGGTCGAGGGCGAAGCCGAGCCGCTTGGCCTCGCCGACCAGGACCCGCGGCATCTCGCGTGCCTTCGGCGCCTCGAACTCATGCACTTCCCCCTCGGCCGCTCTTACCGCCTTGAGCAGCTTCGCCGGAGCCTTCTCCCGTGCGATCAGGACAACGCTGAGGTCCGGCGGCAACTCCGCCAGAGCGGCGGCGACGGCGTCGAGCTGCGCGTCGCGCCAGCGCTCGACCCCGTCGGCGAGTAGGTAGCGGCGCGACTCGGTCAGCGACATCGCCGGGATCGCGGCGAGCAGCCCCTCGTGGTCGGGCGCGCCCCGCCCCTCGGCCGCCTCGAAGACCTCGAGCGCGCCGGCGCCGCCCTCTGACTCGGCGCGGGAG
>JBKPOW010000196.1:0-2892 GCA_046733275.1 Actinomycetota bacterium
GCACGGCGGTGACGCTGGGCCTGGCGATCGCCCTGCTGGCCGGCTTCGACACCGGCGCCGGCGGCCTGCAGGACACGGTCGTAGCCGAGTGGATCCCGGGCCTCGGGGTCGATTACAGCCTTGGCGTCGACGGGCTCAACGTCTTCCTCTTGCTGCTGACGGCGGTGCTGTGGCTGGGCGGGACGGCCTTCGCTGCCCTGCGCGAACAGGAGCGGCCGCAGCTCTTCTTCCTGATGATGCTGCTCGGCGAGACCGCCACCCTGGGCGCCTTCCTCGCCCAGGACCTGCTCCTCTTCGTCCTCTTCTTCGATCTGATGCTGGTGCCGTTCTACTTCCTCTTCGGCGCCTGGGGGAGCGACCGCGCGGAGGGCCCAACGGCTTCGGCGGCGACGCTGAAGATGATCGTCTACACCCTGGTCGGTTCGCTACTGATGCTGGTGGCGGCGATCGCCACCGCGATCATCGCCGCAGACGGCGGCCAGATCAGCTTCTCGATCGCCGAGCTGGCGCAGCAACCGATCGACGAAGGCAGCCAGCGCTGGATCTTCTGGTTCTTCGCCGCCGCCTTCCTGGTCAAGATGCCGGCCTTCCTCCTGCACGGCTGGATGCCCGATGCCTACCGCGCGGCGCCGCTGCCGGTGCTGGTGGTCTTCTCGGGCGTGCTGGCCAAGGTCGGCGCCTATGGATTCCTGCGCGTCGTCCTGCCGCTCTTCCCAGACGCCACGGTCGAGTTCCAGGAGGTCGTCCTGTTGATCGCCCTCGCCTCGATCCTCTACGGCTCGGTGATGGCGTTCACCCAGACCAACGTGCGGTTGGTCGCGGGCTATTCCTCGGTCGCGCAGCTCGGCTTCATCACCGCCGGCATCTTCGCCCTGCGCGCCGATGGGGCCGACGGGGCGGTGCTGCAGATGGTCAACCACGGGCTCGTCGTCGCGCCGCTGTTCGTCATCGTCGCCCTGCTCGCCGAGCGCAGTGGCAGCGAGGACCTGCGCGAGATGGGCGGCATGGCGATGCGCGCGCCGGTGCTGGCGGCGCTCTTCCTGATCGTCACCCTGGCGACGCTGGCGATGCCCGGCTCGGCCAACTTCGTCGGCGAGTTCTACATCCTCAACGGCCTCTTCCAGGCGAAGATCGTCTTCGCTTTCGTCGCCATCTCCGGCGTGGCGCTGTCCGCTTTCTACGCACTGCGCCTCTACCAGCGGACGATGCACATCCGCGGGCCGGAGGGGGTCGCCTCGCGTGAGATCGGCCTGCGCGACGGGTTGGTGCTGGCGCCGCTGGTCGCCTGCATCGTCGCCCTGGCGCTCTACCCGCAGCTGGTCTTGGAGCGGACCGACCGCTCGGTCGAGCGCGCGGTGGCCGCGGTCAGCGAGGAGATACAGACCGAGATCGCGAGGGCGAAATGAGTGGTTTGGTGAACTTCGTCGCGCCGGACATCGACTACGCAGCGCTCTCGCCGATCATCGCCCTCACGGTGGCTGTCTGCGTCGTCCTGATGACGGCGGTGAGCGAGCCGTTGCGGCGCACCGCGCCCCGCCTCACCCTGGTTGCCCTCGCCGGCACCGCAGGCCTGCTGATCTGGCAATGGAACGACCCGCAGGACCTCGTCGCCGGGGCCTTGCGGATCGACGACCTGGCGATCTCGATCTCGCTGATCGCGATCGCCGCCGCCGCCTTCGCCGTGCTGCTCTCGATCCGCGAGCCGGCCGCCGAGCAGGCGGGCTCGGGCGAGTACCACGCGCTGCTGCTCGGCTCGGTGCTGGGCATGGTCCTGCTGGCGCAGGCGCAGAACCTGGTCAGCTTCTTCGTCGCGATCGAGACCCTCTCGATCCCCCTCTACATCCTCTGCGCGACCAACCTGCGCCGCGAGCGCTCGCTCGAGTCGGGGCTGAAGTACCTGATCGTCGGCTCGCTCGGCTCGGCGACGCTGCTCTACGGCATGGCCTTCCTCTACGGCGGCTCGGGGTCGACCGACTTCGCCCGGATCGCCGCCGGAATCGACGGCGCCGGGCTGGCCGGCGACCCGCTCGTCCTCGTCGGCATCGCCCTGGTGGCGGTCGGCCTCGCCTTCAAGACCTCGATCGCCCCCTTCCACCAGTGGACGCCCGACGTCTACGAGGGCGCCCCCACCCCTGTCACCTCCTTCATGGCGGTGGCCACGAAGGCGGTCGCCTTCGCCGTCTTCGTCCGCTTCTTCCTCGTCGCCCTCGCCGGCGAGGCCGGAGACTGGCAACCGGCGCTCGCCGTCCTCGCGGCGACGACGATCGTGATCGGCAACGTCGGCGCGCTCGGCCAGGACTCGCTCAAGCGCCTGCTCGGCTGGTCCGGCGTCGCCCAGGCGGGCTACGTCCTCGGCGGCCTCGTCGTCGCCAGCGAGGCGGGGATCAGCGCGCTCGTGTTTTACCTCGCCGGCTACCTCTTCATGAATCTGGCCGCCTTCAGCGTGATCGTCGCGCGCGAGCGCGAGACCGCCTTCGGCGACGACATCCGCGCCGTGCGCGGCCTCGGGCGCGAGCGGCCGCAGCTCGCCTGGCCGCTGACGATCGCGATGCTGGCACTGGCCGGACTGCCCGCGACGGTCGGCTTCATCGGCAAGCTCTACCTGATCGAGGCGCTGGTCGAGGGCGACTACACCTGGCTGGCCGTCTTCATCGCCGTCGGCACGATGATCTCGCTCGCCTACTACCTGCGGGTGGTGGCGGCGATGTGGATGCGGACCGATGAGCGCCGCCGGGCGGCGCCCGCGATCGCCGGCACCTCCCGCGTGGAGGGCGTCTCGCCGGGAACCGGCTCGGCCGCCGGGCGCATCCACACCGCCGCGACGTCCCGCAGGTAGTAGGCGAGGGAGACCATGGTGCCGACGGCGATCACGACGCCGAGCCACGTGTAGCT
>JBKPOW010000197.1:0-16903 GCA_046733275.1 Actinomycetota bacterium
TCCCCGTACAGCGAGGCCGCCGCGTCGCGGCCAGCGAGCCTCGCGTCGAGCTTCTCCAGCTGGGCGACGCCGAGCGCCGCGGCGACGTCGGAGAGGCGGTAGTTGAAGCCGAGGCCGCCGTGGTCGAGCCAGCCCATATCCGCGGCGCGGCCCTGGTTGCGCTCGGAGCGCAGGCGGGCGGCGACCTCGGCATCGGCGGGCACGACCATCCCCCCCTCGCCGGTGGTCAGCTGCTTGTTGGCGTAGAAGGCGAAGGTGGCGAGGTTGCCGCGGGAGCCGATCTTTCGCCCCTCCGCGTCGACCGCGCCGAGCGCCTCGCAGGCGTCCTCGAGGATGCCGAGCCCGTGCCGCGCGGCGATCGCCTCCAGCTCCGGCATCGTCGCCGGGAAGCCGAAGATGTGGACCGGCAGGATGCCGGCGCTGCGCTCACTGGCGGCTGCCTTGACCGCGGCGGGGTCGAGGTTGAGCGTCTCCGGGTCGACGTCGCAGAAAATCGGCTTGACGCCCTCGTAGAGCAGGCAGTTGGCCGAGGCGACGAAGCTGAAGGGGCTGGTGAGGACCTCGTCCCCCGGCCCCCAGCCAAGCGCGCGCACGCCGAGGTGGAGGGCGGTGGTGCCGCTGGAGACGGCGACGGCGTCGTCGACCCCGAGCCAGGCGGCGAGCTCGCGCTCGAAGCGCTCCGCCATCGGCCCCAGCGAGAGCCGGCCTGAGCGCAGCACCTCGAGCACCAGCTCCTCCTCGCGGGCACCGATCTCCGGCCTGGCGAGCGGGATCGACTCGGTCTGCGGCGGCGCGGCCATCAACGGCCCCAGACTACTTCTCGCTCTGGAAGGCGTACTCGAGCGAGTCGACCAGTGCCTCCCAGGAGGCCTCGATGATGTTCTCCGAGACGCCGATCGTCCCCCACTCCCGCTCACCGTCCTTCGACTCGAGCAGGACGCGGGTGACAGCGCCGGTGCCGTGGCTCTCGTCGAGGATGCGCACCTTGTAGTTGGTCAGCTCGATCTCGGCCAGCTTCGGCCGGTGCTCGGTGATCGCCTTGCGCAGGGCCTTGTCGAGCGCGTTGACCGGGCCGTTGCCGACCGCCCAGCAGACGTGCCGCTTGCCGTCGACGTGGACGCGGATCGTCGCCTCGGTCTCGGCCGCTCCGTCTTCCTTTTTCGAGGTGATCACGCGGTAGCTCTCCAGCTCGAACAGCGGCGTGTAACTGTCCGCTGCCTGGCGCAGCAGCAGCTCGAAGGAAGCCGGCGCCGCCTCGTAGTGGTAGCCGCGGTGCTCGCGCTGCTTCAGCATCGCCACCGCCTCAGCGGTGGCGATGCCATCCATCTCCAGCCCCAGCCGCTTGGCCTGAGCACGGATCGTGCCCTTGCCGGCCAGCTCCGAGGGCGAGCTTTCGCCGCGGTTGCCGACCAGCTCCGGCTCGACGTGCTCGAAGGTGCTCGGGTCGACCTCGACCGCCGCGCCGTGCATGCCCGCCTTGTGGGTGAAGGCGTGCCAGCCGACGTAGGGCCGGCTCGGGTCTGGCGTCATGTTGCAGAGTTCGTCGAGGTAGTGGGCGGTGTGGCTGAGGCTCGCCAGCTGCTCCTCGGCGACCACGTCGAAGCCCATCTTCAGCTGCAGCGAGGGCAGGATCGAGGCGAGGTTGGCGTTGCCGCAGCGCTCGCCGTAGCCGTTGACGGTGCCCTGCACCATCCGCGCCCCCGCTTCGACCGCGGCGAGCGAGTTCGCCACAGCGCAGCCGGCGTCGTCGTGGGTGTGGATGCCGACCTCCATCCCGTCGCCGAGCGCCTCGACCACGGCCGCGGTCGCCGCGGCGACAAAGCTCGGCAGGCTGCCGCCATTGGTATCGCAGAGCGTGACGTTCTCCGCCCCCGCCTCGGCGGCGGCGCGCACGCACTCCAGCGCGTAGACCGGGTCGTCGCGGTAGCCGTCGAAGAAGTGCTCCGCGTCGTAGACGACCCGCTTGTCGCGCGAGCGGCAGAAGGCGACCGAGTCGGCGATCATCGCCAGGTTCTCCTCCGGCGTCGTGCGGATCACCTTTTCCACGTGCAGGCCCCAGCTCTTGCCGACGAGGCAGATGAGCGGGGCGAAGGTCGCCGTCAGCACCGCCAGCGCCTCGTCGTCCTCGGCGGTCGCGTCAGGCCGCCGCGTCATGCCGAAAGCGGCGATCTCCGCCCGCTCCAGCGCGAGCTCGGCGAGTCGCTCGAAGAACTCGGCTTCCTTCGGGTTGGAGGTCGGGAAGCCGGCCTCGATCATGTGCACGCCGAGCTCATCCAGCGCCTCGGCTACCTTCAGCCGCTCGTCCACCGAGAGCGAGAGGCCGGGCGTGCCGAGGCCGTCGCGCAACGTAGTGTCATAGAGCTTCACCTGTTCCATCGTCATTGCCTTTCAGTGCGAGAAGTCCGGGAGGGCTCGAAGAGCCCGCGCGCGCAGGGCAGCGCCAGCCGCTAGGCGGCAGGCGTAATTCGCCCCGCCGGAGACTCGACGAAGTCGAGCCACTCGAGGTACTCCTCGGCGCGGCCGTGCAGCGCGTCCTGGAACCTGGCCTGGATCACCCGCGTGATCTCGCCCGGCTCGCCAAGCGGGTGGTCGTCGATCTCCCGCACGGGGACGAGCTCGGCCGCGGTGCCGGTGAGGAAGACCTCGTCGGCGAGGTAGAGCTCGGCGCGGGCGATGCCGCGCTCCTCGACCGCGTAGCCGAGGTCCTTGGCGATCTGGACGACCGCATTGCGGGTGATCCCGTCGAGGATCGCCGCCGTGTGCGGCGGCGTGCAAATGACGCCGTCGCGGACGACGAAGACGTTCTCGCCGGAGCCCTCGGAGACGGCGCCGTGCTGGTCGAGCAGGATCGCCTCGTCGTAGCCGGCGGAGGTCGCCTCGGTCTTGGCGAGGACCGAGTTGAGGTACTGGCCCGAGGCCTTGGCGTGCGGGATCAGGCTGTCGCCGGAGATCGCCCGCCAGGAGGAGACCTTGGCGCGGATGCCGTGCTTGGCGCCCTCCTCGCCGAGGTAGACCCCCCAGGGGAAGGCGGCGACGATCACGTCGATCGGCGCGTCGGTCGCGTAGAGGCCGAGGTTGCCGTAGCCGCGGTAGGCGAGCGGCCGGATGTAGCAGGAGCCGAGGCCGCAGCGGCGGATCAGCTCGTTGGTCGCCTCGCGGATCTCCTCCGCCGTGTAGGGGAGTTGGAAGTAGTAGAGCTCGGCCGACTTCTCCAGTCGGGCGAGGTGCTCGCGGTGGCGGAAGACGGCCGGGCCGCGCTCGGTCTCATAGCAGCGGATCCCCTCGAAGACGCCGGTGCCGTAGTGCAGGCCGTGGCTGAGCACGTGCGTCTTGGCCTCGTCCCAAAGCACGAACTCACCGTTCTGCCAGATCAGCTCAGCCGTCTCCATGCCGAAAGTATGCCCGAAAACACCCGCTCCGCTGTTCCTTTGCCTTGCACAATGTGGACAAGGAACAGCGGAAGCTAGTTGGGGAGGGTGTCGAGCACCGTTTCGGTGATCTCCTCCGTGCCGACCGCAGCCTCGTCCGGGCCAGCGAGGTCGGGGGTGCGCAGGCCGCGCTCGAGCACGGCGTCGACCGCCGTCTCGATCCGCTCGGCCTCCGCCGGCCGGTCAAGGCCGTGTCGCAGCATCATCGCGGCGCTGAGGAAGGTGGCGAGCGGGTTGGCGATGCCCTGGCCGGCGATGTCGGGGGCCGAGCCGTGGACCGGCTCGAACAGGCCGGGGGCACCCTCCTCGCCGAGGCTGGCGGAGGGCAGCATGCCGAGCGAGCCGGTGAGCATCGCCGACTCGTCGCTGAGGATGTCGCCGAAGAGGTTCTCGGTGACGATCACATCGAACTCGGCCGGGCGAGAGACGAGCTGCATCGCCGCGTTGTCGACCAGCAGGTGCTCGAGCTCGACATCCGGGTACTCGCCGGCGAGGCCGCCGACCACCTCGCGCCAGAGCCGCGAGGTCTCGAGCACGTTGGCCTTGTCGACCGAGGTGACCCGTGCCTTGCGGGTTCCCCCTTCCGCCCGCCGCCGGGCGGCCTCGAAGCCGGCGCGGGCGATGCGCTCGATCTCGCCGGCGGAGTACTCGCAGGTGTCATGGGCCGAGTCGCCTTCGCGGCCGCTGTCACCGAAGTAGATGCCGCCGGTCAGCTCGCGCACGACCAGCAGGTCGGTGCCGGCGATGCGCTCCTCGCGCAACGGGCTTGCGCCGACCAGCGCCGGGCTCGGCCGCACCGGGCGCAGGTTGGCGTAGAGGCCCATGCCCTTGCGCAGGCCGAGCAAGCCCTGCTCCGGGCGCGGGGCGTCTGGGTCGGTGGTGTCCCATTTCGGCCCGCCGACGGCGCCGAGCAGAACCGCGTCGGCTTGGCGGCAGGCCTCGAGCACCTCGTCGGTGAGGGCGACGCCGTGGGCGTCGATCGAGCAGCCCCCCATCAGGCGCTCCTCGAACTCGAACTCGTCCAGGGCCTCCAGCACACGCCGGGCCGCGGCGACGATCTCGGGCCCGATCCCGTCGCCGGGAAGAAGGACTATGCGGGGGACCTCGGCCATCGGGGCCGGGACTCTAGCCCGTCCCCCTCCGCTGTTCCTTTGCCCTATATGTCCTGGACAACGAACAGCGGAACGTGTGTGTCAGCCGGCGACGGCCTCGATGTTGAGGCGCACGTAGTCGAGTACCAGCGGCTGATCGGCCTGGGCTAGTACGGCTTCGGCGAAGGGCCGCCGTTTCTCCTCCGGCAGCTGCGCCAACAGGGGCCCTAGGGTGACGGTCATCGTGAAGATGAGAGGGTCGGCTGGCTGCACCGGCTTCGGCTCCAGCCAGCAGCGAATCTGGTCGAAGCCGGCGTTACGCAGACGTGCCTCAGTCTCCTCAGGCCCAGCGAAGTTCCAGAGCGAGTTGGCCGCTCCGAAGTGCTGCCCGAACTCGTGGTCGGATGCCGCCGCAACGATTGCCTGCGCGTGGCGGGCGACGTTGCCTTCACCGCCGCACTGGGCGATGAGGCGGCCGCCGGGCCGCAAGGCAGCGCGCAGGCGGGTGAAGAGGCGCTCATGGTCAAGCAGCCAGTGGAAAGTGGCGGTCGAGAAGACAAGGTCGACCGGTGAGTCCAGCTCCAGCTCTGCGAGGTCGGCGACGAGATAGTCGACGCCCTCCCCCAAGCGTTCGCGCGCTTTGGCGATCATCGCCTCCGAGCCGTCGACGGCAATCAGGTGCCCGTCTGGCAACCGGGTCAACAGCTGTTCGGTGACACGACCGGACCCGCAGCCCGCATCGATCACGTCCTCGACGCCGCGCAGGTCGAGTCGCTCCAGCACCTCAATGCCCCAGCTGAGCTGGGGATCGGAGACCTTGTCGTAGGTCTCGGCGTCCCACTCTCGCGAACTGCTGTTCATCGCCCCGGTCGGGCGGTCCTCGCTCATAGCGTCGTGGTAACCGGTCCCGCCGCGGCGCCCTGGCCGGCCTCGAAATCGTCGATCGCGGCGGCGCTCTCCAGGGTGATGCCGATGTCGTCGAGCCCGTTGAGGAGGCGGTGCTTGACGTCGGGCTCGATCTCGAACGAGAAGATCCCCGCGGCGCAGTTGACCGTCTGGTCGTCGACGTCGATCCGCGCCTCGCCCGCCTCGGCGACGGTGCGGCAGTGCTCCTCGTCGAGCACCACCGGCAGCAGGCCGATCTTGGTGCAGTTGACGTAGAAGATGTCGGCGAAGGAAGGCGCGACGATCGCCTCGAAGCCGAAGTCCTCCAGGGCCCAAGGGGCGTGCTCGCGCGAGGAGCCGCAGCCGAAGTTGCGGCCGGCGACGAGGATCGGGTTCGGCTCCAGCTCGATCTCGCCGTCGCGGATCCAGTCGTAGAAGAGGAACTCGCCGAAGCCGGTCCGCTCGACCCGCTTAAGGAACTGCTTGGGGATGATCTGGTCGGTATCGACGTCGGCCCTGTCGAGGACCGAGACCTTGCCCTCGATCACGTCTACCGGTCGCATCGCTGGCCCCAATCCCTGATGTCGACGAAGTGGCCCTCGATCGCGGCCGCCGCCGCCATTCGCGGGCTGACCAGGTGGGTGCGCCCGCCCTTGCCCTGGCGACCCTCGAAGTTGCGGTTCGAGGTCGAGGCGCAGCGCTCGCCCTCGATCAAAATGTCGGGGTTCATCCCCAGGCACATCGAGCAGCCCGCCTCGCGCCACTCGAAGCCGGCGGAACGGAAGACGTCGTGCAGCCCCTCTGCCTCGGCCGCGGCTTTCACCTGTTGGGAGCCGGGGACGACCATGCCCCGCACCGAGCTCGCCACCTTGCGGCCGTCGACCATCGCGGCCGCCTCGCGCAGGTCCTCGATCCGCGAGTTGGTGCAAGAGCCGATGAAGACCCGTTCGGGCGCGACCTCGGTCATCGGGGTGCCGGGCTCGAGAGCCATGTAGGCGAGCGCCCGTTCGGCCGACTCGCGGTCGGCGGGCGAGTCCATCTGCGCCGGGTCCGGCACCGAGTCGGTCACCTCGACCACCATTCCGGGGGTCGTCCCCCAGGTGACCATCGGCGAGATGCCGGCGGCGTCGATCTCGACCTCGGTGTCGAAGCTCGCGCCCGCGTCGCTCGGCAGCTGCCTCCAGCGCTCGACCGCGGCGTCGAAGTCCGCCGGCGAGGCCGGTTTGCCGCGCACCCACTCGAAGGTGGTCTCGTCGGGGGCGATCATGCCGGCGCGGCCGCCGCCCTCGATCGTCATGTTGCAGACGGTCATCCGTCCTGGCATCGAGAGCGACTCGATCGCCGGGCCGGCGTACTCGACCGCGTGGCCGACCATGCCGCCGGTGCCGAGGCGCCCGATCGTCGCCAGGATCAGGTCCTTGGGAGTGACGCCGGGGCCGAGCTCGCCGGAGTAGAGGATGCGCATCGTCTTCGGCCGCTTCTGCACCATGCACTGGGTCGCCAGCACGTGCTCGACCTCGGAGGTGCCGATGCCGAAGGCGAGCGCGCCGAAGGCGCCGTGGGTCGAGGTGTGGCTGTCGCCGCAGACGATCGTCATGCCTGGCTGGGTCACCCCTAGCTCCGGTCCGATCACGTGGACGATGCCCTGGCGCTCGGAGCCGAGCGAGTAGATCGGGATGCCGAACTCCTCGCAGTTGCGCTCCAGGGTCTCGACCTGGACGCGCGAGAGCCGGTCGGCGATCAGCCCTGCGGCCTTGGTGCCGTCGGTGGGCACGTTGTGGTCGGCCGTCGCCAGCGTCCTGTCCGGACGGCGTACGTTGCGCCCCGCCATGCGCAGCCCGTCGAAGGCCTGCGGCGAGGTCACCTCGTGGACCAGGTGCAGGTCGATGTAGAGCAGGCCATCGGCGACCTCGTGCTCGCTCCAGATCTTGTCGAACATCGTCTGAGCCATCGTCCTAATCCTCTCAGGGACCGGGCGTGCGTTCGGCCGCGGCCTCGGCGGTCGCCGCCTCCGCCTCGCGGATCGCGGCGCCCTCCAGGGCGTTGGACAGCGCCCGCACGTAGGCGCGGGCCGAGGCCTCGAGGATGTCGGTGGCGACACCCTGGCCGCTCGCCAGGCGCCCGGCCGCGCGCAGCATCACGCCGACCTCGCCGAGGGCGTCCTCCCCCCCGGTCACCGCCTCCACGGTGTACTGACGGAGGTCACACCTCGTGTCCGTCGCCTTCTGGATCGCGTGGAAGATCGCGTCGACCGGGCCGTCGCCGCTCGACTCGCCCACCACCTCCTCGCCCGAGGGCAGCTTGACGGCGACACGGGCCAGCGGCTCGCGGCGCGAGCCCGCCTCGACCTCGAACCAGGCCAGCTCGTGGGCGTCGGCGCGCTCGCGCATCTCGTCGGAGACGATCGCCTCCAGGTCGAGCGCCGTCACCTGCTTCTTGCGGTCGGCGATCTCCTTGAAACGCTTGAAGGCGGCGTTGAGCGCGTTGCCGTCGATCTTGAAGCCGAGCTGCTCCAGCGCGTCGCGCAGCGCGTGGCGCCCCGAATGCTTGCCCAGCACGATCGAGTTCGACTCGAGCCCGACTTCGGTCGCGTCCATGATCTCGTAGGTGGTGCGCTCCTTCAGCACGCCGTCCTGGTGGATGCCGGACTCGTGGGCGAAGGCGTTGCGCCCGACCACGGCCTTGTTCGGCTGCACCGGGTAGCCGGTGAGGCGCGAGACCATGCGGCTGGTGCGGGCCAGCTCGCGGGCTTCGAGGCCGGTGTACAGCCCATGGACGTCCTCGCGGGTCTTGATCAGCATCACGATCTCCTCCAAGGCGCAGTTGCCCGCCCGCTCGCCAATGCCGTTGACCGCACACTCGACCTGACGGGCGCCGGCCAAGACGCCGGCGTAGGAGTTGGCGACGGCCAGACCCAGGTCGTCATGGCAGTGGACCGAGGTCTCGACCTCGCGCAGCCCGGGCACCAGCTCGTACAGCCGGCGGAAGTACTCGGCGTACTCCTCCGGCGTCGTGTAGCCGACGGTGTCGGGGATGTTGACCACCGTCGCTCCCTCCTCGACCGCGATCGCGCAGACCTCGGCGGTGAACTCGATCTCTGCCCGGGTCGCGTCCATCGGCGAGAACTCGACGTCCTCGCAGTAGGAGCGCGCCAGCGCCACGGCCGCCCGGGCCTGGCCCTTGACGTCCTCGCGGTCGGTCTGCAGCTGGTGCTCGATGTGGATGTCAGAGGTGGAGATGAAGGTGTGGATGCGCGGCCGGTCGGCGTCGCGGATCGCCCCCCAGGCAGCGTCGATGTCCGCCTTGTGGGTGCGGGCGAGGCCGCAGATCGTCGGCCCCTCGACATTGCGCGAGATCGCCTCGACCGCCTCGAAATCGCCGGGCGAGGTGATCGGGAAGCCGGCCTCGATCACGTCGACGCCGAGCCGCGCCAGCTGCTGGGCGATCTCAACCTTCTCCGCCGTGTTGAGCGAGATGCCAGGCGACTGCTCGCCGTCGCGCAGCGTCGTGTCGAAGATGTGGACGCGGTTGACGTCGGTTGCTGACATGGGTCCTACCTCCTTCTCCTCTTGCTCCGAATGACCTTGTCTCTCGCGGCTCTCGCGCCGCCCAGCGCTATTCCCCCCGAAGGGGGAGGAGAAGGAGTAGCGCGAGGCTGTCGAGCCGGTGCGTCATTCGCGTCCAGCTTAGCGCACGTCTTCGCGCCTTTCTAAGCTGCGCAGGAATGGAGGCAGGGGCCGGGACGATCTCGCGCACGACCTGGCTGGCGCTGCTGGCGATGGGCATCAGCGTGATCGTCATCGCCAACGACTTCTCCGCGGTCAACGTCGCCCTGCCGACGATGGAGGAGGACTTCCACACCAACGTCAACACGATCCAGTGGGTGATCAACGCCTACGCGCTCACCTTCGGCGTGCTGATCGTCACCGGCGGGCGGCTCGCCGACATGTTCGGCCGCCGCCGCGCCTTCTTCGTCGGCACCGCGATCTTCGCCTCGATGTCGGCCCTGGGCGGCGCCGCGCCCTCGGAGACCTGGCTGATCGTCAGCCGGGTGCTGATGGCGATCGGCGGCGCGCTGATGTGGCCCGCGATCCTGGGCATGACCTACGAGATCCTGCCCGAGGAGAAGGCCGGTCTCGCCGGCGGCATCATCATCGGCGCCGCCGGGCTCGGCAACGCGCTGGGGCCGCTGATCGGCGGTGTCCTCACGGACCTGCTCAGCTGGCGCTGGATCTTCTTCCTCAACGTCCCGATCTCGGTCCTCGCCGTCCTCATCACCTACTCCCTGGTGAGGGTCGAAGAGCCCGACGTCGGCCGGCAGAGGATCGACTACCCGGGCATCGCCGCCCTCTCGATCGGCCTCGTCTCGCTGCTGGTCGCCCTCGACCAGGTCGACGACTGGGGCTGGGGCGACCCGAAGACGATCGCCCTGCTGGCCCTCTCGGCGGCCCTGATCGCTGCCTTCCTGCCGATCGAGCGCAGGGCCGGGATGAGTGCCCTCGTCCCGCGCGAGGTGATCCGCAACGAGAGCTTCCGCGCCTCCTGCCTGGCGATCCTCTTCATGTCGGCGACCTTCTTCGCCGCCCTGCTCTACCTGCCCCAGTTCATGCAAAAGCACCTCGATTACACGCCGCTTGAGGCGGGTCTCGGCATGCTGCCCTTCCTCGCCACCTTCGCCCTCGTCTCCTTCGTCGCCGGCCCGCTCTACGAGCGGCTCGGGGCGAAGCTGCTGGTTTCCATCGGCTCCGCCTGCATCGCCGTCGCTCCCTTCCTCTTCTCGCTCGTCGACGAGGGATCCGGATACGAGTCGCTGGTGCTCGGGATGGTGGTCCTGGGCATCGGCATCGGCAGCTTCTACCCGACCGCGACCACCGCCGGCGTCACCTCGGTCGACGAGTCGCAGACCAGCCTCGCCGGCGGCATCGTCTACATGTTCCAGATCGCCGGTGGCTCGATCGGCCTCGGCCTGACCACCACGGTCTTCTCCGCTCAGGACGACGTCGTCGAGGGGATCGAGGCCGCCTTCCGCCTCGACGCCGCCCTCTCCCTCGTCGGCTTCCTGATCGCGCTGTTTTTCGTCGGCGGCCGCCTGCGAAGGCGGGTCAGCCGCTGAACTGTTGATGCACGTCGTCTTTGCCCGGGCCCTCGACCAGGATGTCTTTGCCGTAGCCGCCGCGCAGGGTGTCGTCGCCGGATCCGCTGCGCAGTTGGTCCTCGCCTTCGCCGCCGAGCAGGAGATCGTCGCCGCGCCAGCCGTCCAGCTTGTCGTCGCCGTCGCCGCCGATCAGCTTGTCGTCGCCGGCGCCGCCGAGGAGGACGTCGTCGCCCGAGCCGCCGCGCAGGGTCACCGGCACCCCGACCTTCTTCGCCACCGTCACCCGGTCGTCGCCGGCCCCCGCGTTTACTTCGAAGCCGGCGATCGAGGGCGCGTCGCAGATCAGCTCATTCGGCATTTCCTCCGGATGCCGGCAGACCGTGCCGCCGACCTCGAGCTGCGCGACCGAGTCGATCACGTACTGCTGCCCGTCCGGGGTCAACCAGATGCGGATGTTGCTCTCCTCCACCCCACCGGCTAACAGCACGGTGTAAGTCTGCGGTGCCGCCTGGGCTACCGCCGCGGGTGCGAGCAGCACCAGCGATGCGAACGAGATGAGTAGGAGCTTCTTCATTGCCGAATCGTCCCCGCCACCGATCGGGTCGGAGCGTCTACGAAAGTAAACAGCGCTGGGCGGCTTTCGTTGCGGCCCTTCGTCAGAGATCGACCGAGCGGCCGGTCGAGAAGCCGTCGACCTCGAGGATCCTGGCGATCGTCTCGGCTCGCACGGGCGCGTCGGTGGTCAGCGCCATCACGGCGCTCTCGCCCCCGGGCTCGGCGCCGACCGCGGCGGAGATGATGTTCACGCCCTCTTCGCCGAACATCGTCCCGACACGGCCGATCATCCCCGGCCGGTCGGCGTAACGGAACACCGCCAGGTGCTCGGCGAAGGGCAGGTAGAAGCTCTCTCCCCAGACGGAGACGAGGTAGGGCTCGTTGCGAGGCCCGACGCCGGTGCCGGCGACCTCGACCGCGCCGTCGCCGGAGCCGAGGCGCACGGTGACCAGCTCGGTGAAGTCCTCGGCGGCGGCCTCCTTGGTCTCGACCAGGTCGATCCCGCGCTCCTCGGCCATCTGCGGCGCGTTGACCAGGTTGACCGGCTCCTCGGTGTGGCCGGAGAGGATGCCGACGAGAACGGCGATTCCCAGCAGCCGAGTGTCGTGACCGGCGATGCGGCCCCGGAACTCGACCGTGACGCCGTCCACCGAGCCGTCCCCCAGACCCTGCGCCAGGCGGCCGAGCTTTTCGCAGAGCGGCACGAAGGGCGCCAGGGCTTCCATCTCCTCGGGGCGGACGGCGGCGATGTTGACCGCGTTGGTGACGACGCCGCCGCTCAGCGCCGCGATCACCTGTTCGGCCGTGACCACCCCGGCCCGATCCTGTGCCTCCGCCGTCGAGGCCCCGAGGTGCGGGGTGACGACGACGTCGTCGCGGCCGAAGAGCGGGTGCTCGGTGAAGGGCTCCGCTGGGAAGACGTCGAGGGCTGCGCCGGCCAGCTTGCCCGACTCGAGCCCGGCCTGTACGGCATCGAGGTCGACCAGCTCGCCGCGGGCGCAATTGATCAGCCGGGCCCCGTCGGTCATCGCCGCGACCGCGTCGGCGTCGATCAGGCCGACGGTCTCCGGCGTCTTCGGCACGTGCAGGGTGACGATGTCGGCGCGGCCGAGCAACTCCTCCAGCTCGTCGACCCCCTCGACGCCGAGCTCGCGGAAGCGCTCAGCCGAGACGAACTTGTCGAAGGCGACGACGTCCATCTCGAAGCTCTGGGCGCGCTTGGCGACGAGCTGGCCGATGCGACCGAAGCCGACCACGCCGAGCGTCTTGCCGTAGAGCTCGGTCCCTTTGAACTTCGACCGCTGCCAGGCGCCGCCGGTGAGCGAGCCATGTGCCTGCGGCACGTTGCGGCAGAGGGCCAGCATCAGGGCGAGCGTGTGCTCGGCGGCGGCCACCGAGTTCGATTCGGGCGCGTTGGCGACGACGATGCCGCGCCGGGTGGCGGCCGGGATGTCGACGTTGTCGACGCCGGTGCCGGCGCGGCCGATCACCTTGAGACGCTCCGCCCGCTCGATCAGCTCCGGCGTCACCTGGGTCGCTGAGCGGACGAGGATCGCGTCGTAGGAGCCGATCGCCTCGCGCAGCTCCTCGTCGCTCATCTCGAGGCCGAGGTCGACCTCGAAGCTCTGGCGCAGCAGCTCGACCCCGGAGTCGGCGATCTTCTCCTTGACGAGGACCTTCATCGCCGCGCCACCTCGGGAGCGTTCTCGATCACCCAATCGATGCAGGCGGTGAGCGCCTCGACGTCGGCGGGCTCGACCGCGGGGAACATGCCGACGCGCAGCTGGTTTCGGCCGAGCTTGCGGTAGGGCTCGACATCGACGATGCCGTTGGCGCGAAGGGTCGACGCCAGCGCCGCCGCGTCGACATCCTCGGCGAAGTCGATCGTGCCGACGACCAGCGAGCGCTTCGACGGGTCGGCGACGAAGGGGTCGGCGAGCTCGGTTGCCTCGGCCCAGCCGTAGAGGTGACCCGACGAGGCGCCGGTGCGCCGCACGCAGGCGTCGAGGCCGCCGAGGCCGAGCATCCACTCGACCTGGTCGGCGAGCAGCAGCAGGGTGGCGACAGCCGGCGTGTTGTAGGTCTGCTCCTTGCGGGAGTTCTCCAGCGCGGTCTGCAGCGAGAGGAAGGCGGGCTGCCAGCGGTCGGTGGCACCGTCGAGCTCCTCGATCCGTGCGACTGCGGCCGGGCTGAGCGCCGCCAGCCAGAGGCCGCCGTCGGCGCCGAAGGCCTTCTGCGGGGCGAAGTAGTAGGCGTCGACCTGGGTCGGGTCGAGCGGTAGGCCGCCGGCGCCCGAGGTGGCGTCGACGAGGACGAGCGCGTCGCCCGCGTCCGCCGGGCGGCGGACGTCGACCATCACCCCGGTCGAGGTCTCATTGTGGGCCCAGGCGATCGCGTCGGCGTCCGGATTGCCGACCGGATCGGGAGCGTCGCCGGGCTCGGCCTCGACCACGATCGGCTCGGCGAGGAAGGGCGCGGCGGCGGTCGCCTTGGCGAACTTCCCCGAGAACTCGCCGTAGACGAGGTGGAGGGCGCGGTCGCGCACCAGCCAGGCGGTGGCGGCCTCCCAGAAGGCCGTCGTGCCGCCGTTGCCGAGGGCGATCTCGTAGTCGTCGGGGAGCGAGAGCAGCTCGCTCAGGCCGGCGCGGACGCGGCCGACCAGCTCTCGCACGGGCGCCTGCCGGTGCGAGGTCCCGATCACGTCGGCGCGCTCGGCGAGGCGGGCAAGGGCCTCGGGACGCACCTTCGAGGGGCCGCAGCCGAAGCGACCGTCGGCGGGCTTGAGCTCGGCTGGAATCTGGACTGAGGTGGTCGTCGCCATGCGGCGGCCAAGGTTATAGTCAGGCCATGCCAGAGCAGGGTGTGACCAAGGGAGACGGATACGCCGTCGCCAACCTCTCCGACCTCGGCGAGGGCTACGGCTTCCGCAAGATCCGCAAGGGGCTGGGCGTGACCGCCTTCGGCGCCAACGCGATCGTCCTGCCGCCGTCCTACGAGACCGGCAGCCACCTGCACGAGGAGCAGGAGGAGCTCTACTTCCTCCACAGCGGCCGCATCGCGATCGAGTTCGGCGACGGCACGACGCACGAGCTCGAGCCCGGCGGCCTAGCCTGGGTCGACGCGCCAACCGTGCGCAAGGTCCGCAACCTGAGCGATTCCGAGGACGCCGTCTACGTAGTCGTCGGCGGCAAGGACGGCTACGTCGGCCGCGACGGCAAGCTGCCGCCGGGCGAGGAGTCCCGCTTCGGCAGCGAAGGCCCTCCCGGGGCGTAGCTCAGAACTCGGTTTCGATCCAGGGCATCATCTTGCGCAGGTCGCCGCCGACCTTCTCCACTTCGTGGTCGGCGCCCTCCTCGCGCATGCGCGAGAGGTTCTCACCGCCCGCGCGGTTCTCGGCGATCCACTCCTTGGCGAACTCGCCCGACTGGATCTCGCCGAGGATCTGCTTCATCGCCGCCCGCGACTCCTCGCCGATCACGCGCTTGCCGCGGGTCATGTCGCCGTACTCGGCGGTGTTCGAGATCGAGTAGCGCATCCCCTGGATCCCCTTCTCGTACATCAGGTCGGCGATCAGCTTGAGCTCGTGCAGGCACTCGAAGTAGGCGAGGCGCGGGTCGTAGCCCGCCTCGACCAGGGTCTCGAAGCCGGCCCGAACCAGTTCCGAGGCGCCGCCGCAGAGGACGGCCTGCTCGCCGAAGAGGTCGGTCTCGCACTCGTCCTTGAAGCTCGTCTCGATGATCGCGGCGCGGCCGCCGCCGATCCCGGCGGCGTAGGCCAGCACCAGGGCGTGGGCGTTGCCGGAGGCGTCCTGGTGGACGGCCATCAGGCAGGGCACGCCGGTGCCTTCTTCGTACTGGCGGCGGACCAGATGGCCCGGGCCCTTGGGGGCGACCATGCCGACGTCCACCCCGGGCGGCGGCGCGATCTGCTTGAAGTGGATGGAGAAGCCGTGGGCGAAGAGGAGCAGGTTGCCGGGGGCGATCCCGTCCGAGATCTCCGCCTCCCAGACCTCGGCCTGCTTCTCGTCAGGGAGCAGGACCATGACGATGTCGCCACGGCTGGCCGCTTCGGCGACGTCGAGCACCTCGAGCCCGGCCTGCTCGGCTTCGGCGCGGCTGGAGGAGCCGGGACGCAGGCCGACGACGACGTCGACACCGGAGTCCTTCAGGTTGAGGGCGTGGGCGTGGCCCTGCGAGCCGTAGCCGAGGATGGCGACGGTCTTCCCCTGGAGCTGCGAGAGGTCGGCGTCCTTGTCGTAGAAGATGTCGTCGGTTTTCATGGCCGCTGAGGCTAGCGGAGGGCGCGCCGCAGGAGCTTGCCCGAGGGGGTGCGCGGCAGCGCCGCCGCCAGCTCGACCCGCTTCGGCACCTTGAAGCCGGCAAGCGACTCGGCGCAGTGGCGGCGCAGCTCGTCGGGCGTGGCCGCCGAGCCGTCCTCCAGCACGACGACCGCGGTCACCGCCTGTTGCCACTCGGGGTCCTCGCGCCCGACCACGGCGGCGTCGGCGACCTCGGGGTGGCGCAGCAGCACCTGCTCGACTTCGGCCGGGATGACGTTCTCGCCGCCGCTGACGATCATGTCGTCGATCCGGTCCTCGACGTAGAGGAAGCCCTCCTCGTCGATGCGGCCGAGGTCGCCGGTGCGCAGCCAGCCGTCGGAGTCGACTCGGCTTGGCGCCACGGTCGGGCCCTGAACGAGGATCTCGCCGTCGCTGATGCGCAGGTGGGTGGTCAGCAGCGGCCGCCCGGCGGAGCCGAGCTTGCGCCGCGCCTCGGCCGGCGCCAGCGTCGTCACCTGCGAGCAGGCCTCGGTCAGGCCGTAGGTCTGCACCACGGTGGCGCCGCGCGCAATCGCCTCTTCCAGCGGCGCCTCGGGGACCGGGCCGCCGCCGACGAGGATCGTGCGCGGGCCGGAGAGGTCGGCGCCGGCGTCGAGCAGGCGGGTCAGCTGCGTCGTCACCAGCGAGACGATCGAGATCTCTTCCTCGGCCAGCGCGGCGGCGACACGGTCGGCGTCGAAGCCGTCGTGGAGGACCGCCGTCGTGCCGTAGATCACCGAGCGCATGACGATGCTGAGGCCGGAGATGTGGCTGAGCGGCAGGCAGCAGAGCCAGCGGTCGGTCGGCTCGACGCCGATGTTGAAGGCCGAGCCGACGGCGCTCCAGAGGAAGTTGCCGTAGGTCAGCTCCACCGCGTCCGGGGCGCCGGTGCTGCCGCTGGTCAGCACCCGGCAGCAGGGAGCGTCCATATCGTGCTCGCCGAGCAGGGGGAGGTCGGCCTCGGTCTGGGTCAGCTCGCCCGGGTCGCTCAGCTCGATCGCCGGTTCCTCCGCGGCGACCACAGCGGCGCGCTCGGCCGCGGTCAGGCGCGGGCTGAGCGGCAGCAGCACCGCGCCAACCTTCATCAGCGCGTGCACGAGGACGACCTGCTCGCGGCGCGGCTCCATCGTCACCGCCGCGACAGAACCGCGGCGCACGCCGTGCGCCTCGAGGCGGCGCGCGACCCAGCTTGCCTCCGCCTCCAACTCGGCGTAGCCGACCTCGGCGCCGTCGGCGATCAGGGCGCTGCGCTCTGGGCAGCTCTGGGATCTCTGGGCGAGCCAGTCGTCGAGCTTCATCGGCGGGATATCGTCCCCATCATGCCCCAACGCCCCAAGCAAGCTCCGCCCGAGTCGGAGCTGTACGCGCCGATCGAGTGGCGGGCCACCGGCGAGTACGAGGACATCCGCTACGAGGTGGCCGGTGGCATCGCCAAGGTCACGATCGACCGACCGGACGTCCGCAACGCCTTTCGCCCAAAGACTCTGGTCGAGATCTCCGCCGCGCTGGAGCTCGCCCGCGAGGACAGCGA
>JBKPOW010000198.1:0-26843 GCA_046733275.1 Actinomycetota bacterium
GGCGATCGGCGTGCTGGCCGACGAGTTCGACAAGAAGATCGAGATCGTCCACGCCGCCGACGAGGCCGACGAGGAGCCGCAGTTCGACGACGCCGAGGAGGACCTCGTCGGGCGCCCACCGGTCGTCACGATCATGGGCCACGTCGACCACGGCAAGACCTCGCTGCTCGACGCGATCCGCGAGACCGAGGTCGCCGCCGGCGAGGCGGGCGGCATCACCCAGCACATTGGCGCCTACCAGGTGCACCACGACGAGAAGACGATCACCTTCCTCGACACCCCGGGCCACGCCGCCTTCACCGCGATGCGCGCCCGCGGCGCCAAGGTCACCGACGTGGCCGTGGTCGTCGTCGCCGCCGACGACGGCGTCATGCCGCAGACCAAGGAGGCGATCGACCACGCCCGTGCCGCCGACGTGCCGATCCTGATCGCGGTCAACAAGATCGACAAAGAGGGCGCCCAGCCCGATCGCGTCCGCAACGAGCTCGCCGGCGACGGACTCACGCCCGAGGACTGGGGCGGAGAGACGGTCTACTGCGACGTCTCGGCCAAGACCCACGACGGCCTCGACAATCTGCTCGACATGATCCTGCTCGTCTCCGAGCTGGAGGAGCTCGGCGCCAATCCGGACGCGCCGGCCTCCGGCACCGTGGTCGAGTCCCAGCTCGACCCCGGCCGCGGCCCGGTGGTCACGATCCTCGTCCAGCGCGGCACGCTCTCCGTCGGCGACTCACTCGTCGCCGGGCCGCAGTGGGGTCGCGTGCGGGCGATGCAGGACTTCACCGGCGCCCGGGTGGAGAAGGCGGTGCCGGGGATGCCGGTCGAGGTGCTCGGCTTCGACGGCGTCTGCGAGGCCGGCGAGCACGTGCGCGCAGTCGAGAACGACCGCCGCGCCCGTCAGCTCGCCCAGGAGCGCGGCAACCGGCTGAAGACCGAGGCGCTGGCCCGTCGCCAGGCGCGCAAGGTCAGCCTAGAGGAGGTCTTCTCACGCGCCCAGGAAGGCGACATCAAGGAGCTCAACATCGTGCTCAAGGCCGACGTCGCCGGCTCGCTCGAGGCGCTGCAGGACGAGATCGCCAAGGTGCCGCAGGAGCAGGTCGCGATCAACATCATCCACTCGCAGACCGGTGGCATCAACGAGTCCGACGTGATGCTCGCCTCGGCCTCCGACGCGATCGTGATCGGCTTTAACGTCCGTCCCCTCGCCGACGCGCGCAAAGCGGGCGAGCGCGAGGGCGTCGACATCCGCACCTACTCGGTCATCTACAAAATCACCGAAGACCTGCGCAACGCGATGGAGGGGCTGCTGGAGGCGGTCGAGGTCGAGGAGACGCTGGGCGAGGCCGAGGTCAAACAGACCTTCAAGGCCTCCAAGGTCGGCCGCATCGCCGGCTGCGTGGTCAACGAGGGCAAGGTCACCCGCGACGCCAGCGTGCGCCTGGTCCGCGAGGGCACGGTGATCTGGGACGGCAAGCTGGGCTCCCTGCGCCGCTTCAAAGACAACGTGCAGGAGGTCGAGCAGGGGCAGGAGTGCGGCATCGTGCTCGAGGGCTACGCCGACGTCAAGGAAGGCGACGTGCTCGAGTTCTTCGAGACCAAGCAGGTCGAGCAGACGCTGGAGTAGGATGGCCACGCCTCGCATGCGCCGCATCAACGAGGTGCTTCGCGAGGTGATCGGCGCCGCCATCGCCACCGAGCTGAGCGACCCTCGGATCGGCTTCGTCACCGTGACCTCGGTCGATACCAGCCCAGACCTCCGCAGCGCCAAGGTGCACGTCAGCGTGCTCGGCGACGAGGGCGCCCGCGAGGAGGCGCTCGCCGGTTTGCGCTCTTCCCACGGCATCCTGCAGTCGAAGGTCGCGGCCGAGACGCGGATGAAGCGCACGCCGACGCTCACCTTCCACTACGACCCGACGGTCGAGCGGGGAATGAGAATCTCTCAGCTGCTCGAAGAAGACGACGAGGAGAGATGAGCGGCACCACCGACATCGCACCCACCGCGCTGGAGCGAGTGGCGACCGAGATCCGCAACCGCGAGCGCTTCATCCTCACCGCCCACGAGGGGCCCGACGGCGACGCGCTCGGCTCGCTGCTCGGCATGCACCACTTGCTGCTGCAGCTCGGCAAGGACTCGGTGATGTTCCTCGCCGCGAAGGAGTTCCCCTTGCCAATCGAGTACCGCTTCCTGCCGCTGGAGGAGGTCTTCCACGAGGCCCCCGCGGACATGGCAGACCGCGCGGCGATCTTCCTCGACTGCGGCAACGTCGACCGCATGCCGGTCGACTTCCTCTGCGCCGAGGAGGTCTTCACGATCAACATCGACCACCACCACGACAACACGCTCTTCGGCGACGTCAACCTGGTTGAGGTCGACGCCTCCTCCACGGCCGAGATCGTCTACGAGCTGGCGGTCCTGCTTGACGCCCGGCTGACGCCGGAGATGGCCTCGGCGCTCTACGTCGGGCTCGTCACCGACACGGGCAAGTTCATGTATGAGAACACCAACGCGCGCACGCATCGCATCGCCGCCGAGCTGATCGAGGCCGGGGTCGACGTCGACGAGACCTACCGCCGCCTCTACGAGCACGTGCCGGCGGAGAAGCTGCGTCTGCTCTCGCGCGCCCTTGAAGGGCTGGAGCGCCACTGCGACGGCCGCCTGGTCCTCGCCTACATCGCCGCCGCCGATTACGAGGCGAGCGGGGCGGGGGAGGAGATGACCGAGGGGATCATCGACCATCTGCGCTCGGTCGAGGGCGCCCGCGTCGCCGTCCTGGTCCGCGACCTCGGCGACCGCGGCAGCGCCGCCCGCAAGGTCAGCCTGCGCTCGAGCGACGGCGCCGTCGACGTCTCGGCGATCGCCCGCCGCCACGGCGGCGGCGGTCATAAGCGCGCCGCAGGCTTCTCGACCGACCTCGGAGTAGACGCACTCGTCCCCTTCCTCTGCGATGAGGTCTCCTCCCAGCTCGGCAGCTGAATGTGTCCGATCGAGCCGTGAGCGCCGTCCTGCTCTGCGACAAGCCCGCCGGGGCGACTTCTCATGACGTGGTTGCCCGTGTGAGGCGGGAGCGCGGCTGCAAGGCCGGTCACGCCGGCACGCTCGACCCCTTCGCCACCGGCCTCCTGCTCGTCCTGCTGGGGGGGGCGACCCGGCTGCAGCGCACGCTCACCGGACTGCCGAAGACCTATCTGGCCACCGCCCGACTCGGCTGGCGCTCCAGCAGCGGCGACCCCGAGGGCGAGCTGACCGGGACCGGCGTCGTGCCCGGCTCGCTCGCGCTGCCGACCGGCACCGTGCGCCAGCGGGTGCCGATGACCTCGGCGGTGCGGGTCGGCGGCGAGCGGCTCTACCGCAAGGCACGCCGCGGCGAGACTGTGGAGACCCCTGTCCGCGACGTCGAGGTCTACCGGGCGGACCTGCTCGAGCACGACGGCGAGACCGCCCGCTACGAAATCGAGTGCTCCAGCGGCACCTACGTCCGCACCCTGATCGAGACCCTCGGCGATGCCTACTGCCTGGAGCTGCGCCGCACCGCGATCGGTCCCTTCCGGGTCGCGGACGCGGGTGAGGAGATTTCGGTCAAGCGCGTCGGCGAGCTGATCCCCGCCGCGGCGGAGGCGCTGCGCTGATGCCGCGGATGGCGGTGACGCAGCTGTCGGAGGCCGAGCGGCGGCCACGCCATGTCGCGATCGGCACCTTCGACGGGGTCCACCTCGGCCACCAGGCCGTTATCAACGACGCCGACACCGTCCTCACCTTTGACCCGCACCCGCTCGAGGTGATCCACCCCGCGGCGCTGCCGAAGCTGATCATGCCCTTCAATGTCAAGCGCGACGTGATCGAGGGGCTCGGCGTGCGCGAGCTGGTCGTGATCCCCTTCGACGAGGAGTTCGCCGGACTCTCCGCCGAGGACTTCATCGAGCGGGTGCTGGTCGAGCGCCTCGGCGCGGAGAAGGTCTCGGTGGGGGAGAACTTCCGCTTCGGCGCCAAGGCCAAGGGGGACCCGGCGATGCTGGGGGCACACCCCCAGTTCGAGACGCGGGTCGTGCCCCTGGTCGAGGTCGACGGCGAGACGGTCTCCTCGACCCGGATCAGAGCGCTGGTCGCGGCCGGCGACATGGCCGGCGCCCGCCACTGCCTCGGCGCCCCCTTCATGGTCGAGGGCACCGTCGTCAGCGGCGACCAGCGTGGCCGCCATCTCGGCTTCCCCACGGCCAACATCGTCCCCGACGACCGCCTCGCCTACCCCGGCCACGGCGTCTTCGCCGCCTTCGCCGACGGTGTGCCTGCGGCGGTCAACGTCGGCGTGCGACCGACCTTCGACAGCGGCCGCGGAGTGCTGATCGAGACCTACCTGATCGACCGCGAGGAAGACCTCTACGGCAGGACGCTGCGGGTCGCATTCGTCGAGCGTTTGCGGGGGGAGAGGCGCTTCGCCAGCGTCGAGGAGCTGATCGCCCAGATGCGGATCGACGTCGAGGACGCCAAGCGTGTCTGTGCTAGCGTCACCGACGCTTCATGAGTCTGGCCAAGGAGAAGAAGAGCGAGCTGATCGGCAAGTACGGACGCGCCGACGGCGACACCGGCTCGGCCGAGGTGCAGGTCGCCCTGCTCACCGCGCGGATCAACGAGCTCACCGAGCACCTGCGCAGCCACGCCAAAGACCACCACTCGCGCCGCGGCCTGCTGATGCTCGTCGGCAAGCGCCGCCGCATGCTGCGCTACCTCGAGCGCCACGACCTCGAGCGCTACCGCGCGCTGGTCGCGGAGCTGGGCCTGCGTCACTAGTCCTGCTGTAGTCTGCAGGGCGAAAGAGAACGAGAGTTCTGAACGCAAACGGCCGCCATCCGGGCGGTCCCGGAGGTAAAAACTTAATGAGCATGTTCGAAGTTAGCCGCGTGTCGGCGGAGGTCGGCGAGGACCAGATCTCCTTCGAGACGGGCAAGCTGGCCAGGCAGGCGAGCGGCGCCGTCGTCGTCCAGTCCGGGGACACGATGGTCCTCTGCACGGCGACGATGGGCAACCTGCGCGACGTCGACTTCCTGCCCCTCACCGTCGACGTCGAGGAGCGGATGTACGCCGCGGGCAAGATCCCCGGCTCCTTCTTCCGCCGCGAGGGCCGCTCGGGCGAGAAGGCGACGCTGACCGCACGCATGATCGACCGCCCGATCCGGCCGCTCTTCCCCAAGGGCTGGCACTTCGAGACGCAGCTGGTCGCGACGCCGCTCTCCGTCGACCACGTCCACCCCTACGACATCCTCGCGATGAACGGCGCCTCCGCCGCGCTGGCGATCTCGCCGGTCCCCGTCGCCGCCCACGTCGGCGCGGTGCGGGTCGGCAAACTGGAGGGCGACTTCGTCGTCAACCCGCCCGAGGAGACGCTCGAGGAGCTCGAGCTGGACCTGATCGTCGCCGGCACCGACGAGGCGATCCTGATGGTCGAGGCCGGCGCCGACGGCGTCAGCGAGGCCGAGATCCTCGACGCGCTCGATATCGCCCACTCGGAGATCAAGAAGCTCTGCGCGGCGATGCAGGAGCTCGCCGACAAGGTCGGCAAGGAGAAGGTCGAGGTCGAGGCCCCCAGCATCGACGAGGGCCTGATCGACGAGATCCGCTCCTCTCACGGCCAGACCCTGGTCGACGCGATCGCAACCGAGGGCAAGCTCGAGCGCTACGAGGCGATCGACAAGGTCAAGGATGAGGTCGTGGGCAAGTACTCGCTCTCGGACGACGATGGAGAGGTCGACGAGGAGCGGGTGGCTGAGGTCAAGGCCGCCTTCGACCACATCGAGAAGGACACGATCCGCAAGGCGATCGCGGTCGACAAGAAGCGCCCCGACGGTCGCGCCCAGGACGAGATCCGTTCGATCGAGTGCGAGGTAGACATCTCCCCGCGCGTGCACGGCTCGGCCCTCTTCACCCGGGGCGAGACGCAGATCCTCTCCAACGTCGCGCTCGGCACGACGCGGATGGACATGCGCCTCGACACGCTCGGCCTGCAGACGACCAAGCGCTTCTGGCACCACTACAACTTCCCACCCTTCTCGGTCGGCGAGGCCGGCTTCATGCGCGGCCCCAAGCGCCGCGACATCGGCCACGGGGCGCTCGCCGAGCGGGCGCTGGCGCCGTCGATCCCCGACGAAGAGAGCTTCCCCTACGTCGTCCGGGTCGTCTCGGAGACGCTGGAGTCGAACGGCTCCTCTTCGATGGGATCGGTCTGCGCCTCCTCGATGGCGCTGCAGGCGGCAGGCGTGCCGGTCTCCGCACCGGTTGCCGGCGTGGCCATGGGCCTGATCAAGGAGGGCGACGACTACGTCGTCCTGACCGACATCGCCGGCGTCGAGGACCACCTCGGCGACATGGACTTCAAGGTCGCCGGCACCGCCGACGGGATTACCGCCCTGCAGATGGACATCAAGATCACCGGCGTCACCTTCGACATCCTGCGCGACGCGCTCGCCCAGGCCAACGAGGGTCGCCACTTCATCCTCGGCAAGATGGCCGAGGCGATCGAGGGCCCGCGCGAGATGCTCTCCCAGCACGCGCCGCGGATCGAGGCGATCAAGATCGACCCGGAGAAGATCGGCGCCGTGATCGGCAAAGGCGGCGAAACGATCCGCGCGCTCTGCGAGGAGTTCGAAGCGGAGATCGACGTCGAAGACGACGGCACGGTGCGGATCTACGCGCCAACCGGCGAACTGGTCGAAGCCTGCGTGGCGCGGATCGAGTCGATGACCAAGGAGGCCGAGGTCGGCGACCACTACCCGGCCGCGAAGGTCGTCAAGACCACCACCTTCGGAGCCTTCGTCGAGCTGGTCAAGGGCACCGACGGCCTGCTGCACATCTCCAACGTCAAGCCCGGGGAGCGGGTCGACTCGGTCGACGACGTGCTCAGCGCCGGTGACGAGATCGACGTCACCGTGGTCGAGGTTGACCGCGAGCGCGGTCGCATCGGCCTGCGCCTCTCCGACGACCCCTCGGTCGCCGGCAAGTCGCCCGAGGAGCTGGCCGCGGTCGGCTCCGGCGACGGCGGGCCGCGTCGTAACGGCGGCGATCGGGGCAGCGAGCGCCGTGGCGGTCGCAGGCGCGAGCGCGAGCGCCGCAGCTAGACCCTTGAGCGAGGCGAGGCTCACCGAGCTCGGCTCGGGCGCACGGGTGGTGACCGAGGAGGTTCCCTCGGTCCGCTCCGTCGCGCTCGGGCTCTGGGTGCGCACCGGCTCGAGGAACGAGACGCCGGCCCAGGCCGGCGTCTCGCACTTCCTCGAGCACCTGCTGTTCAAGGGGACCGCGCGCTATTCGGCGATCGAGATCTCCGAGCGCTTCGACGGCCTCGGCGCCTCGGTCAACGCGGCGACCGGCAAGGAGACGACGCATCTGCATGCCCGCTTCCTCGACGAGCACACCGAGGAGGTCTTCGACCTGCTCGCCGAGATGCTGCTGGCTCCGACCTACCCCGAAGTCGACTCCGAGCGCGAGGTCGTGCTGGAGGAGATCGCGATGTACGAGGACGAGCCGCAGGATCGCGTCCACGACGTGCTCGCCGACGCGGTCTTCGCCGAGCACCCGCTCGGCCGCCGCGTGCTCGGCGAGGCCGAGGTGATCGCCTCGATCCCGGTCCCCGAGATCGACGCCTACCACCGGGCTCGCTACACCGGCGCCAACGTCGTCGTCGGCGCCGCCGGCCACCTCGAGCACGGGCGGATCGTCGAGCTGGCGGAACGCTTGGTCTCACCGCCGTCGAGCCCGGATGGGGGCGTGCCCGCCGCCACGTCTCCCGACGCCTCCTCGCGGCTGCGCTTCTACCCTAAGGACACCGAGCAGTACCACATCTGCTTCGGCGCGCCGGGAATCGTCCGCGACGACGAGCGCCGCTACCCGCTTGCCGTGCTCGACTCGATCTTCGGCGGCTCGACCTCTTCGCGGCTCTTCCGCGAGGTGCGCGAGAAGCGCGGCCTCGCCTACTCGGTCGGCTCCTACAACGAGCAGTACACCGACTCCGGCCTGGTCGCGACCTACGTCGGCACGCGCGAGGACAACGTCGAGGAGGCCTGCGCCGTGATCGGCGCCGAGCTGGAGCGACTGCGAAGCGAGCCGGTCTCCGCCGAGGAGCTGACGCGGGCGAAGGAGAGCGTCAAGGGCCGTCTCGTGCTCTCCTCCGAGTCGACCGCGGCGCGGATGTCGCGGATCTCGCGCGCGACCCTCTTCGGCCTGCCGATCGAAAGCCTCGACGAGATGCTGGCCAAGGTCGACGCGGTGGCGGTCGAGCAGCTGAGCGAGCTGGCGAGCGAGCTCTACCGTCCGGAGCGGCTCTCCGCCGCCTGCATCGGCCGCGAAGAGGACCGCTTCCGTACGGCGCTCGCCCCGGTGAGCGAGGAGCTGGCGGCAGCATGATCCGGGTTGGCGTCTCCGGCGCGGCGGGGAGGATGGGGGCGACCGTCTGCGATGCGGTCGATGCCGCCGACGGCATGGAGCTGGTCGCCAGGGCCGATCCGGCTTTGGGCATGGACCTGGCCGGCATCCTCGGCGATGTCGACGTCATCGTCGACTTCACCACTCCCGAGGCGGCGCTCGGCAACGCGACGACCTGCCTCGAAGCGGGCGTGCACGTCGTCCTCGGCACCACCGGCTTCGACCTCGATGCGCTAGGCGAGGTGGCGGACGGGGCCGACGCGAATTGCTTCGTAGCGCCGAACTTCGCCATCGGCGCGGTCCTGTTGATGGAGGCCGCGCAGGCGATCGCCCGTCACATGCCCGAGTGCGAGATCGTCGAGCTGCACCACGACCGCAAGCTCGACGCGCCCTCGGGCACGGCCAAGCGCACCGCCGAGCTGATCGGCGAGGCCGGCGGCAACGTCCACCAGCCGATCCACTCCGTCCGCCTGCCCGGCCTGGTCGCCCACCAGGAAGTGATCTTCGGCGGCGAGGGCCAGACCCTGGCCGTCCGCCACGACTCGATCGATCGCGCCTCCTTCATGCCCGGCGTCGTCCTTGCCATACGCAAGGTCGGCGACCTGCCGGACCGCCTCACCGTGGGCCTCGAGAAGCTGCTGTAGGTTCACGCCGTGAGCGATGATCTCTCACGCCTCGACGCGACCGCGCAGGCGCAGCTGGTCCGTGACGGGGAGGCGACCCCGGCCGAGCTGGCCGAAGCGGCGATCGCCCGCATCGAGGCCGCAAACGGCGAGATCAACGCGGTAATCCACCCGCTCTTCGAGGAGGGCCTCGAGGCGGCACGGGGCGAGCTGCCAGAGGGGCCTTTCAAGGGCGTGCCCTTCCTGCTCAAGGATCTCGGCGCGGCCTTCGCCGGCCAGCCGCTGCACCTCGGCATGCAGTACCTGAAGGAGCGCGATTTCCGCGCCCCCGTCGATACCTACCTGGCGCAGCGCTTCCGCGAGGCCGGCCTGGTGACGATCGGCAAGACGAACACGCCTGAGCTGGGGATCCTGCCGACGACCGAGCCGCGCGCCCACGGCCCCAGCCGCAACCCGTGGGACTGCGAGCATTCGACCGGCGGCTCCAGCGGCGGCTCGGCGGCTGCCGTCGCCTCCGGCATGGTGCCGATCGCCCACGCCAACGACGGCGGCGGCTCGATCCGCATTCCCGCCTCCAACTGCGGTCTGGTCGGCCTCAAGCCGAGCCGGCAGCGGATCAGCGAGGGGCCGCTCGTCGGCGACTTCATGTCCGGCCTTACGGCTGAGCTCTGCGTCTCGCGCTCGGTCCGCGACACCGCGGCGCTGCTCGAGGCGGTCCATGGCCCGGCGCCGGGCGACCCCTACGTCGCGCCGCCGCCCGCCCGTCCCTACACCGAGGAGGTCGTCGCCGACCCGGGCAGGCTGCGGATCGCGCTCTGGACCGAGACGGTGATCGAGCAGGATGCCGACCCCGAGGTCGTCGCGGCGGCACAAGCGGCAGCCCGAGAGCTCGAGGGCTGCGGCCACACGGTGGAGGAGCCGGACATGAGCATGCTTGCCGGACTCGACATGGTCGAGCCCTTCCTGGTGCGGTGGGCGGCCGGCCAGGCGCAGGCGCTCGACCAGCTCGGCATGATCGGCGGACAGCCGATCGGCCCCGACGACGTCGAGCCGCTGACCTGGGCGCTGGCCGAGATCGGGCGCAGCCGAAACTCCGGCGAGTACTTGGCGGCGGTCGGGCAGCACCAGGCGCTGGGGCGGATGATCGCCGGCATCCACGAGTCCGGCTTCGACCTGCTGCTGACGCCGACGATGGGCGAGCCACCGCCGCTGCTCGGCAGCTTCGACGACTCGGGGCCCGACCCGATGGTGGCCTTCGAGCGCGCCTTCCTCAGCGGCTGCTTCACCGCCGCCTTCAACGCCACCGGACAGCCGGCGATCTCGCTGCCGCTGCACTGGAGCGAGGATGGCCTGCCGATCGGCGTCCAGCTCGTCGCCCCGCTCGGTCGCGAGGACCTGCTCCTGCGAGTCGCCTCCCAGCTGGAGCAGGCCGTGCCGTGGGCCGACCGAGTCCCTACCCTTCTCGCCTCATGATCCGCGGCGTTCTCACGGCTATGGCGACGCCCTTCGACGAGGCGGGCGTCGACGAAGCCGCTGCGCGTCGCCTCGCCGCCCACCTGATCGAGCACGGCTCTCACGGGGTCGTCGTCGCCGGCTCCACCGGCGAGGCGGCGACCCTCGATGACGAGGAGCACATCGCGCTGCTGGCGGCGATAGTCGACGAGATCGGCGGCGAGGCGACCGTGATCTGCGGCACCGGCACCAACGACACCCGCCACTCGGTCGAGCTGACCAAGGCTGCCGCCGAGGCCGGCGCCGACGGCGCGCTGATCGTCACGCCCTACTACAACAAGCCGACCTTTCCCGGCATCCTCGCCCACTTCGAAGCGATCGCCGCGGCGGTCCCCGACCTGCCGTTGATCGCCTACAACATCCCCTCGCGGGTGGTGATCAACGTCAGCCCCGGTGAACTGGCGGAGCTGGCCAAGATCGAAAGCGTCGTCGCGGTCAAGCAGGCCAACAACGACGACCTCGAGCCGATTGAGGGCATGGCCCTGCTGGCTGGCAACGACGACGTTTTCCTGCGCACGCTCGAATTAGGTGGCGCCGGCGGCATCCTCGTCGCTTCGCACCTGGTCGGCGAGGGAATGCGCGAGATCTGGGACGCCGCCCAGGCCGGCGACCTGGAGCGAGCGCGTGAGATCGACGCCAAGCTGCGGCCCGCCTACGACGTGATGGGCTTCGTCACTAACCCGATCCCGCTGAAGGCGGCGCTTGAGATGACCGGGTTGATCCCCTACGGCGGCCTGCGACTGCCGCTGTTCGAGCTCGACGCAGACCAGCGCGCCACCGTGCGCGAGGCGCTCGACGCGGCCGGCGTCGCGGTGAACTGAGCGGATGAGTACCTCGAAGCTGCGAGTACTGCCGCTCGGTGGCCTGGGCGAGATCGGCAAGAACATGACCGTGGTCGAGTACGACGGGCGGATCGTCGTCGTCGACACCGGCCTGATGTTCCCCAGCCCGGAGATGCTCGGCATCGACCTCGTCCTGCCCGACTTCGCCTACCTGCGCGAGCGCGCCGCGGACATCGAGGCAATCGTCCTCACGCACGGACACGAGGACCACGTCGGCGCGCTGCCCTACGTGCTGCGCGAGATCGGCATGCCGCCGGTGATCTACGGCGGCCTCTTGACGATCGCCATGGTCCGCTCCAAGCTCGACGAGCACAAGCTGGGGGAGGCGCCGTTGAAGGAGCTGCCGGCGGGCGAGAAGGTCCAGCTCGGTCCCTTCGAGCTGGAGCTGGTCCATCTCTCGCACTCGATCCCGGACATGCGCGGGGTGATCCTCGGCACCGACCTGGGCAAGGTGCTGATGACCGGCGACTACAAGTTCGACCAGACCCCGGTCGACGGCCGCCCGGCCGACATCTCTCGCCTGGCCGAGTTGGGACGGGAAGGCTTGCTGCTGCTCTGCGGCGACTCGACCAACGCCGACCGCCCCGGGGTCGCTCCCTCGGAGTCGAGCGTCGGCCCGGCGCTGCTCGAGACCTTCGGCGCCTGCAAGGGACGCGTCATCGTCACCTCCTTCGCCTCCAACATCCACCGCGTGCAGCAGGTGATCGACGCCGCGGTCGCGCTCGACCGGCGCGTCGCCCTCGTCGGCCGCTCGATGCGCAAGAACTTCAACATCGCCTCCAGTCTCGGCATCGCCGAGGCGCCCTCGGGCCTCTTCATCCAGCCACGCGAGATCGAGGACTTCCCCGACGAGAAGGTGGTCGTGATCTCGACCGGCAGCCAGGGCGAGCCGCTCTCGGCGCTGCGGCGGATGGCGAACAACGACCACCGCGACATCGAGCTGCATTCCGGCGACACCGTCGTCTTCTCCGCCACGCCGGTCCCCGGCAACGAGCGGGCGGTGAACGAAACGATCGACCGCATCTACGAGATCGGCGCCTCGGTCGTCACCGCCAAGGACGCACCGATCCACGCCTCCGGCCACGGCTGGCAGGAGGAGCTGAAGCTGATGCTCAACCTGACCAAACCGCGCTACGTGCTGCCGATCCACGGCGACCACCAGCGCCTCCGCCTGCACGCCCGCCTTGCCGCGGCGGTGGGGATCGACCCCGAGAACGTCTTCCAGGGGCGCAACGGGCTGCCGCTCGAGATCGACGCCGGCGGCGCCCGCTTCGGCGAGGAGATCCACGCCGGCGTGATCTACGTCGACGGCGTCAACGTCGGCGAGCCCGACGATGTCGCCCTGCGCGACCGCCGCGAGATCTCCGCCGACGGCATCTTCATCGTCGTCGCGACCGTCTCCGCCGAGGACGGCGCCGTCGTCGCCGACCCCGAGGTGATCCTCCGCGCTGTTGCCCTGCCCGACGGTGAGGAGGCGCTGGTCGAAGACCTGAAGGACGTGGTCGAGGACTGCCTCGAGGAGGCCGCCGAGGCGGGCACGCGCGAGGTCCATCTGATCCAGGAAGACCTCCACGACGCGATCGCCAAGCTGCTCTACGACCGCCTGCGCAACCGGCCGATGATCCTGCCGGTGGTGGTCGAGGTCTAAAAATGAGGCCCGCCGGTCGCGTTGGGGAGAACCGGCGGGCCCCTTGTGTCTCGTCCGTTGCCGACCGTATGCCGCGGCGCTAAAGCCGATCTAAAGCGGGGCTAATTCCCCGCTCAGACTTTCGCAGCGGCAGGCGCACGCGGAAGAGGGCGCCGCCGAGATCGGAGTCCGCGGCCTCGGCGCTGCCGCCGTGGGACTTGGCCACCGCGCTGACGATCGCCAGGCCGAGGCCGCTGCCGCCGCCGATCGCGGTGTCGGCGGGGCCGTCACCGCGGGCGAAGCGCTCGAAGACCTGCTCGCGCCGGTGCGGCGGCACGCCGGGCCCGTCGTCCGCGACCTCGACCGCCGCCTCGCCGCCCTCGGCACGCAGCCGCAACTCGATCCGCGAGCCCGGCGGGGTGTGGCGGCAGGCGTTGTCGAGCAGGTTGAGGACCATTCGGTGCAGCTCGTCGGGGTTGCCGTCGACCGGCAGGGGGCGGTCGCCCTCGAGCCGCAGCTCGCGTTCGCCGATCGTCGGCGCGACCTCGGCGGCGGCGTTACGAGCCACCTCCGCCAAGTCGCAGCGAGTGCGGGCGCCGATCCGGCCGGCGTCGGCGCGGGCGAGCAGCAAGAGGTCGCCGACGAGGCGGCTCATCCGGCCGGAGGAGCGCAGCGCCGAGTCGACCATCGCCCGCTCGTCCTCCTGCTCGGCCTCTCGCAGCGAGGCCTGCAGCAGCTCGAGGTTGGCGAGGATGCTGGTCAGCGGCGTGCGCAGCTCGTGCGAAGCGTCGGCGACGAACTCGCGCTGGCGCTCGAGCGCCGCTTCGCGCTCGGCGCGGGCGGCGTCCAACGAACGCAGCATCTGCTCCAGCGTGCGCGCCAGCTCGCCGACCTCGTCGTCGGCTCGCGGCTGGGGCATGTGGCTCGAGGGGTCGCCGGTGGCGGCGATTGTCCGCGCCGTCGCGGTCAGCGAGGAGATCGGCCGCATCGCCCGGCGGGCGATCGCGACGCCGGCGAAGCTGGCGAGCAGGGTCGCGCCGAGCACGCCGGCCGCGATGAAGAGCCAGAGCCGCTCGATCGTCGAGTCGATGTGCTGCTCGTTGCGGCCGTATTGGACGTAGCCGGCGATGCGGCCGGTCTGGCCGCTGCGCAGGGCGACCGTGACCACGCGCATATCGCCGACCGAGTGGACGCCGGGCGTCGGCGGGCCCAGCGGGGCCGCGTGCGGGCTCGCGTCCAGTTCCTGTCCGCGGGCGTCGTAGATCCGCGCCGAGGCGTCGTTGGGGCTGGTGAAGTCGCCCAGGTCGGGCTCGCGGACGATCAGCGTGTTGGTGATCGTGTCGACGATCTGGACCTGCGAGGCGAGGGTCGCGACCGCGCCCTTCATCTCGCGGTTGAAGTCGTCGCGGACGCGCTGCGCCGCCAGGTTGCCGACGATCGCGCCGAAGAGGATCAGGATCGCCAGCGTCAGCCCGGCCGAGACCGCCGCGAGCTGCCAGCGGACGGGCCAATTCCTGGGCCTGAGCGCGGCGAGGCGGGAGGGAGCGTCCATCTAGGCCTTCAGGACATAGCCGGCGCCGCGTTTGGTGTGCAGCAGGCGGCTCTCGTCGCCTGCCTCGAGCTTGCGGCGCAGGTTCGAGATGAAGACGTCGATCGTGTTGGTCGCCGCCATCGGGTCGTAGCCCCAGACCTCGTCGAGCAGGCGCTCGCGCGAGACGACCAGGCGCTCGTTATGCATCAGGTATTCGAGCAGCTCGAACTCGCGGTTGGTCAGCTCGATCTCGCGCTCGCCGCGCCGCACCTCGCGCGTCGCCGGGTTGAGACTGAGGTCGCCAACCTCCAGCGCGGCGGCGCCGCGGGGCGGGCGGCGGCGCAGCAGGGCGCGGATCCGCGCCATCAGCTCCACGCGCTCGAAGGGCTTGACCAGGTAGTCGTCGGCGCCGCTGTCAAGGCCGCCGACCCGGTCCTCGGTCTCCGCCCGCGCGGTCAGCATCAGGATCGGCACGTCGCCGTCGGCACGCAGGCGGCGGCAGACCTCGACCCCGTCGAGGCGCGGCAGCCCGAGGTCGAGCACGACCAGGTCGGGGACGAAGCCGGCGGCCAGGTCGAGCGCCTCGATCCCGTCGCCGCAGGTGCGCACCTCGTAGCCCTCGTTGCGCAGCGAGCGGCGCAGGACGTCGGCGATCTCCTCGTCGTCCTCGACGACGAGCACACGCCCCCCGGGCGCATCGCTCCCGTTCGCGTTGGCCAGCATCGATTTCGATGTTAGCCCGCCTTCGCTGGTCTTCCGCATGCTTTTAGCGCGAATTTAGGCACGGAGATAGCGGGGAAGGTGCGTCTTCAGGGGCTGTTGCCATCTGCCTCGCTTGGCATGATCGCTCGGCCCGTGAGCACGCCCACCGCCGTCCATCTCCATGCCCACAGCGAGTACTCGCTGCTCGACGGCGCCTGCAAGATCGACGCGATGGCGGCGCGGGCGGCGGAGCTGGGTCAGCCGGCCTTGGGCCTGACCGACCACGGTGTGATGAACGGCGCCGTCGACCTCTACAAGGCTTGCGTGAAGCATGGGATCAAGCCGATCGCCGGGCTCGAGGCCTACCTCGTCGACGACGTCGAAGCGGTCAAGGAGAAGCCCAAGTACGAGCGCAACCACATCACCCTGCTGGCCGAGAACGACACCGGCTTCGCCAACCTGGTCAAGCTCACCTCGGCCGGCTTCCTGCAGGGCTTCTCGCGGGGCAAGGCCAACGTCGACATGGAGCTGCTCGCCGCCCACGCCGAGGGCGTCATCGTCCTCACCGGCTGCCTGCAGTCGCGCTTCTGCCGCCGCCTGGTCGAAGAGCGGGCCGACGACGCCCGCGCCCACCTCGACGACCTGGTCCAGGCCTTCGGACCCGAGCAGGTCTACTTCGAGGTGCAGAAGAACGGCATCGAGGAGCAGGAGAAGGCCAACCAGGGCATCGTCCGCTTCGCCCATGAGCTGAACCGGCCGTTGGTCGGCACCGCCGACGTCCACTACCTGCGGCGCGAGGACTTCGACAACCACGCGGCGCTGCTCTGCGTGCAGACCAAGTCGACCTTGGAGGCGCCGAAGCTGAGCTTCGACACCAACGAGTTCTTTTTGAAGAGCAACGAGGAGATGGCAGCGTCCTTCGCCGAGTGGCCGGAGGCGGTGCCGGCGACGCTGGAGATCGCCGAGCGCTGCCGGATCGAGATCGAGTTGGGCAAGCTGCTCCTGCCCCGCTACCCGACCCCCGACGGATCCGAGCCGGAGGAGATGCTGCGCCGCATCGCCGGCGAGGGCCTGCGCGCCCGCTACGGCGACCCGCCTCCCGCCGAGGCGGTCGAGCGACTCGAGTTCGAGCTCGGCGTGATCGAGGAGATGGGTTTCTCCTCCTACTTCCTGATCGTCTGGGACTTCATCCGCTACGCCAAGCAGAACGGCGTCGCCGTCGGCCCGGGCCGTGGCTCGGCCGCCGGCTCGATCGTCTCCTACTCGCTCAGCATCACCGACCTCGACCCGCTCGCCAACGACCTGCTCTTCGAGCGCTTCCTCAACCCGGGGCGCAAATCGATGCCCGACATCGACATCGACTTCTCGGTGCGCGGGCGCGAGCAGGTGATCCGCTACGTCGGCGAGAAATACGGCCGCGAGTCGGTCGCTCAGATCGTCACCTTCGGCAAGATGGCGCCGCGCGCCGCCACCCGTGACGCCGCGCGTGTGCTGGGCTTCGACTACGGCAGCGGCGATCGCCTCGCCAAGCAGATCCCCGAGCCGATCCTCGGCCGCAACCCCTCCTTCGAGGAATGCCTGCAGCCGGGGCAGGAGCTGAAACGGACCTACGACTCCGAGCCGGACGCGAAACGGATCCTCGACGTCGCCCAGGGCCTCGAGGGGATCATCCGCAACAACTCGATCCACGCCGCCGCGGTAGTGATCGCCGACCGGCCGCTGCAGGAGATCGTGCCGCTGCAGCTGGCCGAGGACCGCGGCGCCGGCAACGGCAACGGCGGCACCAAGGGCGAGCGCCAGTACAAGATCGTCACCCAGTACTCGATGGGGCCGATCGAGGAGATCGGCCTGCTGAAGATGGACTTCCTCGGCCTGCGCAACCTCGACGTGATCGAGGACGCGGTCGAGATCATCCGCCGCTCGCGCGGGGTCGAGCTCGAGATGACCGCGATCCCGATGGACGACGCGAAGACCTTCGAGATGCTCTCTCGCGGCGACGGCACTGGCGTCTTCCAGCTCGAGTCCGAGGGCATGCGCGAGGCGATGAAGAAGGTGCGCCCGACCGAGTTCGACGACATCGTCGCCCTCGTCTCCCTCTACCGGCCGGGCGCGATGCGCTACATCCCCGATTACGCCAGGGGCAAGCGCAACCCCGGGGCGGTCACCTACCCCGACGAGCGCCTGCGGCCAATCACCGAACCGACCTACGGCTGCGTCCTCTACCAGGAGCAGCTGATGGAGATCGCCAAGCGGATGGCCGGCTTCAGCCCGGCCGAGGCCGACGACCTGCGCAAGGCGATCGGCAAGAAGAAGCGCGACCTGATGGCGACGATGAAGGCCAAGTTCATGCAGGGGATGGAGGCCTCGGGCACGGCCGCGAAGGTGGCGAGCGACATGTGGTCGCTGATGGAGGCCGCTGCCGACTACTCCTTCAACAAGTCGCACGCCGCCTGCTACGCGCTGATCGCCTACCGCACCGCCTATCTCAAGGCGAACTACCCGGCCGAGTACATGGCGGCGGTGATCTCCTCGGTGATGAACACCAAGGACAAGGTGCCCTTCTTCGTCAACCGTTGCGAGGAGATGGGGATCGACGTGCTACCGCCCGACGTCAACTCCTCCGACCACGACTTCGTCGTCTCCGAGAAGGCGATCCGCTTTGGCCTCGACGCGGTGAAGAACGTCGGCCACAGCGCGGTCGAGGCGATCCTGCGAGCGCGCGAGGACGCCCCGATCGAGTCGATCTGGGACTTCTGCGAGCGGGTCGACGCGCGCGCGGTCAACAAACGGGCGATCGAATGCCTGATCAAGTGCGGCGCTCTCGACTCGACCGGGGCGACCCGGAAGGGGATGCTGGAGGCGCTGCCGGCGGCGCAGTCGGCGGGGCAGAAAGCGCAGGAGGACGCGCAGCTCGGCCAGGGCTCGATCTTCGACTTCGGCGACGGCGGCGCGGGCGGGGGAGAGGGTGCGTCGAGCTCCCACCACCGGCCGCCGATCTCGGCCGCCGAGTTCGAGCGCCGCGAGCTGCTGGCGATGGAGAAGGAGACGCTCGGCACCTACCTCTCCTCGCACCCGCTCTCCGAAGTGCGCGAGGCGCTGCGGGCGCGGGTCGACTGCAGCCTCGCCGAGCTGGCGGGCAAGCCCGACGGCGCCTGGGTGACGGTCGGCGGGATCGTCGCCGAGAGCAAGAAGATCCGCACCAAGAGCGGCAACCAGATGATGTTCGCCACGCTCGACGACGTCGAGGGCCAGGTCGAGATGCTCGTCTTCAAGGCCGACCAGGCGGAGAGCGCGAACGCGATCGAGACCGACGCCGTCGTCCTCGTCCGCGGCCGCATCGACCACAAGGAGCGCGGCGAGACGAAGCTCGTCGTGCAGGAGGCCGAGCGCTTCGAACCCGACGTCGAGGAGATGGCCAGGGCAAGCGCCGCCGCGGCCGCTCCGAGCGCGCCGCTGCGGTTGACGATCGACGCGGCGAGCTTCCGCCGGCCGGGCATGTTCGACCAGCTGAAGGAAGTCTTCGAGCACCACAAAGGCGAAGCCGATGTGCACCTGGCGATCCGCGGCGAGGACGGCCGGCCGACCGAGGTCAAGCTCGGCGACGGCTACCGCGTCCGCCCCTCCAGCGGCCTGCGCGCCGAGCTGGACCAGGTGCTGGGCGCGGACGCTCTGGCGGCGTGATTACCGGCCCAGCGGTCTCTAGACTTTCTCTATGAGTGCTACGCGGGTGAGGACCGGGGAGTGCCGTCAGTGCCGCTCCTTCTGCGACAAGATGGTCGAGCCGCGCTCCTGCGTGGAGATGGGCTGCCGCTTCCTCTACAGCGTCGTCGACGCCCTCACCGGCATCCAGTACGTCGGCTGCATGCAGGGGGTCTACAGAGCCAGGGTCGAGCTCGACGCGGTCCTCCAGCCGGGCGGCTTCGGCGGGGTCAAGATGACGGGCTCCGCGCTGCCCCACTGTCCCTTCTCGGTCGAGCGTGCCTATGAGGGCGCGGGATCCGAGTACGGCTGCGTAAACCGCCGCTTCTTCGACTGCGTCGACGGCGGTCCGGAGGGCCTGCGCGCCTTCGACTTGCGCGACCTCGCCCAGGAGTCGCCGGGCGTCTAAGGCGACACCGATCCTTGTAGGATCGCGTGCCATGAGCGATTCTTCAGCGGTGGCAGATGCGGCAGAGCAGCTCGTAGCGGAGGTCGCCGGCGACGGCGGCGGGGCCGAGGGTCCCAAGTTCACGCTCGAGCTGAACCAGGACCAGAAGGACATCCGCGAGTGGGTGCACGGCTTCGCCGAGGGCGTCGTCCGGCCCGCGGCGGAGGAGTGGGACGAGCGCGAGGAGACCCCCTGGCCGGTGATCCAGGAGGCCGCCAAGATTGGCCTCTACAGCTTCGAAGCGCTCGGCCAGTTCTTCGCCGACGAGACCGGCCTGACGCTGCCGATCGCCAACGAGGAGCTCTTCTGGGGCGACGCCGGCATCGGCATGGCAATCATGGGCACCTCGCTCGCCGTCGCCGCGATCTTCGGGCAGGGGACCCCGGAGCAGATGGGCGAGTGGATCCCGCAGTGCTTCGGCACGCCGGAGGACCCCCAGGTGGCCGCGTTCTGCTCCTCGGAGCCCGACGCCGGCTCCGACGTCTCGGCGATCCGCACCACCGCCAAGTACGACGAGGCCAAGGACGAATGGGTGCTCAACGGGCAGAAGGCCTGGGCCACCAACGGCGGCATCGCCGGCGTCCACGTCGTCATCGCCTCGGTCGACCGCGAGCTGCGCTCGCGTGGCCACGCCGCCTTTGTCATCCCGCCCGGCACCAAGGGCTGCGAGCAGGGCGCCAAGGTGAAGAAGCACGGCCTGCGCGCCTCGCACACCGCCGACGTCCATCTCGACGACTGCCGCGTCCCGGGCGCCTGCCTGCTCGGCGGCAAAGAGAAGCTCGACGAACGCCTCGCCCGCGTGCGCGAGGGCAAGAGCGCCAAATCGCAGGCGGCGATGCAGACCTTCGAGGCTAGCCGGCCGACCGTCGGCGCCCAGGCCGTGGGCATCGCCCGCGCCGCCTACGAGTACGCGCTCGATTACGCCAAAGAGCGGCAGCAGTTCGGCAGGGCGATCGTCGAGAACCAGGCGATCGCCTTCGCCCTCGCCGACATGAAGATGGAGATCGATGCCGCCCGCCTGCTCGTCTGGCGCGCCGCCTGGATGGGCCGCAGCGGCCACAAGTTCGAGAACGCCGAGGGCTCGATGTCGAAGCTGAAGGCCGGCGAGGTCGCCGTCTGGGCAACCGAGCGGGCGATCCAGATCCTCGGCGGCAACGGCTACACCCGCGAGTTCCCGGTCGAGCGGATGCACCGCGACGCCAAGATCTACACGATCTTCGAGGGCACCTCGGAGATCCAGCGCCTGGTCATCAGCCGCGCGATCTCGGGTGTCCAGATTCGCTAACGACCCCAGCTGGCCGGGAGGCCGGTAGTCCTCTGGTCGAATTGATGTCGCGCGCCGCTTCGCGGCTTCGCGACTGATCTTGTGCGCAGCCTTCGCCGCGCAAAAACACTTCGAGCTGAAGTCGCCGGCCCTCACGCCTTGCGGCGTTTGAGGCCGGCCTGCCGCAGGCGTTTGGCGGCCGTGACTTCCTTGCGGTCGGGGCCTTTCTTGATTGGGCCTGGGGTCTCTAGGGTCGCGGGGAGGCTCTCGAAGCGGGGCTCGGAGAGGAAGGCCGCCAGACCCTGCTTGCCCATCTCGCCCTTGCCTAGGTTGGCGTGACGGTCGCGGCAGGAGCCGAGTGGGGCGGCGGCGTCGTTGACGTGGAGGCAGCGCAGGCGGTCGAGGCCGACCTTCTCGTCGGCTTCGTCGACGACCCTGGCGAGGTGCTCGGCATCGGTGACGTCGTAGCCCTGGACGAAGAGGTGGCAGGAGTCGAGGCAAAGGCCGAGGCGGTCGCCTGCTCCGGCCAGCTCGATCAGCTCGGCGGTCTCATCGAAGTCACGGCCGAGCAGGCCTTTGTGGCCGGCGGTCTGCTCGAGCAGCAGCGGGCAGCTCTCGCTCTCCTTCAGTGCGGCGGCAATGACTTTGGACGCGCGCTTCATCGACGGGCCGTGTGGCTCGCCTTTCTGCGCGCCCGGGTGAAGGACGACGCCGGCCGAACCGATGCCGTCTCCCGTGCGCAGCGCGTGGCTCAGCGAGGCGAGAGATTTCTTCCGCATCTCCTTGTCCTTGGTCGCGCAATTGATCAGATAGACGGCGTGGATCACCACCGCTTCGATCGGCGAGTCGTCCATCGCCTCGCGGAAGGCGGCGAAGTCGTCCTCGGTGAATTTGGTCGGCCGCCACATGCGCGGGCTCTGGTTGAAGATCTGGATCGATTCGCAGCCACGCTCGGTGCCACGCTCGATCGCCTTCGCCAATCCGCCCGAGGTGGAAACATGCGCGCCGATCAACATGACTGACGAGACTCCCCGATTGAGGTTTGCTCCTTCGCCGACCGGTGCCCTGCACATCGGCGGCGCGAGGACGGCACTCTACAACTGGCTGGCGGCGCGCCACGGCGGTGGCTCGCTGATCCTGCGGATCGAGGACACCGACCGCGAGCGCTCGAGCGAGGAGAACGTCGAGCAGATCCTTGACGCGCTGCGCTGGCTCGAGCTGGACTGGGACGAGGGGCCGATCTCGCAGGTCTCGCGCGCCGAGCGCCACGAGGCGGCGCTGGGGCACCTGCTGGACAGCGGCGCGGCCTACCGCGACCACGCCACCGCCAAGGAGGTGGAGGCCTGGAAGGCCGAGCACGGCGCCGACCGCGGCTACCGCGGCGAGCCGACCGAGGACGAGGACGCGGCGGTGCGGCTGCGGGTGCCCGACCAGGGAGAAACGGTCGTCCACGACCTGATCCGGGGTGAGGTCAGCTTTCCCAACCGCAGCTACGACGACTTCGTCATCGCCCGCGGCGACGGCACCGTCCTCTACAACTTCGCCGTCGCCGTCGACGACGCCGAGATGGGTGTCACCGAGGTCGTGCGCGGCGACGACCACCTCTCCAACACGCCGAAGCAGCTGCTCGTCCTCGGGGCGCTCGGCTTCGATCCGCCCCGCTACGCCCACCTTCCGCTGCTGCATGGCCCCGACGGGCGCAAGCTCTCCAAGCGCCACGGCGCGGCCTCGGTGCAGGAGCTGCGCGAGGCGGGTTACCTGCCGGCGGCGGTGCGCAACTACCTCGCCCTGCTCGGTTGGGGTGCCGATGACGATGCGACGTTGATCCCGACTGCCGAGCTGGTCGAGCGCTTCCGAGTCGAGGACGTCGGCAGGGCAGCGGCTATCTTCGACGAGAGGAAGCTGCGCTGGATCAACGGCCGCTACATGCGCGAGATGCCGCTCGACCAGTACGTCGCTGCGGTCACGGCCCACCTGGACCGTCCCGCCGACGAGCGCCTGCGCACCGCCTGCGAGATTGCCCAGGAGAAAGCGCAGACGCTGGCCGAGGTCTGGCCGCTGATCCGCTTCCTCTTCGAGCCGCCGGTCGAGGACGAGAAGGCCTGGCGCAAGACGATGAAGGACGAGGCCCCCGCGGCCCTGGAGGCGGCACGTGAGGCCCTCGTGGGAGCCACTGACTTCGACGCCGAGGCGGTGGAGGCCGCGCTTTCGCCGCTGCCCGAGCGCCTTGAGCTGAAGCCCGGCCGCGTCTACCAGCCGATCCGGGTGGCGATCACGGGCACGACGGTCTCGCCCGGGATTTTCGAGTCGCTCGCCGCGCTGGGACGTGAGGAGTCGCTGGGGCGCATCGACGCGGCTCTCGTACGCCTCCACGCATAACCACACCCAGTAATAGGGACGCCAAGGCTAAACCGTGCGTCCTCCCTTGCCGATGAGGGGGACGGAGCAACCGGTCATGGCGTCGAGAAAAAAGGAGACCAACGGCAAGGTGAAAGCCGCCGATGCCCCGCGCGGCGCCACCCCCGCGGCACCCGGCGCCCGCCTCGCCTCCGCCTTCGAGGCGGTTGAGAAGTTCCCCGCCCTGATCGAGTCCCGCACCAGGGTGATGGAGGCGGCGACGGCCGAGACCGCCCGTGTCGGTGACCTGGTCGAAGCGGTCGAGGCGGACGTCGCGCTGACCATCTCCGTGCTGCGCTTCGCGAACCGCACCAGCGGTGCCGGCAGTGTCGGCAGCATCCCGGCTGCGGTCGAGGTGCTGAAGCCCTCCGGCGTACTGGCGATCGCCGGCACCGCGCCGGTCTTCGACTTCTTCGAGCCCAACGGTGGCTGGGAGCTGCGTCCCGAGCAGTTCCGCGTGCACGCCCTCGCGACCCAGCAGGCGGCCGCGCGGATCGGCCGAGAGGTCGGCTGGGGCGATCGCGACGAGCTTGTCGTCGCCGCTCTCCTACACGACATCGGCCGCCTGGTCATCTCCAAGCTCCACCCGGGCCGCCGCACCTACTTCGACGCCACCTCGCGCACGCCGGAGCTGCGCCTGCGCGAAGAACGCGACCAGCTCGGCATCGACCACGCCCTGGTCGGCGGCGTGCTGGCGCGGCGCTGGAACGTGCCGCAGCGAATCGCGGTCGCGATCGAGCGCCATCACGCCGACGACGTCGAGGGCCTGGCGGCGATCGTCGCCACCGCCGACATGGTTGCCCACTACGCGCAGGGCGAGGCGGTCACCCCCGAGCGGCTGCGCGAGAGCGCCAAGGGCTGTGGCATGAGCCCGGAGGCCCTGCGCGAACTGCTCTACGAGCTTCCCTACCCGCGCGAAGCGGACTCGCGAGTGAGCGAGCCCTGCCCGCTCTCCAAGCGCGAGCTGGACGTCCTCCGCCACCTCTCCGAGGGCATGGTCTACAAGCAGATCGCCGGCGAGATGCAGCTCTCGGTCTCGACCATCCGCACCCACCTGCACAACGTCTACGGCAAGATCGGCGCCGTCGATCGGGCGCAGGCAGTGCTCACCGCGCGCGACCGCGGCTGGATCTAGCGCTAGTCGATCAGGCACTCGCGCAGCGCGATCGCGACCGCGTGCGTGCGGTTGCGGGCGCCGAGGCGGGCGAGGACGTTCTTGGTGTGGGTCTTCACCGTTTCTTCGCTGAGGCCCAGCTCGCGCGCGGCGGCGGCGGTCGAGCCGCCGTCGGCGAGCAGTTGCAGGATCTCGCGCTGCCGCCGGGTCAGCTTGCCGCGGCTGCCGCGCGGCGGCACGGCGGGATCGACGAAGCGTTCCTGCTCCAGCGCCGCCCGCACAGCCTTTGTCAGCTCCTCGGCACAGGCGGTGCGGGCGACGTAGGCGCTGGCGCCCGCCTGCAGGGCGGCGCTGGCGAGGTGGCGCTCTGGGCGCTCGCCGTGGGCGACGATCCCCATCGCCGGTGCGGTTCGGTGCAGCGTCCGGATCGCCTCGTGGCCGGGCAGCGAAAGCTCGGCTTCTTCGAGGCCGCGGCGGAGGTCGACGATGGCGACGTCTATGCTGCCGACGTCGCGGATCAGGCCGATGGCCTCGTCGCGCGTCTCGCTCTCGTGCACCTCGAACTCGCCGTCGAGGACCTCACGCACGCCGAGCCGGACCAGCGGATGAGGGTCGATCACAAGGCAGTGTGGGCGCTCGCTCAGGACGACTCGATCCTATACCCAGGCAAATCCGGTCCGTAGGGTAGAAAGCCCTTGTGATTTCCATCACCTCGAAGTCGCGCTACGCGGTCGTCGCGATGGCCGAGCTGGCGCGATCGGGCGAGCGGCCGGTGCCGATCAAGGAGCTGGCCGAGCGCCGCGCGATCCCCGAGCAGTTCCTCGAGCAGCTCTTCTCGACCCTGCGCCGGGCGGGCCTGCTGACCAGCCACCGCGGGATGAAAGGCGGCTACACGCTCTCCCGCCCACCCGAGGAGATCACCGTGCTCGAGGTCGTGCAGAGCCTCGACGGCAAAGTCGGCGAAGAGGCCGACGAGGCCGGCGGCATCTGGGCCGAGGGTGTGACCGCCCTGCGCAAGGTCTTCGGCCAGACCACGATCGCCGAAGTAGCCCGCCGCGAGGCCGAGGAGGCCGGCTCCGGCATGTATTTCATCTAGGTCGGGCCGCCCTGCGATTGGGATTTCGCTTGTTCAAGCGATTCGCATCCGACTGAATCCGGTTATTCCGGTCTGACTGGCGCACGACTGGGGCACAAATGGTGCAGGGCATCAACAGCGCCGCGTCTCGGGCTAGCCTCGGCTGCGTGAAGATCGATTCGTGAAGCCAGGATCGCCATCTTGCGGTGCTTAGAGACACACGGCAAGCGTGATCGCTACGGCGAGCGCAGCGGGCACGATCGCGAATCTGAGAGCGGCTGCTTCTAGGCGAATCGCTGGTTAAGGACACGTCCCTGTGATTCCCGTCGAGAGAGGTCGTACTAGGCCCTTGCGCAGGGCCCCCGGTCCACTTACGTTCGCCACCGAAACTGCTAACAAGGTCCCCGCGCTGCTGACACAGCCGGGGGGGACAGTAGGCGAAGCTCCCATGCACGACAAAGGTACGGACGGGGGCCAGGATTTGACGAGGAGGATGCCCACAGAGAAGGCCTAGTTGCCGGCCCTCTCTCTGTGAGCTTCGAGATGCGCCGCGAACACCCAGCAGCGGCGGCATCCTCAATTCCGGTTACGCTGTGCTACTAGCTAATAATAAGGTCGCCCCCGTAAGGGGTTGCTCGGTTACCCTCATCTTGGCCGGGGGAGAGAATGAGGTTCGGGCAACAACCGGTGTACCAAGTCGGAAGAACCGCGGTGTGATTACCCGTGTGGTTGTACGCCGACCGCGGGTCAATGTTTGCGAGGGTCTTTGTTCCGGTGTCGCTTCCGGCCCATTGCGACCGAGCTCCGCCGAAAGTAGGACCCTCCCAAACGCAAACGTAACCTGCTGGGCAGTCTGATGTGACGGCCGCTGCCGTCGAGGGCAGGATGCCGATGCCTACGACCGCCATAACGGTCGCGACTACCGCGAGTAGCTTGGCTCTCATGGCTCTCTCCTTTGCGTGTGGCGGCCCACACGGGACGCCATTTAAGTATTACAGAGTATCTGTATTACAAAATATTTTCTGAATACTCTGTAATACTTAAACATATATAGAGGGCAAGCAGGAAGTCAAGAATTTTGCAACGGACCGCCGGGATCGCCACAGCGGGGCGCGCAGCCTGAAACGCATCCGGCGCGCGTCTCGCGGACTTGTAGACAAAAACCTTTTTAAGCAAGTGGTTGTGACCACTTTTGCTCCTCGTCGCCCTGTTATAGGTGACGGGCAACTGGTTTTCATTTTGGTGTCGCCTCCCGCTTCCAGAGGACCTGAGTCGCGAAGGGGGCGTAACTGCGTGGGCACGTAGTTACCCGGAAGGGGTCCACTTTTGCGGTTTCTCCCTGTGCGGGTCAGGAGGCAAATGACTGACCGACAGACCAGCAGGGATTCAGGGCAGCGGGCTACCAGCGCCCGCGACCCGCAAATAACCGGTTGCGCAACCGGTTATTTGGGACCACTTTGGCGGCTCGGTGCGCCGTTGTGCATGGAGATGGAATTTTCACCGCCGCTTCGCCTTTGGCTTCGAGCATGGCTGCGCCTATCGCTTCCCCTGTCGCTTCGCGGCCCGATTAGGCCCAACGGGCGCCAATGCCCACCGCAGCGC
>JBKPOW010000199.1:0-18922 GCA_046733275.1 Actinomycetota bacterium
GTATAAGAGACAGGAACAAATCGCTCGCCTGCCGAGAATCGCGCTTGCCGATTCCGCCCTGGCCGCACCGAGGGCCGGTTTCGGCGACCAAGACGCCTATCCGGATTTGATCGAAAAGGCTGCCGTCTTGGTCGAGCATCTGGCGCGCAACCATCCGCTTCCCGACGGCAACAAGCGAGCCGCATTCCTCTCAGTCTGGTTGTTTCTTGAAGTCAACGGACGACCGTTCGTTGGAGAAGACGTCGATGCGGACGTGCCGATGGTGGAGAGGATCGCCGCCGGCGAAGCGACTCCCAACGAAATCATTGCGTGGCTGGAAAAGCGAGCCCCGGCAGGTTGACCAGCTGCATCAAGCAAGGCGGCGGCGACCATTACGCCAATTCCTCGCGGCTCACGCTGCTGATAGCCCGCGTCGTCTCGGCGGTCGGGTGGCGACGGGCGAGCGGCACGCCCTCAGTCCTCGCGCCCGGGCTCCTGGCCGTTCTCGTCCTCGTCCAGCTCCTCGTCGCCCTGTTCGAGCGCGGTCTCCGAGACGGAGCCGCTCGCGCCAGGGTGGTAGTGGGTCTGGAAGTGCTCCAGGGCGGCGTCGCGGGCGTCCTCGTCGACCGGGACATCGTCGGAGATCCGTACCCACTCGGCCCCCTCGTAGTCCTCGAGGTTGAAGACCTCCTGGTCGAGCGAGGTCGAGTCGTCGACGACGACGAGCACCTCGGTCTGGGGGTTGAAGTAGGTCCCTGGCTGGTTGAGCAGCTCCTCGACCTCGTAGAGGTTTTCCTGGTCGGTGGCCATCGACGCGATCCTACAAATACCCGCTTCTAAAAATCGGCAAGCTGGCGCTCTATCTCGGCGCCGACGTCGAGCGGCTCCTCGCCGCGGCGCATGCGCCGTTCGTTGCGAGCGATCACCAGCTGCCGCACCTCGGCGCGCAGCTTCTCGTCAATCCCCGGCCCGGCGGCGCCGGGGGAGTCGAGCAGGCGGACCACCTCGGCCTCGACGTCGAGCGGCGCCTCGCCGCGCTGCCGGCGGCGGTAGGACTTCGCCTCGAGCATCTGGCGTGCCTCTGTCTCCTGCAGGCGGCGGTCGACCGGGGGGTCGGGCTGGGCCAGTCGGCTCGGCGCGGGCAGCTCCTGCTCGATCGCGAAGCGCCCCTTACCGACGCCTTCCCAGAGCGGCCCGCTGCGGGCGAAGGCGATCAGGGCGAGGGGCAGGGCGATCAGCGTAATCAAGGTGAGCACGTAGCCCGCCTGGATGTCGATCAGATCGCCGAGCGGCAGCATCTCGACTCAGCCTAGGACCTCGCCGGACACCGCGGTTTAAGACTTCTCAACATTCGTCGCCGACCCCGCGACATCCGCTACCCTTTGCGCTGGTTGACTGACCAGTCAATCGGTGGAACGCCAGCCATGCCGGCGGCGCTCCCGGAAGACGCAAGGCACGACAAAGGAGCCCCACCGGTGGTTGATTTCACCCTGACCGACGAGCAGAAAGACCTGCGCGAGCTGGCGCACAACTTCGCGGAGAAAGAGATCCGCAAGGTCGCCTGGGAGCACGACAAAGACGGGACCTGGCCGCAGGAGATCATCGACAAGGCCTGGGAGGTCGGGTTGATGAACACCCACATCCCCGAGGCCTACGGCGGTCCCGGCCTCGACTACCTCTCCGGCTGCCTGATCGAGGAGGAGATGGGGTGGGGGTGCTCGGGCATCGGCACCTCGCTGATGGCCAACGGGCTCGCCTCGGCGCCGATCACCCTCGGCGGCTCGGAGGAGACGAAGAAGAAGTACCTCGGCATGCTGGCCGAGGAGCCGAAGCTCGCCTCCTTCTGCCTGACCGAGCCCGACGCCGGCTCCGACGTCTCCGGGATGAAGACCCGCGCGGTGAAGAAGGGCGACAAGTACGTCATCACCGGCTCCAAGTGCTTCATCACCAACGGCTCCTACGCCGACTACTTCACCGTCTACGCCAAGACCGATCCCGAGGCGGGCCACCGCGGGATCAGCGCCTTCGTGGTCGACGCCGACCTCCCCGGCGTCAGCGTCGACAAGAAGGAGGACAAGATGGGGCAGCGGGCCTCCAATACCGCGACCATCTCCTTCGACGAAGTCGAGATCCCCGCCGAGAACCTGATCGGTGAGGAAAACAAGGGCTTCAAGCTGGCGATGATGACGCTCGACCGCACCCGTCCCGGCGTCTCGGCAATGGCCGTCGGCATCGGCCGCGCCGCGTTCGAGTACGCCGCCGAGTACTCGAAGGAAAGGGTCCAGTTCGGCGTGCCGATCGCGATGCACCAGGCGATCCAGTTCATGATCGCCGACATGTCGACCAAGGTCGACGCCGGCCGCCTGCTGGTCTGGAACTCGGCCGTCCTACTCGACCAGGGCAAGCGCAACACGCTGGTCTCCTCGCAGGCCAAGCGCTTCGCCGCCGACTCGGCGATGGAGATCACCGTCGACGCGGTCCAGGTCTACGGCGGCTACGGCTTCATCAAGGAGTACCCGGTGGAGAAACTGATGCGCGACGCGAAGATCATGCAGCTCTACGAGGGGACCAGCCAGATCCAGCGCCTGGTGATCGCCAAAGAAGTGCTGCTGCCGCGTAACGTCGACGAGCCCACCCCGGAGGCCGAAGCGAAGAAAGCCGACGCCGCCCGCGACAGCCAAACCGAGCAGGCCGCCGCGACGGTCTAGAGCAGCTGCTCGCTGCGAGGCTCCAGTCCGGCGATCTCGTCGCCGGTATAGGTGAGGTGCTCCATGGCGAGCTGCGGATAGAGCATCAGGGCCCGCAGCGAGACTTCGCTGCTGGCCCTGGCGCGTGCCTCCGAGATGCTGAAATCCCGGATCTCCAGCTGCTCGCCGTAGCGTTCGCGCGCCCAGGCGTGCTGCCTGGGTAAGCGTGCGATCGCGTCTTCGATCAGCTCGGTGACGAGGCTTTGCGCCTTCCCCTCGTCGGTCGCCTCCTCGTCGAACGGCACGATGAACGCGGTGTCGACCGTGCCACCGTCTTCCGCCATGACGACGCGCCACGGATGCATCGCCTCGGCGCGCGGGTCGGCGTGGCGGTTGCCTTTCTTCCACGCTCGGTCGAGCGCGCCCCCGACGACCAGGTTGAAGTCGTCGGGCAACGGCACCCGCGAGTATCGGCGAGCGCACCAGGCGCGGAACCTCTCCGCTGTCGGTCCCTCTTCGAAATAGTGCTCGGCCTCCCCATCGGGCAGAAGCGCCTTCTCGAGTTGCAGGCGGCGGGTGATGTCGGCCACGAGCCGTTCCTCGCGGTCCAGCACGAAGTAGCGGCTTGAGTTGGCGACCGGCAGAGTCGCGCTCTCGCGCGCGCGGAGGACCGGGACCGCCTCAGCCATCGGCTCCCGCCGAGGATCGGCGACGAGGTCGCAGTGCTGACTCACGACGATCATCGGCGGCTCCCCCTCCCATTCGGAGTGCACCACGGCGGTGGGACTCGCTCCTTGCTCCGTCGCGATCTCCTCCGCCTCGCGCGTCACCGGCAGGCGGGTGTCGGCGAGGAAGAGGTCGTGGCGACCGGGAAGCTTCGATCCTTGCCGCCAGCCATTGGCGCGAACGCGATCGGACAGCGCTTTTGCTTCGGCGTCGTCCATCGCTCACCCAAAGGCAGGTTTGCGGTAGCTCAGCCCGCTGACCGTCGGCTTGGCGACCGGAGAGAGGACGGGCTCGATGTCGATCACGCCGATCCGTCCCCGGTGCGCTTCCTCTGCGATGCTGATCGACCGCCGGGTGCGACCCAGCTCGCCGATCGGTGCCGGGTGGTCTAGCAGGGCGGCGTGAAGGAGCGCGCTCGCCGAGCCGCTTGCAGCGAGTGAAGTTCGGGCGGCTGCGGCCGTCTCGTCGAGGACCGCGGTGGGAAGGAGAAATTCGCGTCTGAAGCCGCGGAACCGAGCATCTTGCAGCGTCGCCCACTGCCCCGTCGCAAAGCGGCAATGCCTCGGGGTCAGGTCGCGACTGATCTCGCGTTCGACTCCCTCGCGCAGGTGGACGACGTAATGGGTCCGCTCGCAGCGGCTGATGCGCACCAGGAAGACGTCTACATAGATTTCAAGCTGCCGGAGTGTCTCATCCGCTTCCCGGACTTCAGCGGCGAAGGTCTGCAACGACTCCCCATGGTCAGGCAGCAGCGCCTCGACAAGGCGCGAGGCATCTACTCGCTTCCGCGGGCGGAGTACAGCCTTCAGCGCGGTGCGCAGCTCCCCGAAAGCCGGACTCCTGAACAATTTCCGATTGATCTGTTCGAGGTGCCGCTCGACGGTTTTGCTGCCTTCGAGCGAGTGCGGTGCGGCGAGTCGCGCTATCGCGAAGTCGGGGAAAATCTTGATCGCGGAGCGATATCCCGAGATCAGCTCGCCCGCGGGCAGCAGACCCTCCCGCTCCCAGCGCTCGCGCGTGCGCGTGGAGCCCAAGAGGGGATCGATCTCCCGGTTCGTGATAAACCGAGGCAGCAGCTCCGTCACGATGTCGGAGTTTAGCGGCTAACAGCGACATTCTGTCGCTGTTAGCGGTCTGCGCGGGAAATTTCGCGCTCGACGCGGAAGCGGTAGACGGCCGGGGTCTGGTCGGTATCGCCATCGCCGTCGCGGGCCTTGACACGCAATTCGTGCGGGCCGGACAGGAGGTGGCGCACGGTCGTGTGGCGGCAGGGACGGAACGGCTCGCGGTCGAGCTTGCAGAGGAAGACGACGCCGATCTCGTTGGAGCCGAATCTGAACACGGCTCGGGCCCGGCGGCCCTCGCTGCGCAGGATCTTCGGCGGCCGGCGCTGGAAGAAGGTCGCGGGCGCTCGGCGCGAGGGGACCGAACGGGGCGCCTCGCTAGCGGGCACGAACGGGTTCGGCGTAGCGGTCGCCGGCGGCATTGGGATCGCGGTGGGAACCGTCCCTCCGCTTTCTGCTCCCGGCCCTTCCCCTGGCCCCGGTCCTTCTTCTTCCTGTTCCTCTTCTTCGGAGAGCGGGGGCGATTCCAGGCCGAGCGCTTCGAGGGCCCGGCGGACATTCAACCGCCCTCCCGAGACGGTTTTGCCCGCCAGCGAAGCGCGTGCGTCGACGGAGCCGAGAATCGCGTCCTTGGCCGCTTCGGCTGAGGTCGCAGGCAGGGCCGAGAACAGAAGCGCCGCCGCCCCCGATACGTGGGGGGTGGCCATCGAGGTCCCCTGCAGATAGGCGTAGGGGAGGAATCCCGGCGGCGTCAGCGGTTCCGGGTAAGTGCTGAGCGTTCTCACGCCGGGGGCCCCCAGGTCAACCGAGCTCGCGCCGAAGTTGGAGAAACCGGCGAGGCCATCTTTCTGGGTGGTCGCCGCAACGCAGATCAAGTTGTCGGCGAGGTATCCCGGCCCCTCATCGAGGGCGCAGGGAAATTCGGGCGTCGAGTCGTTGTTGTCGCCGATGCCATCCGCGCCGCCATTGCCGGCGGCGAAGACGAAGAGCATTTGTGGATTGGCGCTCAGCAGAGCACGTTCGGGCGCGGAGAAGCCCGGGCCTCCAAGCGAGGCGTTCAGCAAACGGGCGCCGTTGTCGATCGCGTAGGCATAGGCTTCGAGCATCCCCGCCAGGGGGCAGCTCGCTTCTTCTTCCCCCTCTTCGTTTTCTTCCAGAGCGCAGACCTTGAGCGCCATCAGCTCCGAACCGGCTGCCACCCCGACCACTCCCTCTTCGTTGTCCCCCTCGGCCAGCACCGTCCCCGCCACGTGCGTGCCGTGGCCATCTGGATCGTCCGGGTCGGCATCCCCATCCGAGGGGTCGTCGACGTCCTCGCCGGCGAAGTCGTAGCCGTGCACGTCATCGATGTAGCCGTTGAGGTCATCGTCGAGGTCGTTCGCGGGGATCTCTCCGGGGTTGGTCCAGAGCCTGGGTTCGAGCTCGGGGTGCCCGAGGTCGGCGCCGGTGTCCATGACCGCGACGACGACACCGTTCTCGCTGCCGGGTCCCCAGCCGGGCTGGATGTTCCAAGCGATGGGAGCGTCGATATCGGCATCCGGCGTGCCAGTGACTCCCAGCACGCTCTGGCCGGTGTTGTGCAGCCCCCACAGCTCGTCGAAGAAGGGATCGTCCGGGATCGCGCTGGGACGTCGCAGCCAGTTACGGCTCACCAGCGAGACATCGGGGTTGCTGTCGAGATCGCGAAGGGCGGCATCGGTCGATCCCTCGCGCACCGCAAGCAGCTGGGTGTCCGAGGAGCCAAGGGGGTGCAGCGAACGTACGCCGGCTTCCCGGCGGGCCGCCGCACGCTCCGCCGCGGTCGCGTCGGCCTCGAAACGGACGATGAGCTCCCCGGGGACGGCCTCGGCCCCGGAGGGCGCCGCGATAGCGAGGGCCGGCCCCCCCGCCGTGGCACCGGTGAGCGCGGCGACGGTCAGCCCGACGAGCACTGCGTAGCGGGGCGAGCTCGCATCCTGCATCACACTTCAAGGTATCGGCCGCGCATCGCGTCAGCTCAATACCCTGCTACGGTCCACCGCGTTAGGCCGGATATCCGGCAAAGTTGTGTCTAGCGCTCGCGTCGTTGCTTCACCGCATGTGCCGCGTTCGCAGCACATGAAGTGGAGGCAATTGCATGCCAACTGGAACTGTCAAGTGGTTCAGCGACGACAAGGGCTACGGCTTCATCACCCCCGACGATGGCTCGAAGGACGTCTTCGTCCACCACAGCGCCATCATGGGTGAGGGCTTCAAGTCCCTGACCGAGGGCGCCAAGGTGAGCTACGAGTCCGAGGAAGGCCCCAAGGGCCCGGCCGCCGCTCAGGTTCAGCAGACCTCGTAGCAGCACACCGCTCTTAGCAGTAATGGGGCCCGCGTCTGTGCGGGCCTCTTTTACTGCCTGTGGGCTGTTCGGGGGCTCAGAGCCGAGCAGTCCAAGGACGCAGGAGCGAGTGTGCTCTGCACATGAGCGACGAGGACGCAGGAATGCGACGGCTATGAGTCTCCGAACAGACCTCAGGAATATCGCGATCATTGCCCACGTGGACCACGGCAAGACGACGCTGGTCGACGCGATGCTGTGGCAGAGCGGTGCCTTCCGCCAGGGCCAGGACGTCGCCGAGCGGGTGATGGACTCGATGGACCTCGAGCGCGAGAAGGGGATCACGATCCTCGCCAAGAACACCACCGTCCGCCACGACGGGGTGAAGCTCAACATCATCGACACGCCCGGCCACGCCGACTTCGGTGGCGAGGTCGAGCGCGGCCTGACCATGGTCGACGGCGTGCTGCTGCTGGTCGACGCCTCCGAGGGGCCGCTGCCGCAGACCCGCTTCGTCCTGCGCAAGGCGCTGGAGGCGAAGCTGCCGGTGATCCTCGTCGTCAACAAGGTCGACCGGCCCGACGCCCGCATCGCCGAGGTCGTCGACGAGGTCTACGAGCTCTTCCTCGACCTCGACGCCGACGACGAGCAGGTCGACTTCCCAATCGTCTACACCAACGCCAGGGCCGGCTGGGCCTCGCTCGAGGAAGGGGCGGAGGGCGCCGACCTGAAGCCGCTGCTGGACCTGATGCTGGAGCGCATCCCGGCGCCGGCGTACGAGCCCGACCATCCCTTCCAGGCGCACGTCACCAACCTCGACGCCGACCCCTACGTCGGCCGCCTGGCGCTCTGCCGGGTGCGCAACGGCACGGTTCGCGCCGGCAGGCCGATCGCCTGGTGCCGCGCCGACGGCCGCGTCGAGCGGGCGACGATCACCGAGCTGTACGTGACCGAGGCGCTGGAACGGGTCGCCGCCGAGGAGGCCGGGCCGGGGGAGATCATCGCCGTCGCCGGCCTGCCCGAGGTGACGATCGGCGAGACGCTTGCCGATCCCGACGACCCGCGGCCGCTGCCGGTGATCACGGTCGACGAGCCCTCGCTCTCGATCGTCGTCGGCATCAACACCTCACCGCTGGCGGGGACCGAGGGCGACAAGCTGACCGCGCGCCAGATCCACTCGCGGCTCGACGCCGAGCTGGTCGGCAACGTCTCGATTCGCGTGCGCGACACCGAACGGCCCGACGCGTGGGAGGTGCAGGGGAGGGGGGAGCTGCAGCTCGTCGTCCTGCTCGAGCTGATGCGGCGCGAGGGCTTCGAGCTGACCGCCGGGCAGCCCCGGGTGATCACCCGCGAGATCGACGGCAAGGTCCACGAGCCGGTCGAACGCCTGGCGATCGACGTGCCGGAGGAGCACGTCGGCGCGGTCACCCAGCTGCTCGCCGGCCGCAAGGGCCGGCTCGAGCAGATGGTCAACCACTCGACCGGCTGGGTGCGGATGGACTACCTGGTGCCGGCGCGCGGCCTGATCGGCCTGCGCACCGAGTTCCTCACCGAGACGCGCGGGGCGGGCCTGATGCACCACGTCTTCGACCGCTGGGAGCCCTGGGCGGACGAGCTGCGCACCCGCGGCACCGGCTCGCTCGTGGCGGACCGGCGGGGCGCCAGCGCCAGCTACGCGCTGCTGAGCCTGCAGGACCGCGGCACGCTCTTCGTCGGCCCGGGGGAGGAGGTCTACGAAGGGATGATCGTCGGCGAGAACGCCCGCGCCGACGACCTCGACGTCAACGCGATCAAGGAAAAGCAGCAGACCAACATGCGGGCGGCGAGCGCCGAGGTTCTGGTCCGCCTCTCACCGGCAAAACGCCTCTCGCTCGAAGCCGCGCTGGAGTTCCTCCGCGACGACGAGTGCGTCGAAATCACGCCCCAGTCGATCCGCCTGCGCAAGGTCGAGCTGGACAAGACCAAGCGCCAGAAGGCGGCCCGTCAGGGTGCTCGGGTGGCCTGAAGGCGCTCCGCCAGGGCCGAGTGGCGGGTGCCGCTGTCGTCGCGGCGGATCGCGGTCTCCAGGGCGATGCGGTCGCCGATCAGCACGCAGCTGCGGCGGGCGCGGGTGATCGCGGTATAGAGGAGGGGGCGGGTGAGCATGCGGGCGTGGGAGCGGTGGCAGACGCCGACCACGACCGGCACCTCGCAGCCCTGCGACTTGTGGACCGAGATCGCGTAGGCGAGGCGCAGGGTCGCCGTCTCGCCGTAGGGAATGACCAGCGAGCCGCCGTCGTCGGTGTCGACGAGGATCTCTTCCTCCTCCGGGTCATCGGCGCGGAGGAAGACAATCGAGCCGTTCATCAGACCGAGCTCGTGCGAGTTGCGGGTCTGGATCAGGCGATCGCCGATGCGGAAGCGCTCGCTCACCGCCGGCCCCCCGTCCGGGTTGAGCCGCGCCTGCAGACGCTCGTTGAGCGCGTCGATCCCGACCGCCCCCTTGTACATCGGCGCCAGCACCTGCACCTCGCGGATCGGGTCGACGCCGAAGCTCGCCGGCGCCCGCTCGGCGACCACCTCGACCACCGTCTCCAGCGCCCGCTCCGGGCTCGGTCGCTCGACGAAGAAGAAGTCGCGCTCCTGGTCCTCGTCCGGCTCCAGGTGCGGCGAGCGACCGCGGTTGATCTCGTGGGCGGCGGTGGTGATCATCGAGCGCGCCGCCTGGCGGAAGATCTGCGTTAGCCGCACGACCGGCGCGACGCCGGAGGCGATCAGGTCCTCGAACGGCTTGCCGGCGCCGATCGGCGGCAGCTGGTCGGCGTCGCCGACGAAGACGACATGGGTCGACTCGGCGAGCCCACCGAGCAGCACCTCGATCAGCCGCAGGTTGAGCATCGAGGACTCGTCGACGATCGCCAGGTCGGCGGGCAGCGGGTGGCCAGGGCGGTAGCCGGGCTCGCGGCCCGGCATCCACTCGAGCAGGCGGTGGATCGTCTGCGCCTCGTGCCCGGTCGCCTCCTCCAGCCGCCGCGCTGCCCGCCCCGTCGGCGCGCAGAGGGCGATCGAGAGCCCGGCTCGCTTCGCCTCGGCGACGATCGCCTTGGTGCAGGCGGTCTTGCCGACTCCGGGGCCCCCGGTCAGCACCGAGATCCGCGCGGCGAAGGCGCCGCGCACCGCCGCCCACTGCTCGTCGGTCAGGTCGCGCTCGTCGTCGACGTCCTCGGGCGGCGTCTCGCCCGGGTCGCGGTCGAGGTGGGGTGGGGCAGAGGCGCGGGCCGCCAGCGTCGCCGCGACGGCCAGCTCGCTCGCGTGCGTCGGCTCTCTATAAGCACGCCCTTCGTCGAGCACCAGCCCCGGCGCCACCGCGATCGAGTCGGGATCCGGCTGCAGGCCGAGCAGCTTCGCCGTGCGCTGCGTCAGCTCCTCCAGCGGCAGGTAGGTGTTGCCCTGCTGCTCGGCCTCGCCGAGGGCGAAGACCGCCGCCGCCTTCGCCCGCTCCGCCGACTCGGGCAGCATGCCTGCCGCCAGCGCGATCCGGTCAGCCCGGGAGAAGCCGACGCCCGCCACCTCGGTCAGCGAGTAGGGCTGCTCGTGCAGAACCGCCATCGAGCGCTCGCCGAAGCGGGCGTGGATCGGCGCCGCCAGGTGGGCCAACCCGTGCGGGGCCAGCTGCACGTGCAGGTCGCGAATCGCGCGCGAGGCGCGCCACGACTCCGCTGCCGCCGCGGCCTGCGCCGCGCTCACCCCGCGCAGCGCCCCGAGCACTCCCTCCGGGTCCGCCGCGATCGCCCCCAGCACGCCCTCGCCGTGCTCGTCGACCAGCCGCTCGGCCCGGGCTGGGCCGATGTGGCGCAGGCTGGTCAGGTAGGCGATCCGCCCCTTGCGGTCCGCCGGGTCGAGCGGTAGCGCCCCGCGCGCCTTCAGCTGCCGGCCGTAGCGCGAGTGCGTCTCCCAGTCGCCGCTGACTTCGGCCCGGTCGCCGGCGCTCAGGTGCGCCACCGGCCCGACCAGCGCGAAGCCCTCGCCCGACTCGGCCTCCTGCACCTCGAGAACCGCGTAGCCGTCGTCATCCGCCCTGAAGATCACCCCCAGCACCTCGACCGTGCCGGTGAACGCCGCGGCGTCGGCGTCGAAGAGGGTGGCGGAATCGGTCACAAAGCAAAGCTAGCCGCTAGCCAGGCGCTGCGGTGCTCGTGAAGCTACACCTAGAGATGAGGGGCGGCGAGCACAGCCGTAGCGATCGTGGCGCCAGCCCCGATGACCGCCACCAACGCGTATGTAAGACGATCATTCAGCTTCTCGAATCCGGCTTTTATCTCCCGTCGTTGCTCGAGCAGCTCGCGATCGACCTGTTCGAACCTTTCGTCGATCCGTTCGAACCTTTCGTCGACTCGCTTGAAGCATTCATCCACGCGCACCGCGAGGACCGCGACCTCGCCAGCCAAGACGTCGAGCCTGCCGGCCAGGACATCGACCCGATCGTCATTGGGGGGCTCGATCACCACGGCCATTGTTGCACCTTAAACATTTCAACGGCGGCCCAGCCGCCTTCGACCGCTTTGGCATCGCTCGCTTGCATGCCCCTGCCAAGGCTCCAGCGCCGCGAACTCTCCCCCTCGCGCCGCGGTGATCCCCTCCTCGTCCCGCATTTTGGGGAAGCGAGAACCCCTCTCGATCTTTGCGCAAACCCTGTAAGTACCGTAAGTTGGCCGGAATGGACTGGCGGGACGTCAAGCCCGAGCTGGGGGTACTTTTCGACCAGATGGCCGGGCCCGGCGCGTACTACGCAGTCGAGCGGCGGTTCTGGCTTGCGCTCTGGCGTGTGCCCGTGCTGGAAGCGGTGGAGGAGGAGGGCATCGAGGTCCGCCACTACGGACCCGTCCGCGCCTTCGCCAGCCCCCGCGAACCGCGTGTATCGCTGTTCAACATGGTGCTTGGCGCCGCCCACCCGGACGCGATCGCGCGAGGCCACCTGGCCGACGCCCTCGAGTGGACCGGGTCGAAGGGGCTGGACGTCCGCATCCCGTTGCGCCGCGCGGGGCACGTCGGCGAACCCGCCGAGGGCGAGGCCTTCCTCGACCATCGAGGCTACCGGCGCACCGGCGCCCTCGGGACGTTCGCCCGCGCCGCAGTCCCAGTCGGCTTCCCGCCGCCGCCGGGAATCGAGGTCGAGGAGATCACCGACGAATCGACGATCGAAACCTTCGGCTGCATTATGGCTCCGGCCTACGGGTTCGACCAGCTCGCCAACAGCTTCCTCGCCGGCCTGCCCGGCCAGTACGGCTGGCGCACCTACGTCGCTGCCGACGACAGCGGCCCGATCGCCGCGGCGGCGACGATGATGGACTACGACATGCCGCAGCTGGGCTTCGCCGGAACGCTCGAGGAGTGCCGTGGCAGGGGTGGCCACCTCGCCCTGCTCCATCGTCGCATTGAAGACATCGCCGCGACCCGCGCGAGGGAGGTCCTCGCCATCACCCAGGAGTCGCTCGAGTGCCCGAGTGCCCTCTCGGCCGGCGCTCGCAACCTTCTCCGCGCCGGTTTCCATCTGCGTGACGTTCGCACCGTTTGGCGGCCTCCTGAGGATCTGCTCGCCCCGGAGGGGCCGGACGCGGACGAAGACGAGTGGGACGAAGGCCACTGGGACGACCAGGGCCCGGACGAGGATCACGACTTCAGGCTCGGCGCCTGAGCCGTGATCCCTGGCGAGCGGCTCTTTGTAGAACCTCTAGATGTGTCGGACCTGGCGGCCGCGAGCCGGATGCGACGCTCTACCTAAGCGGTTACGCCCATTCGGCCTCCATGCAGCGCTGGTCCCAGAGGCCGATCAGCTCCTCTGGGAAGCGTTCGAACAGCGGCTCGTGTTCGTCGGTTTCGATCAGCATTTCCATGTCGAACTCCCAGACGAGGATCTTGCGATCGAGGTCGACCAGCTGGCCGAGGTCGATGTCCTCCTGGACGACCGCGTACTGGTCGCGGGCCGCGATCACGTTGGCGATCTTGTCGGCCGCGAAGACCCGCTGCGCCTCGATCCCGGTCGCGGCGACCCGGCGGCGCAGCTCCTGCTTGCGCTCTTCGTAAGGCTCGATCTCGAAGTCTTCGCTCAGCGCGCTGACGATCAGCGCCACTTTCATCCCGAAGCGCTCGCGCAGCGTCGTCAGGCCGACCTCGGTGTACTCGAGCGCGTCGTGCAGCAGACCGGCGGCCAGCAGCTCGTCATCGTGGCCGTACTCGGCGAGCAGGTCGGCAACCGCCATCGGGTGCTCGACGAAGGGCACGTCGTCGCCGATGTCGCGAAACGTCCCGGCGTGCAGCTCTTGCGCCATCGCGAGCGCGCCGCGGACCAGCTCGGAGCGCTCAACTGCTGCTTCGACCCTGCTCGAGGGTGCCATCGCAAATCACGGTAGCGCAGTTCTGCGCTCCGCGAAACCCCTTGCTTGTTGCGGAATATTGCGCTGAACGCCAATCCAGTCTAGGTTGTTCGGAACAAAAGAAACCCAGTCTACGACTCCGGGGGGACCCAGATGAGTCTTGACGTCTACCTTCATGCAGGGCGGATCGGTGTGCTGTTTCCGACCGGCGAGGACTCCTACTCCTTCGCCTATCTGCCCGAGGCGGTGGCGGCATACGGTCCGGGCGCCGCGCTGCTCAGCAACGCGCTGCTCGTGCGCGAGGAGCCCTACGGCCCCGACGCCACCCGCGCCTACGTCGAGGGACTGCTGCCGCAGGGACGCCGCCGCCTCGAGATCGCCCGCGAGCTCGGCCTCGAGTCCGGCGACGGCTACGGCCTGATCGCCGAGCTGGGGCGCGACTGCCTCGGCGGGGTCGTCTTCCTGCCGGCTGGGGAGGAGCCGGAGTCGCCCGAGGCCGAGCCCATCGCCTGGCTGACCGACGCCGAGCTGGAGGAGGTCCTCCAGCCGCGCCCTCCCAGCCTGTTCGACCCGGCGGAGCCGCGGCGGATGCGCTTCGCCCTGCCCGGCGAGCGGCACAAGCTCGCCCTCGTCCACGACGAGGAGAGCGGCCGCTGGGCCTGGCCCACGGCCGGCGTTCCCAGCACGCACATCGTCAAGCCGGAAGCGCCCGAGTGTCCCGGCGCGGTCGCCAACGAGCACGCCTGCTCGATGGCCTACCGCGAACTCGGCCTGCCCGTCGCCCACACCGCGGTCGAGACGATCGCCGGCGTCACCTGCCTGGTCAGCAAGCGCTTCGATCGCTGGCACACGGGGTCCGCGGTGGAGCGCCTGCACCAGGAGAGCTTCGCCCAGGCGCTCGGCGTCGCTCCCGACGCGGCCGAGGGCCGCCTCTGCGCGGGAGCCCCGTCGCTGCGCGAGGTCAGCGGCCTGCTGCGGGCGATCGAGGAAGAGCAGATGATCGAGGCGCTGATGAAGACGAACTTCTGCGACCTGCTGATCGGCTGCACCAGGTTGCGCGGCGGCAACGGCGGCGTGCTCTTCGGCGGCGGCGAGCCGATGCTGGCGCCCTTCCACGGCACCGTCTCGACCGAGGTCTACGGCGAGAGCCGCCCGCGACCGATCGTGATCGGCAAAGACGTGCCGCCGGCGCCGCTGCTGATCGACATCCGCCACACGGCCCAGCTCTGCGAGGAGGAGTTCGAGCCGGCCCTAATCGAGGCGGTCAGGCTGATGGGGCCGCTCTGCGCCGCACTCGGCGCTCAGGCCGAGCGGGCGCTGGAGGAGGACTGGTACCACGTCGCGATCGACGAAGCGATCGGCATCGCCACCTCGCGGGGAATCGGCTTCCAGGAGGAAATGGCCTACCTCCTCCCACCGGGCGAGGACGCGCCGTCCTGAGCTAGGAGGCGCTCTCGAGCTGCTCGATACCGCTGGCGCGCTGGCCGCCGGCGGCGAGCATCAGCTTGAAGTCGTGCGGGCTGGAGGCGTAGTCGAGCGCGACCTGCTCGGCGACCTTGCCCTCCATCACGTAGCCCAGCAGCGACTGGTCGAAGGTGCGCATGCCGTAGTACTCGCCTTCGGCGATCACCTCGGTGATCTTGCCGGTCTCCTCGGGGTTGAGGATCAGGTCCTGGACGCGGCCGGTGACGACCAGCACCTCGGAGGCGGGCACGCGGCCCTCGCCGGTCACGTCGGGGACGAGCCGCTGGGCGATCGCCCCCTTCAGGGTCGAGGCGAGCATCACCCGCGCCTGGTGCTGCAGGTGGGGGGGGAAGAAGTCGATGATGCGGTTGATCGTCTCGGTCGCGTCGAGGGTGTGGACGGTGGAGAGGACGAGGTGGCCGGTCTCCGCCGCGGAGAGGGCGGTGCGCACGGTCTCCTCGTCGCGCATCTCGCCGATCAGGATCACGTCGGGGTCCTGGCGCAGGACGCGGCGCATCGCGCGGGCGAAGCTGTTGGTGTCCGAGCCGACCTCGCGCTGGTTGACGATCGAGCCTTTGTCCTGGTGCAGGTACTCGATCGGGTCCTCGAGCGTGACGATGTGGTGCGCCCGGGTGCGGTTGATGTGGTCGATCATCGCCGCCAGCGTCGTGCTCTTGCCCGAGCCGGTGGTGCCGGTGACGAGGATGATGCCGCGCTGCTCCTCGGCCAGGTTGGTGACGACCTCGGGCAGGCCGAGCTCCTCGACCGAGCGGATCTCGAAGGGGATCGCGCGGCAGACGATCGAGGTCGAGCCGCGCTGCTTGAAGACGTTGACGCGGTAGCGGGAGACGCCAGGGATCGAGTAGGAGAAGTCGGCCTCGCCTTCCTGCTCGAATTCGGTCTGCGAGCGCACCTCGGCGATCTCGTGGAAGGCCTTCTCGGTGTCCTCGCCGCTGAGCGGCTCGTGGCCCTCCAGCGGGATCAGCTCGCCATGCAGGCGGATGGTCGGCGGCGCCGCCACCTTTATATGGAGGTCGGAGCCGCCCCGCTCGACGAGCGCACGCAGGGCTGAGTCGATCTCGAACACCTCGCCTGTATCGGCTTCTCTCCCTAAATTCCTTAAATGCAGGAGACAATTAGGTACACCAGGGGTTGCAATATTTGCCTTCGACTAATAGGTTCAGACAGATCGTGGCAGGCAGGAAACCAACGCTCGGAAATGAAAGCGATAAAGCCAAACGGCTGAGGCCGCGCCATCGCTTCGCGATCAACCTGCGCAAGGCACGCAACGGAACCGGCATCACCCAGCAGGAGCTGGGCGATCGCTGCGACCTTCACCGCACCGAGATCTCGCTGCTCGAGCGGGGAGGACGCGAGCCCCGCCTCGGGACGATCATCAAGCTCGCCAGCGCCCTGGGAGTGAGCCCGGAAAGCCTCTGCGACGGCGTCCGCTGGGACGTCCGCGGCCAGCGCTTTCGCTAGAGCTTCCGGCCCTCGACGAAGATCTCGAACTGGTTGGGCTTCGGCTTGCGCGGCTTGCCGCTGCCGGAGAAGGTGTTGGCGAGGCGCATACCGACCGAGTCGTAGATCTCGGTCAGCTCCTCGACCGTGTAGAGGCGCTGGCGGAAGGGGATCTCCTCGTAGCGCTCGAAGACCTCGCCGAAGCGGATCGGCACGGTCGAGCCTTCGATGTAGCGGTCCTCGGCGTTCCAGTGGTGGTCGCTCAGTTCGAGCGTCGACTCGCCGACGATCCACGATTTGGCCGGCAGGTTCTTTTCCGCGTGCAGCACGTTGGGCAGCTGCATCAGGTGGCCGCCGCCGGAGCGCAGCACCTGGGCGACGATCTCGAAGGTGCGGTAGTTCTCCTCATCGGTCTCGAAGTAGCCAACGGCGCCGTCATTGAGGCTGAGCACGATGTCGAACTCCTCGCGCAGCTCCAGCTCGCGCAGGTCGGCCTCGAGGTAGGTGACCTCGAGGCTGGCCTCGGAGGTCTCGCGCTCGGCGATCTCGAGCAGGTCGGGGTTGATGTCGACCCCGACCACCTCGAAGCCGCGCCGGCGCAGCTCCCGCGAGTGGCGGCCGATGCCGCAGGCGAGGTCGAGGATTCGCTCCCCACCCTCGGGCCTGAGCATCATCAGCGCCCGGTCGACTTCCATCTCGGTCCGATCCGCCCAGGGCATCGCCGCCGTCTTCGGCGGAAAGCCCTTGCGGTACCAGTCTGAGGGAACGTCGACTATCGTGCCCATTGATCGGGAAGTTTAGAGGAATTCACGACTCGGAGACAGCTTCACCCGGTCCCGTTCCGGGTTCGTAGCCATTGATACCGGCCGCGTCGCCGTAGCCTTTTATCGGCGCCTCCAGTTCCTCCTCGCCGGTTTCCTCCAGCTCCTCCAAGCCTCTCTTGACTCGCGCGACGAATTTTTCGCCTCGTTCCTTGTATCCGCTGAACGAGTCGATGTACGTGCTCCGTTGGGACTTCTCTTCCAGCAGCGCGCCACGTCTGACCGTCTTGTCGCCTGCCGCATATTCGCCGTTGAAGTACTGGTAATTGGCAAGATCGCCGAGCGTGTAGGGGCTCGGTTCATGTTGAACAACAATCTGTTGCGCGCGTGCCGCGCCCGCTGCGTTCGCCGCGGCAACCTGGGGCTTTCTGGAGCCGATTTCTACGAGCTGAAAGTAGATTGAGGCGGCCATTCCCGCAAGGTCGACGCTGGCCTCTCCGCCGCTCTGCTCGAGGTAGTCGTTCCAGATTCGCAGGCCCGCTTCGTAGTCTTCGTGGATAGCGTCGGAGAGCTGGATCGGCTTTTCTAGATTAGGCGTTGCTTCGAACACTTCGTTGCCCGCTTCAAGCCATTGCTTCGTCGCGGCAACCAGCAGCGCCTTGTTGTTCGGATCGTCGGCCAGTTGTCTTTCGATTCGCACGGCCCGTTTCTCCTCGAGCGATGTCACGCGCTCTGCTTGGTCTGACTCATCGGACCCCGCCGTGATGGCCCAGACAAGCGCTCCGCCAACCAGCAGTGCCAATACGACGATGAGCGTCCGTAGATGCATGGTCTCCCCCAATACGTTATCTTGCCACCGGGGAAAGTCTGACTAAAGGGGAAACCTTGCGCAACCATATCGCAATACTCATCATTGGCTCGTTGGCATTTGGTCTACTCGTGGCAGGTTGCGGAGGAGGTGACGACAGCGCCGACGCTGAGCAGATCGACAAGGCGACCTTCGTCAAGGAGGCCGAAAGGATCTGCAAACAGGCCAGCGGGAAGCTCGCCGCTGAGGTTACGTCGATCACCAAAAGGGAATCCACGCCGTCGAGCTTCAGCTCCGGGCGGACCCAGATCGTTCTGGTCAAGGAAGGCTTGATCCCGAGTCTTGAAGAAGAGCTCCAGCAGATCCGGGCACTCGGGTTGCCCGACGAAGCGAAGAAAGATGCCAAGGCATTTCTCGAGGCGTATCAGCAGGCCATCGACAAGACGAAAGCCAACCCGAAAGTCGGAGTCAGCAGCGTCGCCCCCTATGAAGGAGTCGAATTGGCGGGTACGAAACTCGGAATCGCCGACTGTCCGATCGCGACGGTGGCCCCGAGCCCGGTTGGCACCGAAAACTAGCCTCTCCGTTTCTTAATCCGATATTATCTCGTTTCCAGATCGATCCAGAGGGGTCTGGATCGGAGGAACTCGAGAAGGGGAGGGGAACAGATGTTCGCATTACTGAAAGATCGCATGGGTCTTCCGGGGGTGATAGGGGTGATCGCCCTCGTGTTTTCAATGTTCGGCGGGGCGTACGCAGCTTCGGATAACGGCGGCGGCCCTGGCTCCAAAGCCAGCGCCTCCGCCGTAAAAGGCCCTCCTGGGCCGAGGGGGCCACGTGGCAAGCGAGGTAAACCGGGACCTGCCGGACCGCAAGGTCCCGCTGGGGCACAAGGGCCCGCTGGGGCACAAGGGCCCGCTGGACCCAAAGGAGACCCCGGTGCGCCTGGCGCGATTGGACCGACGGGCAAAACCGGACCGACGGGCAAAACTGGTCCGACTGGAAGCATCGGATCTGTGCTCCCCACCGGTGTGACCGAGACGGGTTCCTGGTCGATTCCGACGGACGTAGGCGGCGCAGGTTTTCCGAACATGGCAGAAGGCAATGCTTTTGTTCCAATTTCATTTCCAGTACGACTAGCCAGTGCGCCGAGTTTTGTTGCTGTCGAGGCTGGAGAAGATAAAAGCGCTGCTGGCTGTAGTGGTGATGTCGATTCATCGGGCGACCTAGTAGGTGGAATTCCAGTTGCCGATTCGGGCAAACTTTGTGTTTATTTATCCTCGCCCCCGAGCCCGAACTTTGCGAACTCCATTACGT
>JBKPOW010000200.1:0-7858 GCA_046733275.1 Actinomycetota bacterium
CGGCGTGGACCACCCGCGCCGCGGCCTCGAGCTCGGGTGCGCCGGGCAGGGCGCGCGGCGTCGTCAGCAGCTCGAAGCCGGCGAAGCCGTGCTCGTGCAGGAGCTGTGGCGCCTGGGCGACGCCGTCGCGGCGCAGGACGACGACTCGCCCCGCGTCCCTCCAGACGAAGCCTTCGCTCACCCGGTCTGGTGCTGTGCCGTGCGCGGATTGACGACCGGCTTCAGGTTCGGTTCGACCTCCGCCCGCAGGTGCTCGTAGTCGGGCGGCAGCGAGAGCTTCTCGCCGAGGTGCTCGAGCGGCTCGTCGACGGTGAAGCCGGGGCCGAGGGTGGCGATCTCGAAGAGGACGCCGCTCGGCTCGCGGAAGTAGATCGAGCGGAAGTAGAAGCGGTCGATCAGCGGCGTCGGCTGGGCGCCGCCCTCGATCGCCCGCTCGCGCCAGGTCTCGTGGTCCTCGACGGTCGAGGCCCAGGCGACGTGGTGGACGCTGCCCGCGCCCTGGCGCGAGCGCTCCGCGGGCGGCTCGTCGTAGAGGTAGAGGCCGCCCCGCTTCTCGCCGCGCGCTTCCCAGCCCCCCTCCGTCCGCTCGAACTCGAGCGCCCCCAGCAGACGGCTGCTCGCCTCGGGGGCGGAGGCGTAGGCGCAGACGGCGTGGAAGCCCTGCAGCGCCAGCTCGGTCGGCACCTCGGGGTGCTGGGCGCTGAGCGGCCCGTCGCTCACCTCGACCACCGCCAGCTCGTGGTCGAGCCCCTCCGGGTCGGAGAAGCGCAGGCTCGAGCCGGCCCGCTCGGTCTCGACTCCGTGGGCGCCGAGCCGCTCGTCCCAGAAGTCGAGCGACTCGTGCGAGCCGACGCGCCAGACGATGCGGTGGACGTCGCCGGCGCCGGCCCGCCCCTCGGGCACGCCGGGGAACTCGAAGAAGGTCAGGTCGGAGCCGGCGCTGCCCTGCTCGTCGGCGAAGAAGAGGTGGTAGACGGTCGGGTTGTCCTGGTTGACCGTCTTCTTCACCAGGCGCAGGCCGAGCACACCCACGTAGAAGTCGACGTTCTTCTGCGCGTCGGCGGTGATCGCGGTGATGTGGTGGATTCCCTCCAGCTTCACCGTAGTCACGTATAGCATCCCTGGGCAATGAGCCGCGTACGACGACGCACGGTCAAAGCCCTGGTAGTTCTCGGCTCGATCTTCGCGTTCCTCAGCGTATTCGCGATCTGGACCGAGCGTCAGGCGCTCAATACCGACGACTGGGTCGAGACCAGCGGCCGGATGATCCAGAACGAGAAGATCCGTGCGGCGGTGGGCGAGTACCTGGTCGAACAGCTCTACGACAACGTCGACGTCGAAAAAGAACTCGAGGACGTCCTGCCCGGCGACCTGAAGGAACTCGCCGGCCCGGCCTCCGGCGGGCTGCGCCAGGTGGCAGGGACCGGCGCCGAAGAGGTGTTGCAGAGCTCGACCGCACAGGATCTCTGGAAGGACGCCAACCGGGCCGCGCACGAACAGCTGCTGGCCGTGCTGGAAGACAAGAAAGAGGCAGTCTCGACCGAAGAAGGCGAGGTCACGCTGAACCTCGGCAGCCTCGTCCCCAACCTCTCCGACCAGGTGGGGATCGGCGCCCAGCTGGCGGACAAACTGCCGCCCGACGCGGCGCAGGTGACGATCCTGCGCTCGGACGAGCTGAAGACCGCCCAGGACATCGCCGCGGGAATCAAAGGCCTGGCCCTGGTGCTCTCGCTGCTGACCCTGATCTGCTTCGGCGTGGCGATCTACATCTCGCGCGAGGGGCGTTGGGTGACGGTGCTCTTCTGCGGCGTGGGCCTGCTCGCGGCGGGCTTTGCCGTGATCGTCGCCCGCGAGGTCGCCGGCGGCATCATCGTCGACCAACTGGTCGAAGAGGAAAGCGTCAGGCCGGCGGCTGAAGCGGCCTGGACGATCGGCACCTCGCTGATGATCAGCATCGCGACGACCGTGATCGTCTTCGGTGTGCTGCTGGTGATCGCCGGCTGGCTCGGCTCGCCGACCGGCTCGGCGCGCAGCGCCCGGCGCTTCACGGCGCCCTTCCTGCGCGATTACCCCGCCTACGTCTACACCGGCCTGGCGATCCTCGTCTGCTTCTGGTTCCTCACCGCGTCGGTGCAGAACCTGCGCTCCTTCCTGACCGCCTTGATCGTCGCCGGCTTCATCGCCTTCGGCATCCACGAGCTGGGCAGGCAGTCCAGCGAGGAATTCCCCGATGCCGAGGTCGGCGACTACTTCGGCGGGGCGAGGGACCGGGTGGTCGGGGCCGTGAGGAACGCCAACATCGGCGAGCGGGTGAGCGAGCAAGCCTCGAAGCTGCGCCTGCCGGAGAGGCTGCCCGGTGCCGGTGGCGACGGAGGCGAGTCGGGCGCGGGAGCGGGAGCGGGCGGCGACGCGGAGGACAACCGCCTGCGCCGGCTCGAACGTCTCGGCGAGCTGCGCGAGAAGGGCGTCCTCACCGACGAGGAGCTCGCCGCCGAGAAGGCCCGCATCCTGGGCGGCGGCGATGCTTGAGAAAAGAGCCCGCCCCCGGATTTGAACCGGGAACCCCTTCCTTACAAGGGAAGCGCTCTGCCAATTGAGCTAGGCGGGCGTGAAGCCGAATGATTTCCGTTCTCAGCCGAATATAGACGGGGACGTGGCCGACGTGGGAACAGAAACAGTCACTTTCAGGTATCTGGCGCCCGAGGAAGGCGGCCTGCTCAGCGAGGCAATCCGGGCGGCCTACGGGGAGACGTACGACGTGCGCTGGGTCTACGACGCGGCGGAGGTCGGGGCGCGAATAGCCGCCGGCACCTACGTCTCGTGGATCGCAGAGTCGGGGGAGGGCGAGTTGCTCTGCCACGAGGGGATGAGCCTGGCGGCGGCCGGCGACGCCGTCGGCCACTCGGGTCAGGCGGTGACGATGCCGGCGGCGCGGGGGCAGCACCTCTTCACCCGCACCAAGCAGCACCTGATGGACTGGGCGCGGGAGCGCGGCCTGGCGGGGATGTACAGCGAGGCCACCGCCGCACATCCGTACAGTCAGCGGGCCAACCTCGAGCTGGGCGCGCACGAGACCGGCTTCCTGCTCGGCTGGATCCCGGCCGGCGTCAGCAACGACGCCGCAACCGACCAGCGCCCTCGCCGCCAATCCGCAGCGCTTTTCTACACCAAGCTCAACGACGGCCGCGAGCGCGAGGTCTACGCCCCGGAGCGCCACCGCGAGGTCATCGGCAAGACGTTGGAGCTGTGCGAGCTGCGGGGCCGGCTCGCGGACCCGTCGCCAAGCGCCCAGATCCCGGAGCGCACTGCACTGCACACCGAGGTCGACGAAGACCACAATCTCGCCCTGCTCACCGCCCGTGCGCCCGGCGCCGACCTGGAGCAGGTCGTAGCGGCCGAGCGCCACCACCTCTTCCACAAGCGGAACCTCGACGCCATCTACCTGGACCTGCCGCTGGAGAACCCCGCCACGGCCCTATTGGCCGATCACCTAGAGCGCCTCGGCGTCTCCTACGCCGGCATCTTCCCCAACCCCCGCACCACCGGCGACGTCCTCCGCATGCAGTCCCTCCACCGCGCCCAGATCAAAGCCGACGACCTCGCCGTGGCCTCCGACCACGGCCTGGAACTTCTCAAGTACGTAGTAGCGGACCTACCGAGCTAGACAAGCGCCGGAAGACAGCCTGATGGCTGGCTGACAGCTAGCATCACATCCGCTGTGACGGCAAGCGCAATAACCGCAGCGAACTGGCATCTAAAGCCAGGTGACAGCATCCTCCGAAGAGCTCTCCATGAAGAATTTGGGGGGCGTCCCCGAGGTGGGATTGGGCCGTCGAGTCAAACGCCCAACATTTTTATCTTTTCTGATCCAGCGACCGGGGAGAAGCACGGGTATTACGACGTCTGGATGACCGATGGCTGTTTTCACTACACGGGAGAGGGCCAGCGGGGCGACCAGCAAATGAAATCAGGCAACGCAGCAATCCTGAACCACGTTTCCGAGGGACGTGCACTTCGAGTCTTCCAAGGAACCAGCGGAACCGTCACCTACGTGGATGAGTTTGAAGTGGATACGACTGAACCGTTCTATCGAACTGATGCTCTTGAGACTGGCGGTGGCCCAAGGCGCGAGGTAATCGTGTTTCGCCTCCGACCTAAACAAATCGCACCACCTGAGCCAACTTCCAAGCTAGCTGAGGTTCTGGCTGGCCCGTCTAGCACAAGCGTTCCAATTGAGCAGCAGCACACCGAGAAGGCATATGTAGAACCCAGCGGTACATCCTATGAGGCTGAGCGCCGCGAGCAGAAACTTGTTCTCGAGCTCGAGGAACACCTCTGCAGCCTTGGCCATCACGTTTTCCGCAATCAACTAATCCCCACGGAAGAGGCGCGACCGCTTCTTACCGATCTCTATGACGCCACGCTCGACATGCTGGTTGAGGCAAAGGGCTCCGTCGAGCGAGGGGTAATCCGAATGGCGATCGGTCAGCTTGCGGACTACAAGCGCTTTTTTGATGATGGCAGTCCCCGCTACCTCGCTGTGTTGGTTCCAAGGGAGCCACGAAAAGACCTATGCCAGCTCCTGGCAACCGAGGGCATCTACGTAATCTTCAAAAGCGGTGAGGGCTTTGAAGATTCCACCGGCGGTGCACTTGTCGGTAAATGACGCTATTCACCAGGGTGAATGAGCTCACCGAGTCGCGTTTTGATCTATGGAGCCACCGGGTTCACCGGTGGGTTGGTGGCGCGGGAGCTGAAGCGGCTCGGGGTTGATTTCGTAATCGCGGGGCGAGATCGGGGGAAGCTGGAGCGGCTCTCGGAGGAACTTGGGGGCGTGCCGTTCCGGGCGGTTTCGCTGGACGATCGGGCTGGGTTGCGGGAGCTGCTGGAGGGGTGCTCGGTGGTGGCGGCCTGCGCTGGGCCGTTTCTGCTGCACGGCGAGCCGTTGGTGGAGGCGGCGGTCGAAACCGGGACGCACTACCTCGACACGACCGGGGAGCAGCCGTTCATGCGGATGGTCTTCGAGCGGTATGGGCAGCGGGCCGCCGATGCCGGCGGGGCGCTGGTTTCGGGGATGGGGTTCGACTACGCGCCCGGCGACCTGATCGCGGCCCTCACTGCCGACGGGATGGGCCCGCTGGAGGAGATTGTCGTTGCCTACTGCGTGGAGGGATTCACGCCCACGCGCGGCACCGCCCTCTCCGGGCTCGAGATCATGCGCGGCGGTGACGTCGTCTGGGACGACGAAGACTGGCGGCCGGCGCCGCGTAGCGCCGACGGCGGCCGCTGGCGCTTTCCCGAGCCGATCGGCGAGCAGCGGATGCTTCGCTACCCCACCGGTGAGCAGATCACCGTGCCGCGACACGTCGAGACCGCCCGGGTACGGACGCTGCTCAACGGGATGGTCGTGCCATCGCGGTTGATGCCGCTTGCGGCTTCGGCCTCTCCCCTGCTCGGCGCCGCGATGCGCACGCCGCTGCGGCGGATAGCCGGCGCAGCCATCCGTCGCCTCCCTGCCGCGCCGAGCGAGAAGTCCCGCCAGGCGTGTCGCTTCACGATCAGCTGCGAGGCCCGCGGTAAAGCAGGCGCCCGTCAAGGCACGGTCCGCGGCGGCGACGTTTACGGGCTCACCGCCCGCGGCATCGCTCAGGGCGCACGACTTCTCGCCGCCCCGGCCTACGATCGCAGCGGCGCGCTGGCCCCGGCGCAGGCGTTCGACCCCGCCGCCTTCCTCGACGGCCTCACCGCCACTGGCCTCAGCTACACCCTCGATCCACTGCCCTGAGGTCATCCGCCCAGCAGATCAAGGACGCAGATATGCGCCGGCCGGATGGCCTCAGGCGAGCACCTCGCGCGAGTCCAGGTGGGCGGCAACCTTGCGCTTGACTCGCTGCAGGGCGTTGTCGACCGTCTTCGTGTCGCACTCGAGCCGCTCGGCCGTCGCCTCGTAGGAGTGGCCGTCGAGATAGAGCGAGAGGACGCGGCTCTCCAGGTCGGAGAGGACGCCGGAGGTGCCCGAGAGGCAGGAGACGAGGCTCTCCAGCTCTTCGCTGGCGATCACCTGGTTGACCGGGTCGGCGACGCTTGGGCCGGGCAGGATCTCGTCCAGGGTGGTGTCCGAGTCGCCCGCAGCGGCGGGGGTGTGGCTGAAGGAGACGTACTGGTTGAGGGGCGTGTGCTTGTTGCGGGTGGCGGTCTTCACCGCGGTGATGATCTGGCGGGTGATGCAGAGCTCGGCGAAGCTGCGGAAGCTCGACTCGCGGTCGCTGCGGTAGTCGCGAATCGCCTTGTAGAGGCCGAGCAGGCCTTCCTGGATCAGGTCATCGCTCTCGCCACCGAGGAGGAAGTAGGACGAAGCCTTGAGACGGACGAAGCCGCGGTAGCGACGCACGATCGTGTCGTAGGCATCGGTCCGACCCTCCTTGGCGAGGGCGACGAGGTAATGATCATCAAGCTCAGCTTGAGGGTTAGCATTAGGACGCGTAGAGCCGTTGAAATGGCCGCTGGGGAGCCGCAATTCCTGCGTAGGCGACGATAGAGCCACTGATCCTTCTCCTTTGAGATGAAGGGTCGTGGCGCCGGTACCTCCCCTGTGGCGCCCTGTATGAACTGGCTGAATCTCAGACTCAAGCTGAGGTTCACCCTTGTTGGCGCGGCATTCTTACCGGCTTGCGGAGTTCTGTCAACCCCAAATTGCGGATTTCTTGCAAACGCCGTTGCAGGTGCTACCGCGAAGTTGGCGCTTTTCGGCGCTGACGGATCGCCTCGAACAGCAACGCAGTCGCCGCAGCAGAGACGTTGAGCGAGTCGATCTGGCCGAGACGGGGAAGCGCGATCAGGCCGTCGCAAGCTGCGGCTACGCGGGGGCGGATGCCTTTGCCCTCGCCGCCCAGGACGAGGACGGTCGGACCGCTCAGGTCGGCGTTCCAAGGAAGCTGGTCGGCCGCCGCGTCGGCGCCCCAGATCCAGAAGCCTACCTGCTTCGCCTCCGCCAGCCAGTCGGTGACGTTGCGGACGCGGGCTATGTCCAGGTGCTCGACGGCGCCTGCCGACGCCTTGCAGGCGACCGGCGTGATCTCGGCCGCGCGGCGCTCGGGGATGACGACCCCGGCGGCGCCGGCGAACTCGGCGGAGCGGCAGATGGCGCCGAGGTTGCGCGGGTCCTGGACCTGGTCGAGGACGAGGAGCAACGCGTCCTCGCGTTGCAGCAAGGCCCCCGAATCCACGTACGGATACGGATCGACCTCCGCAGCGACGCCCTGGTGGTCGGGTGACCCGCAGAGCCGCTCGAGCTCCTCGCCCGAGGTCTCCGGCGCCCGCCAAACCCGGCGCACGCCCCTCTTCCCCCGTTCCGCCTCTCCGACGGGCCGGCGCCCGTAGATGACCTGGCCGTCGACCACGCCTAGGCCTTGGGCACCAATTTGGCGCCGTCGGCCGAGTCCCGAACCTCCCAGCCGAGCTCGGCCAACCGCTCCCGAATCTCATCAGCCCGCCCGAAGTCCTTAGCCGCCCGAGCCTCCTCCCGCTCACGCAACAAACCCTCTGCCTCGGCGTCGGCCTCAGCTCCCTTCTCCGGCTGGGTAAGGGAGCTGAGACCGACGAGCCCAAGCATCTCCGCCAACACCTCAACCGCCGGGTTATCGGGCACTTCCCCCCGGTTCACTTCCGCCACCAGCTCAAACACCTCAGCCATGGCTCGGGGGGTGTTGAAGTCGTCAGCGAGCGCATTTCGAAAGCTGTCGAGGCGGGATCCGGGGGAGGTCCCGACGGAGCCTCCATGCTGTTGCTCCGGCGGGGCCTCCCCCGGAGTCCGCCCAACAGGGTGCTCACGGAAGAAATTCCGAAGCCGCTCGACCCC
>JBKPOW010000201.1:0-15390 GCA_046733275.1 Actinomycetota bacterium
GATCGGCAGCGAGCGCGGTGGCCGCGTGGTCTCGCGGCTGCGCTTCCGCCGCCAGGGCGGGCAGATGACCGTGCGCCTCTGGCGGCCCGGCCGCTTCCAGCGCATCACCGCCGTCGTGGTCAACGCGGACACCCGGGCCGAGGGCTTCGACGCCAGGCGGCTCGACTGGGACTACTTGACCGACACGGCGCCGTTCCTCGTCCGCGCCCGTCCGTCGCCCTGAGCGTCCGGCGCCGCGGGCGCGCTGGCGACGGCTTCGCCGATCGCCCCTTCGAGGTCGAGGCCGAAGCTCTCGAGGTCGGCCATCGCGTCGTAGTCCCCGACCAGGCCGAAGTCGATCTGGCCGTCATAGGACATGATCCCGACGCAGAGCGCCTGCCGCCGGGCGAGCGGGACCAGGGGAAAGATCGAGGTCATCCGGCGCCCCATCAAGTAGAGCGGGAACTGCGGTCCGGGAACGTTGGTGACGACGAGGTTGAAGAAGCGCTGCGCCGGCTGCAGGCGGGCCGCCTGCGAGGCGATCGTCGGCGGGGCGAAGTCGGTCAGCCGGGTGAGCAGCTCGGCGCCGACCGCCTGGCCGGAGCCCTTCAGGTCGCCCATCGTCTCGGTGACGACTCGCAGGCGCTCGACCGGGTCCCGAGACCAGACTGGCAACGGCGCCATCATCGCCGAGATGCGGTTGCCGAGCGCCCCCCGCTCTTCTTCGGCGCGGACGCTGACCGGCACCATCGCCCGCAGCTCGAGGTCCTCGGTCTCGTGGCCGCGGGCGCGCAGGTAGTTGCCAAGGGCGCCGGCCACGACCGAGAGGACGACGTCGTTGACCGTGCCGCCGTGGGCGTTCTTGACCCGCTTGAAGTCGGCGAGGTCGGCGCGGACGAAGGCGAGCCGGCGATGGGGGCCGATCTCGACGTTGAAGGGCGTGCTCGGCGCCGCCGCGGCGCCTTCGAGGAAGCGGCCCGTGTCGGCCAGGCCGCGCAGCACCTGACGCGGTCCGCGCAGGGCGGCGCGCATGCCACGGACGACCTCGCGCGGGCTGGTGGCGCGCTCGCGCCAGGCGTCCTTGAGCAGCTGCAGGTCGGTCGGCTCGGGCCGGGGCGCCCACTTCGGCGGCCGCACCGGCGGGTGGTCGGGCTCCTCCTCGAGGTCGAAGAGGACAGTGGTGATGTCGACGCCGGAGATGCCGTCGACGAGGGCGTGGTGGCTCTTGCCGATCACGGCGAAGCGATCACCCTCGAAGCCCTCGACCAGCCACAGCTCCCAGAGCGGCTTGGTGCGGTCGAGCTGCTGGGAGAAGATCCGCGAGGCGAGGTTGCGCAGCTGCTCCTCCGAGCCGGGCGCGGGCAGCGCCGTGCGTCGCACGTGGTAGTCGAGGTTGAGGAACGGGTCGTCGACCCAGACCGGGCGACCCTGGTCGAAGGGGACGGTGCGCAGCTTCTGGCGGAAGCGCGGGACGAGGTGCAGGCGCGACTCGATGTGGTCGCGGAACTCCTCGTGCGTGGGAGGCGAGCCGTCGAAGAGGATGGTCGAGGCGACGTGCATGTGGGCGCCGCCGCGCTCCATGTGGAGGAACGACGCATCCAGCCCAGTCAGTCGATCTCCGTTCACGCGGCTCATCTTCGCACGACGGGGCTATCCCGGTATGCCGGGGTAGCCTCAGCTGACGCCGAGCTGCATCTGGGCCTGCGGGTGCTCCGGTTCAGCGGAGTCTTCGCTGGTGAAGCCGGCGACTCGGACGCCCAAGAGGCGCACGGGGCGGGTGGGAGAGTAGGCGCGGAGGAGGTCAAGAGCGATGGGGGTGACCACCGCTGGATCGTTGGTCGGCTCGTCAAGGGTGTGGGCGCGCGTCACGTTAGTCCAGTCGTCGAGGCGGACCTTGATCCCGATCGTGCGGCCCTCGAGCTCGCGCGCGCGCAAGCGCCGGCAGAGCTCCTTGGCAAGGGAGGCGATATGGGCAGCCATCTCGCCGTGATCGGCGACGTCGACGTCGAAAGTTGTCTCCGCCGACTGCGACTTGGTCTCGCGTTCCACCGCGATCGGGGTCTCGTCCTCGAAGCCCGCGCGGGCGTGCAGCCAGCGGCCGCTGCGCGGGCCGAAGGCCCGCTCGAGAGCGTCGGGGTCGTAGGCGCGCAGCTCGGCCAGCGTGCGGATGCCCATCCGTTCCAGCTTGGCGACGGTCTTGGGTCCGATGCCGGGGACGAGCCCGGGCGGGTGGGAGGCGAAGCGCTCCAGCGCCTCCTCACGGGAGAGGACGACGAGGCCGGCGGGCTTGCCCAGCTCGCTCGTGATCTTCGCCAGCAGCCGGTTCTCGGAAATCCCTATCGAGCAGGTGAGGCCGGTGTCCTCGCGGATCTCGGTGGCGATCCGACGCATCGTCGCCTTCGGCGCGAAGAGGCCGCTGAGGTCGACGTAAGCCTCATCGAGGCCAACCACTTCGACCGTCTCGGCGTTGGCGCGCAGGATGTTCATCACCTGCCCGGAGGCCTCTCGATAGGCGGTGAAGTCCGGCGGCAGGTAGACCGCGTTCGGCAGCCGCCGCCGCGCGATCGCCGCCGGCATCGCCGAGTGGATCCCGGCCAGCTTGCGCGCCTCGTAGCTCGCCGTGGTGACCACCGCCCGCGGCCCCGACCCACAGACCACCACCGGCTTCCCCTTCAGCTCCGGCCGCCTGCGCAGCTCGACCGACGCGTAGAAGGCGTCCATGTCGAGATGAGCGATTGTCCGTCGGTCCTCCACCTGGATCGATCGTAGGACCCGAGCGGGACGGCACAAGCCGTTCATCGGGGTGGCTCGTTGGGTAGGGTCAGCCTATGGCCGACGTTACCCACGCCAAGGTCGATGAGATCGAGGCAATCGACGGGTTCTTCGAGGGGATCAAGTTCCACAAAGCCGCCGCCGGCCTCGAGGTCAGCGCCTTCGGTCTCTCGATCATCGACCTGGCGCCGGGGGCCGAGGACTACCCCGAGCACGATCACTGGGAGGAGGGGATAGGGGGCCAGATGTTCGCCAAACGCCCCCAGCAGCTCGGCCAGGAGGAGGTCTACGTAGCCTTGAAGGGCTCGGGCACGCTCGAAGCCGACGGCGAGCGGTACCCGCTCGACAGCGAGCACCTCGCCCGGGTCGGCCCCGAGGTCAAGCGCAAGGTCACGCCAGGGCCGGAAGGCCTCCGCCTCATGGTCGTAGGCGCCACCTCGGGGGAGCCCTACGACGCCGGCGGCAGGTTGTAGACGCACCTAGCCAGCTGCCTCGTCGCCTCCGCCTGCGATCCGAGCCCAGTCGTAGTTATCACCTCGTCGGCGCAGGTCCTCGCGGGTGCTGTCGTCGCAGAGCGCTCCTGCCACCCCGGCCTCATAGAACCGGCGGGCCGATAGCCCGAGCCCAGTAGCGGCTTTGTACTCGGCGCCGAGATCGGTGTCGAACATCGCCGGATCGTCTGTCGAGAGCGAACAGCACACGCCCGCATCAACGAGCTGCGGAAGGGGGTGCTCCCCAAGCGAGCGCACCACGCCAGTACGCAAGTTGGAGATCGGACAGACATCGAGCACGGTCCCCCGTCCGGCCAGCTCCCGCACCATCGCCGGGTCGTCCACGGCACGGATACCGTGGCGAATGCGATCTGCGCCCAATGCCTCCAATGCGCCCAGGATGGACGATGTGCCCGCGACCTCGCCGGCGTGGGGAGCGGAGGCGACCCCCCCTGCGCGGGCGAGCGCAAAGGCGTCCGCATAGGGCTCGGGAGGAAACTCGGCCTCCAGCCCGCCGAGACCGATCCCGACTACACCTCGATCGCGAAACTTGACCGCGTAGCGGGCGGTGGCTTCCGCAGTCTCCATTGGAAGGCCGCGAGAGATGTCGGGGGTGAGGCGAACCTCGACTCCGTACAGCTCACGAGCCTCCTGGGCTCCGTCGCAATAGCCCTCGAAGGTCTCCTCCCAGGAGACGCCGCGTGTGGCGGGCTCTGCGGGCGCGAAGATTCCCTCGATATATATGGCGCCGTGGCCAGCAGCCTCCTGCGCGTAGTCGACAACGACCTGCCGGAAATCGCTGGCCGTCCGCAGGGCCCCTGTGGTCATCACCCAGACCTCAATGAAATGGGCGAAGTCACGGAATCGATACAGCTCGGTCAGCCCCTCGACAGTCTCGGCGGGGAGCCTAACGTCGTTGCGGCGGGCTATCTCGAGTAGCGTCGAGGGCCGGACGGTGCCCTCGAGGTGAACGTGTAGCTCGATCTTCGGGTATGGCAAGGCACGCTCCTTCGCTGAGATCGAAGGGTCCAAATTACGGACCCACACCGGTCGCCCGGACGGTCAGCTCGATTCCGGCGTCAAGCGGGAGCGTGATCGAGAAATTTCCGCCAGCCAGCCTTCGAACGTAACCCTGATAAGCCTCAAGATCAGGATCATCCTTGCCGAGGTCGGCAATGATGAGCGCATGGGGGGCTAGGTGTGCTTCAAGTAGCGCGAGAACTGAAACGTATTGGTCATTGCGGCCGTCCAGCACGAGGATGTCGACCGGGCCCGGAATTGAATTCAAGGTCTCAAGCGCATCACCAATCCGGATCTCGACAAGATCATCGAGACCCGCGTCCTTGAGATTACGCTCGGTCGTCTCGGCCTTGCCGGGAAGAATCTCCGTGGTTATTAGCGACCCGTCACCCAAATCCCGAATAGCGGCTGCCAGATAGATCGTCGATATCCCGTGTGAGGCTCCGAACTCAACGATCGATCTCGCACGCCGCGCGGTGGCAAGCAGGTAGTAAAGGCGACCCACCTCCGGCGTGATGGCCAGCGGTGCGTTCCCATAGAGCTCGTATCGCTGCGGGGGATGAAGACGGACGCCAAGCTCCGCCTCCCTTGCTTCTACGCGTCGCCTGGCTTCGTCGTCCTCAATGCCTGCCTGGGTATGCAGCCGATCAAGCGCGGCAGCGACCCGGTTGGAGTCGAGCGTGGTAGTCACCGGCGCGCCCATCCTAACCACCTAGAATCTGGGCGAGTGGCGTCACCCGAAGCGAAGAACCTGGAGGCGATCTCCAGGGCAATCGACCAGCACAACCAGAACTGCCCGTTCCCGGCGGCGGAGGTGCGGATGAACCCGTTCGAGGTCGAACGGCTGGGCTGGGAGGAGATCCGCGGCCTGCCGGTCGTGCCCGACTCGGCAATCGGCACCGGCCGCTTCCGCATCGTCTGCTCGCGCGAACTAGACGATGCCAGCCTCGAGGAGACCGAGGCGATCGGCCGCCCCCTCGAGACCGCCGCCCCCGCGAACAACTGACCACGCCCTGAGGGACCCTCAGACCTCGTTCCAGAAGTCGAGGCCTATTTCGCTCAACAGCCTCTGGGCCTCGATGTTGAGCTGGGTGAGCTGGTCGGTCCAGATCAGGATGCCCATCGCGATCAGGATCAGGCCGCCGGTGGCCACGATCAGCTGATAGTGGCGCTTGACCACGGCGAAGGCGGTGGTCATGCGGGAAAAGGCCACGGCGGTGAGGAGGAAGGGGATCGCCAGCCCGGCCGAGTAGACGGCGAGGAGGAGGGCGCCGCGGCCGCTCGATTCGGTCAACGAGGCGGCGGAGAGGATCGCCCCGAGGGTGGGGCCGATGCAGGGGGTCCAGGCGATCGCGAAGGCGGCGCCGGCGACGATCGGACCGCCCTTGCCTGCGCGGTCGAGCAGCGCTTCTACGTGCCACTCGCGGTTCAGCCGGACGACGAAGAGGGAGGCGACGAAGAAGACGCCCATGGCGATGATCAGCGCCGCCGCGACCTTGTCGAGCACCTGCCGGTTGTCCTGCAGGAAGACGCCGATCTGGGTTGCGCCCAATCCGAGGGCGATGAAGATCGCCGAGAAGCTGGCGACGAAGAGCAAGCTCGGGCCCAGCACGCGGCGCCAGCCCGCGCTGTCGAGCTCGGCGGCGGAGACGCCGCTGACCGCCGAGAGGTAGCCGGGGACGAGCGGCAGCACGCAGGGCGAGAGGAAGGAGACGACGCCCGCCGCCAGCGCGGCGAAGATTCCCACCCCGGCGGCCGGGTCGGTGCTGATCTCGGCGAGGATCACGTCCCCTGCAGGGTACTTGCGCCGCGGTGCGGCCAAGGGGGAGGATGGCGCACATGGACATCAACGCGCTGATCCTCAACTGCACGCTGAAGAAGTCGCCCGAGGTCTCCAACACCCAGGGCCTGATCGACCTCGTCACCGCCCATTTCGACGAGCTCGGCGTCAGGCACGAGACGCTGCGGCCGGTCGACTACGAGATCCCCTTCGGCATCGTCTCCGACATGGGGGAGGGGGACGAGTGGCCCCGGATCCTCGAGAAGGTCCTCGCCGCCGACGTCCTGATCGTCGGCATGTCGATCTGGTTCGGCGTCCGCAACAGCGTCAGCCAAATGGTGATCGAGCGGCTCGACGGCACCTACAACACGACCAACGAGGTCGGCCAGTACCCCCTCTACAACACGGTCGGAGGCGTGGTCGTCACCGGCAACGAGGATGGCGCGCACGCCTGCGCGGAGACGACCCTCTTCAACCTCAGCCACCTCGGCTGCGCGATCCCGCCCAACGCCGACACCTACTGGGTCGGCGACGCCGGCCCCGGGCCCTCCTTCATCGAAGCGGGCGGGGCGGACCACCCCTACACGCAGAAGACCGCCAAGTGGATGGCGCACAACGTCACCCACCTGGCGCGGATCCTGAAGCAGCACCCGATCCCGCCGGAAGGCAACACGGTGCCCGGCTGGCAGCCCGACGAGTGCCAGGGCCACGACGACCGCATGCCCGGCGGCCACGTCGGCTAGCGCTGTTCCTCTGCGGCATCTAGGCGGGCAAAGGAACAGCGGAGGAGGGTGGGGACGCGGTACAGTCCTGGCTAGGCAGCCAAACGCCGCGGGGGCGCGGCGCGACCACAGGAGCAGACTTTGAGCAACCGCACGTTCGTGATCGGGGTCGGGATGACCAAGTTCGAGAAGCCCGGCACCAAGGAGGGCGACTACCCCGATTGGGCCAAGGAGGCGGGGGGGAAGGCGCTCGCCGACGCCGGCATTCCCTACGACGACGTCGAGCAGGCCTTCGCCGGCTACTGCTACGGCGACTCGACCTACGGCCAGCGGGCGCTCTACCAGCTCGGCCTCACCGGCATCCCGGTGGTCAACGTCAACAACAACTGCTCGACCGGCTCCTCGGCGCTGTTCCTCGCCCGTCAGGCGGTCAAGGGCGGGCTCGCCGAGTGCGCGATGGCGATCGGCTTCGAGAAGATGGAGCCCGGCTCGCTCGGCGTCAAGTACACCGACCGCACCAACGCGCTAGACAAGCACGCGATGCGGATGTTCGAGATCCGTGACCCCGAGCAGTCGCCGCCGGCACCACAGATGTTCGGCAACGCCGGCCGCGATCACATGGAGAAGTACGGCTCCAACCCCGACCACTACGCCTGGATCGGGTGGAAGAACCACAAGCACTCGGTCAACAACCCCTACGCTCAGTTCCAGGACGAGTACACGCTCGAGGACATCAAGGCGGCGAAGATGATCCACGACCCGCTGACCAAGCTGCAGTGCTCGCCGACCTCCGACGGCTCGGCCTGCGCGATCGTCGCCTCGGAGCGCTACGTCGAAGAGCACGACCTCGGCGGCCAGGCGATCGAGATCGCCGGCCAGTCGATGATCACCGACCTCAGCTCGACCTTCGCCGAGGACACCGACTGCATGAAGATCGTCGGCTCCGACATGTCGAAGGCGGCGGCGGAGAAGGCCTATGCCGAGGCCGGGATCAGCGCCGAGGAGGTCGACGTCTGCGAGCTGCACGACTGCTTCAGCGCCAACGAGCTCATCACCTACGAAGCGCTCGGCTTCGCAGAGGAGGGCGAGGGGCACAAGCTGGTCGAGGAAGAGGCGACCACCTACGGCGGCAAGGTCGTCGTCAACCCCTCCGGCGGATTGATCTCCAAGGGCCACCCGCTCGGCGCGACCGGGCTGGCGCAGTGCTCGGAGCTGACCTGGCAGCTGCGCGGGCAAGCCGACAAGCGACAGGTGGAGGGCGCGAAGACCGCCCTGCAGCACAACATCGGCCTCGGCGGCGCCGCCGTGGTCACCGTCTACAAGCCGGCGGCCTAGAAGGGCGCACCGGCAGGAGGAGGGCACGATGGCGAAGAAGGAGCGACGCTCACTCAGCGGCAAGGTGGTGGCGATCACCGGGGGAGCGCGGGGGATTGGCAGGACGACCGCGCAGGCGCTTGTACGCAAGGACTGCCGGGTGGCCCTCGGCGACCTCGACCTCGCGCCGGCCGAGCAGGCTGCGGCCGAGCTGGGCGGCGGCACGGTCGCGATTCAGCTCAACGTCACCGACCGCGGGTCCTTCGCCGCCTTCCTCGACGAGGCCGAGCGCCAGCTGGGCCCGGTCGACGTGCTGATCAACAACGCCGGGATCATGCCGGTGACGCCGTTCGAGCAGGAGAGCGACGACTCGATCCGCCGCCAGCTCGACATCAACGTCTACGGCGTGATCGTCGGCACCCAGCTCGCCGTGCAGCGGATGAAAGCGCGGGGGCGCGGCCACATCGTCAACATCGCCTCCTCGGCCGGCAAAGCCGGCGTGCCCGGGATCGCCACCTACGCGGCGACCAAGCACGCCGTCGTTGGCCTGACCGAGGCGGTGCGGGCCGAGTGCGCGAACACCGGCATCGAGCTCTCCTACGTCATGCCGATCACCGTCAACACGCAGCTGATCGAAGGCCTCGTCGACAAGCGCGGCGTCAAGCGGGTCGAGGCGGAGGACGTTGCAAACGAGATCGTCAACGCGCTCGAGCTGGACAAGGTCGACGTCTACGTGCCCCGCGAGCTGCGGGCCTCGATCGTCCTCGGCGCGCTGCTGCCGCGCCGCGCCCGTGAGGCGGTCGCGCGCTTCATGGGCGTCACCGAGGTGATGACCGAGGTCGACCCCGCCGCCCGCGCCGCCTACGAGGAGCGGATCTCGCACAACGACCCCGGCGTCGAGCCCGGGGCGGAGGCAAAGCCGGCCGAGCGCGAAGCCGCCTGAGACCGCCGTGGGGCGAATTTACGACGCGACCTGGGGAAGGGCCTTCTCGGCGCTCTACGACAGCATGCTTAAGGGCACCGAGGAGGCGGGGCTGCGCGAGCGGCGGCGCGAGGTCCTCGCCGCGGCGCGGGGGCGGACGATCGACATCGGCGCCGGCACCGGCGCCAATCTCGGGCTCTTCCCGGAGGGGCTGGAGGGCATCGTCATGGCCGAGCCCGATCCGCACATGGTCAAGCGCCTGCGGCGCAAGGTCGCCGACTCAGGCACCGAGGCCGAGGTGGTCGAGGCCGGCGCCGAACGGCTGCCCTTCGGCGACGACAGCTTCGACACCGCCGTCTTCACGCTGGTCCTCTGCACGGTCCCCGACCCGGCCGTGGCGCTGGCCGAGGCCGCGCGCGTGCTGAGGCCCGGCGGGCAGTTGCTCTTCCTCGAGCACGTCCGCGCCGAGGATCCGGGCCTGGCGCGCTGGCAGGACCGCTTCGAAAGGCCCTGGCGCTTCGTCGGCGACGGCTGCCACTGCAACCGCGACACGCCGGCAACGATCGAGGCCTCGCCGCTGAAGCTCGAGTCGGTCGAACGCGGCGAGCTGCCCAAATCGCCGCCGATCGCCCGTCCGCTGGCCTGGGGCCGTGCCACCGCGCCCGGGCCGGCCGCTTAGCCGGTTAGGCATGCATCATCCACGGGCGGGGTGCGGGCCAGGTCCGCGAATTCAACGCACGATAATGAAGGTTATGTCAACTCAGCCATGCGCGTCCTCTATTGCCTCTTCCAGCGCCCCCGCCGAGCCGGGCGTGCCGAGGACTTCCTTGCCCTCGGTCGCCGGGCCGCTGACGGCGAACGAAGGCGTGCCGGTGAGGCCGAGGCTCTGCGCTTCCTCGCTTTCGCGCTGAACCTGACGCAGGACGGCCTGGCTCTCGCGTTGCTCATTCCACCGGGCGATGTCCCCGACCCCCGCGGCCCGTGCGATCTCGGTGAGGAACTCGTCGGTGACATAACCGGAGGCCTCGAGGCCCTGGTTGACGTAGAAGAGGTCGACGAACTCCCAGCCGCGGCCCTGCTCGCCGGCGGCGATCGCGGCGGCAGCCGCCGGCACCGATTCCTCGCTGATGATGGTGAAGTTGCGGAACTCGATCTTCGCCTCACCGCCGCGCACTTTCGCCTCGATCACGTCGGGAACGACGCCTTCGGCGAAGGCCTTGCAGACCGGGCACTGCAGGTCGCCGTACTCGTAGAGGGTCACCCTGGCCTGCGGCCTACCTAGCACCAGGCCCTCCCGCGGGATCCCGCGCAGCTCGCGCTTCACCGCGGCGACGTCCTCCAACCGGGTATCGCCCCCCTCGGTCTCGCTCGAGTTGACGACGATCAGCACCAGCACCCCGGCGAGCGCGAGGAAGGCGGCGGCGCTGGCTACCTGCAGCAGGCGCCGGCGCCGCGCGTCCCCGTCGCTCACGCCGGCCGTCCCACGTAGGCGACCATCCGCACCGCGCTGAGGCCGAACAGGACCGTCATCAGGACCGCGCTGGCGACGCACCACTGGCAGATCGCCTCGATCTTGAACAGCTCGATGTAGGTGAGGAAGACGCTGTAGCCGAAGCCGACCAGCGAGACGGCGAAGCCGGCCATGCGCGCCGCGTCGCCGCGCAGGAGCGCGGCTGCCAGCAGCAACACGTAGCCGGCGATGCCGAAGACGGCGATGTTGACGCCGAGCAGATGCGAGTAGCTGCTGCCGGCGACGGTCTCGCAGCCGCTGCCGCCGGCGATGCAGGTCGGCGCGTCCCCACCCGCGGCCTCGATCGCGATGTAGGAGGCGACGCCAATGCCGAAGGCGGCGACGAAGGTCGCGATTTTCCGCAGCGTGCCCTCCGCCGGCGCCTTCATGCGGCAGGAGCCTATGCGTTCCACCTTTTCGCCGGTTAAAGCGACGGAGTCAATGCCGCGCGCGGTCGCGCGGCTCAGTGCCGCTTCCAGCCGCCGCCGAAGAGGCGGCCGAGGCGGCCGCCGCGCAGGTTGGGGACGAAGCGTGCGTGCCCCTCCTCCGGGGGCCCCAGCCGGCGGGCCTCCTCCGCGTCGATCGCGAGCGTCACCGCGCGCTCGGCCGTGCGCGCCACCTCGGGCGCGTCGGCGAAGCGCAGCTCGCCGCCGGCGTCCTCGAAGACGAGGCCGTCGAAGATGTGCTCGCGGTGGTTGTCGAGCACCGCCCGTACGCGGCCGACTTCGACTCCGTCGGAGCTGTAGATCGGCGTTCCCGGCTCGACCGCCGAGTAGTGAATCGGGTGGCCTGCGTCGGGTCCGTCGCTGGGCTCGGGCATGGTCCTCATTCTTGCGCCTGGCCGACCTCGGCGCAGAAGGCGGCGATCTCGCGCGAGAGTCTGCCGCCCTGCCAGGCGAGCGGCGACGCGCCTTCCTCCTCACCCGTCAGGCGCGCCAGCGGCAGGTGCTCCGCGTAGGCCTCGGCGACGTGGCGGGGGTGGCCCGGATCGGCGTCGTCGTGACTGGCGACGACGAGCGTCGGTACCCGCAGCGACTCGAGCTCCTCCATCCGCTCGAACGGCCGCGAGCGCGGCACCTGGCGCAGGGCCTCGACGACCGCGTCGAGGCGGCGGTGCTGGAGCATGCGCTCGCGGGTGAAGCGCAGGACCGAGTCGCGCCAGGCAGGGTCGATCCCCTGCACCCGGTCGATGTAACCGACGAAGCCATCGACCCCGCCCCCCTCCAGGGCCGCCGCGAGACCGTCCCAGTAGGCCAGCGCCTCGTCGGTGATCTCGCCCATGTAGACCGGGCCGATCACGACGAGCCCGGCGAGGCGCTCGGGCCGTCGCAGCGCGTAGGCGACCGCGGTGTGGGCGCCCATCGAGTGGCCGGCGAGGACGAAGCGCTCATCGCTCACCCTCTCCGCGATCACCTCTTCGAAGTCGCCGACCAGCTCCAGGTATCCATAACCCTGGCCATCGGGAGCGGGATCCGACTCGCCGTGACCGCGGGCGTCGTAAGAGAAGACGGCGTGACCGGCCCGCTCCAGCGCGCGAGAGCCGTGGAGAACGTAACGCCGCGTCGCCGTGATCCCATGACAGAGGACGACCGCCGGCCCCTCCCCCGCCCCCTCACCGCGGATCGCCGGCCGCTCGCCGGCGGTGAACGGCCGCGCCTCGGCCGGCATCAGGAGATCGCGGCGACGGCGCGCTCCAGGTCGCCGACCGTCTGGAACCTCGCGCCGGTGCGCGAGACGTGCCGGTAGCGAACGCTGCCCTCCTTGTCGACGAGGAAGATCGCCCGCATCACGTAGCGGCCGCCCTGCACGCCCTCCAAGCCCGCCAGCTTTCCCAGCGGCCCGGCCCAGCCGACGACGCCATAGCTCTTGCTGACGGCGAGGTCCTCATCGGCGAGCAGGGGGACGTTGAGGTCCTGCTCCTGGGCCCAGCGCTCGTGCGAGTCGACCGACTGCGGCGAGATCCCCAAGACCGCGGCGTCGAGCTGGTCGAGCCGGTCGCCCTTGTCGCGGTAGGAGCAGAACTGCGCCGTGCAGACCCGCGTCGCGTCGCCGGGGTAGAAGGCGAGGACGACGTTCTGACCGCGGTAGTCGCCGAGGCGGTAGGTCCTGCCGCCGGTCCCCGGCAGCTCGAAGTCTGGTGCGGCGTCGCCGACGTCGACCTTGGCCATGCAGCCAGTTTATGCGGCCGCAGCTAGATTCCGTTCGGTGACGACCCTTCCTCACGTCGACGGCGTCAGCCACCGTTGGGTGCGAGCCCGCGGGCTCGAGTTCCACCTCGCCGAAGCGGGGTCCGGCGAGGACGTGGTCCTCTGCCTACACGGCTGGCCCCAGCACTGGTACGAGTGGCGCCACCTGCTGCCGGCGCTCGCCGACCGCCACCGCGTGCTCGCCCTCGACCTGCGCGGCTTCGGCTGGTCCGACGCGCCGCGCCGCGGCTACGAGAAGGAGAACCTGGCGGACGACGTGCTCGCCGTCCTTGACGCGCTCGGGATCGAGCGGGTGAAGCTGGTCGGCCACGACTGGGGCGGCTGGATCGGCTTCCTCCTCTGCCTCAAGGCGCCCGAGCGCTTCGAGCGCTACCTCGCGCTCAACATCCTCCACCCGTGGCTGGGCGGCAGCCTGGGGGCGCTGCTGCCCTACGCCTGGCGCTTCACCTACCAGGTAGTGATCATGACCCCCGTCCTCGGCTACCAGCTTCACCGCCGCGGCAGCATCGTCCCCCGCGCCTTCTTCTCCGCCGGCACGGTGCGCGAGGTCTGGGACGAGGGGACGCTGCGGGCCTTCACCGACAACCTGGCCGAGCCGGCGCGTGCTCGCGCTGCCGTGCAGATGTACCGCGTCTTCCAGCTGAGGGAGGTCTGGCCGATCGTCCGTGGCCGCTACGCCGACGCCCGCCTGACCACGCCGACCAAGCTCCTCTTCGGCACCGGCGACCCCGTCCTGCGGCCCGAGCTGCTGGCCGGTTACGAGGGCCACGCCGACGCGATGGAGGTCGAGCTGACCCCCGAGTGCGGCCACTTCATCGCCGACGAGCGACCGGAGCTGGTCGCCGCGCGGGCCCGCGCGTTCTTCGCGCCCGCGGCTTAGCCCTTCTTGATCGTGATCCCGTCGATCGTGACGGTGCGGTCGAGCTTGCCGATATAGCCGATGACCCCCGTGTTGCTCGGGCCTGAGGGTGCCTGGGGGCCGAATTCCGAGATGCGTTCGAGCACGGTGAGGCCCTTCTTCACTTTCCCAAACGGCGGATAGATCCTGCTCATGTCGATCCAGGGGTCGGCGATCGCGACGAAGAACTGACTGCCGACGCGAGGCGGTCTCGCTTCGCCCGAATCGGCCATGGCGACGACACCCCTTCTGTAAATCAGGCCTTCGTATATCTCGCCTTCGACCGCGTAGCCGGGGCCTCCCGCCTTGCCGGGCGGATCGCCGCCGTGGACGTAGGTGCCTTCGGCCGCTTCGTCGAAGGTGAGCCCGTCGTAGAAGCCTTTTTCGGCGAGGAAGACGAATGAGTTGACCGTGACCGGGGACCGTTGGGTGTCGAGCTCGATCTCGAAGCTGCCGCAGCTCGTCTCTACCACGGCGGTCAGCTTTTCTTTCTTCTTCACCGTCTGCGGCGGCGTCCCGTAAGCAGCGGGCTTGGACTTCGACGGCTTGCCCTGCTTGCACTTGATCGTCTGGGCGGGGGTGGGCTCGTCGTCGGCGGCCGAGACCGTGGAGGGGTCGTCGGCGGCCGTGACCGTGGAGATGTCGTCGGCGGTGGTGGCTGCCGGCTCGTCATCGTCGCCGCAACCGGCGCCGGTCATCGCCAGCGCAGCCGTCGCAACCAGCGCGCAGAGCACCGCCGGGATCCGCCTCCCCTGTCCCCATTCGTTCCCCATCCGCGCGCAAAGCCTAAACGATTCGCTGACAGAGCGTATTAATCGGACTTTCTATATCGGCAAAGGCACCGCCGGCGGGGAGCTGGCGGCCGCGTCAGCCTTCTTCGATCGAGATCTTCTCGATCAGGACCGGCTGCTTCGGTTTTTCCGTCGGGGTACCGAGTTTGCCGATCCGTTCGACCACGTCCATGCCCTTCGCGACCCTGCCGAGGAGGGCGTATTCGGGCGGCAGGCCGGCGTCGGCCGAGAGGACGACGAAGAACTGGCTGCCCGAGCGGCCGGGCGGCTCGGCCGAGCTCTTCGCCATCGCGACGACGCCCTTCGTATAGGCGAGGTTCGCGGGCGGCTTCTCGTCGACGCTGTAGCCCGGTCCGCCGGTGCCGCTGCCCAGTGGGTCTCCCCCCTGGATGACGAATCCGGACGCGATCCGGTGGAAGGCGAGGCCGTCGTAGAAGCCCCGCTGCGAGAGGACGACGAAGGAGTTGACGGTCTTCGGGGCCCGCCGCGAATCGAGCGCGATCTCGAAGCTGCCGCAGCTGGTCTTGACCTCGGCGGTCAGCGTCTCATTCGCCCCGATTATCTGCTTCGGCGCCGCCGGAAAGCTGACGCGCTTCGGCTTCGGCGCCTCGACCCGCTCGCAGCCGCCGGCGCTCGCGGCCGTGGCCGAGCCCTCGTCGTCGTCCCCCCCACCCACGATCAGGATCGCCGCGACGATCCCCGCGACCACAAGGGCGAAGACGGCGAGCCCGATCAGCTTGTTGCGGTCCGAGGTCCCCTCCACGACGGCAGCATCGTAGATGATCGGCCGGTGGCTTCCCCATCGCTCACCGCGCTTGCGGCCGCCGTCCTACACGTGCCGGCGGCGCCGGAACGGATCCTCGAGATCGGCTGCGGCAACGGCGACCGCGCGCTCTTCCTCGCCCGTGAGTACCCCGCCGCAAGGGTGCGGGGCCTTGACGCCTCCGCCGAAGTCGTCCGGGCGGCGGTGGCGCGGACCGGGCT
>JBKPOW010000202.1:0-6961 GCA_046733275.1 Actinomycetota bacterium
CGTCAGATGTGTATAAGAGACAGGTCCTGGATCGTCGCGGCGATCGCGGGGGCGGCGCGGCGGTCCTGCACCGGCGCGAAGCCCCAGACCACGGTCCCGGCCCAGCCGCGGCGCCGCAGGCCGGCGAGCAGGTCGCGCCGAGCGGCGCCGCTCTCCGCCGTGACCACGCCGATCGCTCTCGGCAGCCGCGGCCGCGCGAGCTGCTTTTGCAGCTCGAAGAGGCCCTCGGCGCGCAGCTGCTTGCGCAGCGCCGCGAGCCGGGCCAGCAAATCGCCCTCGCCGGCGAGACGCACCTGCGTCGCCCGGAAGGCGAAGCTCGGCGAGGCCTGGCCACCCCCCGGGTAGTAGTCGGGTCCGCCGCCGATCACGACTTCGGCGCCGTCGCGCAGCCCGCCCTCGGGCAGGCCCGCCTTCTCCAGGTCGTCGAGCCAGATCGCGCAGGGCACCGCGCCCTCGGCGTCGCGCAGCTCGAAATAGGCCTGCACCTTGCTGCGCGAGACGTCCGTCACCTCACCGACCAGGCGTACGCGGGCGCGGCGGCGCAGCTCCTCCTGCAGCTTGCGGGCATAGCGCCCGACGGGAAACGGCCCGGGTAGCTCTTCCACCCAGCCGAGGCTACTCGGAGCGCCAGCGGTTGGCCCAGGTCTTCAGCTCTTCGAGCGCCGGGCGCAGCTCGGCGCCGGCCTCGGTGAGCGAGTAGGTGACGCGCACCGGGGAGCCCGGCTCCACCTGGCGCTCGACCAGGCCCTCGCGCTCGAGCTCGCGCAGCCGCTTCGAGAGCAGCCGGTCGGAGAGCCCCGGCACGGCCTTGACCAGCTCGCCGAAGCGCAGCGGGCCATCGGTCAGGGCGAAAACGATCGCCCCGGTCCAGCGCCTGCCGATCAGCTCGATCGCGGCGTGGAAGTGGGGGCAGACGCCGGGGGACTGCTCTTGCGCAGGTATGGCCTCCACCGCGTCTCAGCTTACCGAACGTAAGCAATGGGTCCGGGAAGCCGGCCTGCTTGGATTCCCCCATCAAGGGCATGCTCTCCTTTCTCGCTTCGGTCGCCTTCGTGCTGGCGGTGGTCTGGCTCCTCGGCGCCGTCGTGCTCCGTTCGCCGGAGGTCCGCCGGGCATTCGAACGTGTCGATCCGCTGCCCCGGATCGCCGGGCCGAGCGCGCCGGTCTCCGCGCCGGACCCGGCGATCGCCTCCGATCCCGAGGTGCGGCGGGCGAGCCGTTCGATCGTGCGGGTGCTGGGAACGGCCTGTGGACTCGGCATCGAGGGCTCGGGCTGGGTCGCGCGTCCCGGCCTGGTCGTCACCAACGCCCACGTCGTCGCCGGCGAGGAGGACACCGAGGTGACGACGATCGACGGCGCCTCCCTCGATGCCGTTGCGGTGCACTACGACCCCGGCAACGACCTCGCGGTGCTGCGGGTCGACGAAGCGGTCCCGCCGCTGCCGATCGCCCCCGATCCGGAGGCGGGGACCGCGGGCGCCGTCCTCGGCTACCCGGCAAACGGGCCCTACGCGGTCACCGCGGCGCGCCTCGGCGAGACCAGCACCGCGATCAGCGAGGATTCCTACGGCAACGGCCCGATCCGGCGCTCGATCGCCTCGCTCCGCGGCCGCGTCCGCAGCGGCAACTCCGGCGGCCCCCTGATCGACTCGCGCGGGCGGGCGATGGCGACGGTATTCGCCGCCACCACCTCCGGCCCGCAGGGCGGCTTCGCGATCCCGAACGAGATAGTCCGCTCAGCTCTCGCGCAAGCGACCGCACCGGTGGACACGGGTCCATGCACCGGTTAGTACTCGACCTCTCCTGAGGCTAAGTTTCCGCCCGTGAGCCCACTGCCCGCCGAGGTGGAGCGCCGCCGCCGCGTACTCACCCGCGCCGTGCCGCTGATCGTCATCGCCGCGATCGCCTTCGTCGTCGGCGCCTCCGCCGGATCGGGCGACTCGCCGGAGAGGGAGGCGGCCGAGCGTTTCGCCCAGGCCTGGGCGCAAAAGGACTTCGCCGCGATGTACCGCGAGCTGAACCAGGCCTCGAAGCGTGCGGTCGAGCCGACCGCGTTCGCCGCCGCCTACCGCGAGGCAGCGGAGGTGGCGACGCTGCGCACGCTGGAGGTCGGCTCCGCCGGGGACGCGAGCGGGGAGAACGGCGCGATCGTCGTACCGGTGCCGGTGGAGGCGGGCACGGTCGCCTTCGGCGACGTCGTCGCCGACCTCCACGTCCCCTACGCCGACGGTGGGATCGCCTGGGACGCAAGCCTGGTCTTCCCCGGGCTGGAAGCCGGCGAGCAGCTCGAAAACCGGCTCGACCTGGCGGCGCGCGCACCGATCCTCGCCCGCGACGGCACGCCGCTCGCCGAGGGACCGGCCGAGGAACGCGAACACCCGATCGGCAGCGCCGCGATCGACGTCACCGGCGAAGTCGGCTCGGCCGAAGAAGAAGACCTGCCGGCGCTCGCCCGTCAGGGCTTCCCGCCCGAAGCCCCGGTCGGGATCAGCGGCCTCGAGCAGGCCTTCAACAGGCGCCTCGCGGGCCGGCCCGGAGGCTCGCTGCTGGCGGTGCGGGACGAAGGCGGCTCTGCCCGCATCCTCTCCCAGGCGGAGCCCCTCCCCGGCGCGCCGGTGAAGGCGACGATCGACCCCGACCTGCAGGTCGCCGCCGTCTCGGCTCTCGCCGGCCGGGCCGGCGGCGTCGCCGTGCTCGACACCCGCAGCGGCGACGTCCGCGCGCTTGCCGGCCAGGCCTTCTCCGCTCCCCAGCCGCCCGGCTCGACCTTCAAGATGATCACCACGGTCGCCGCCCTGCAGAAGGGCGTGGTCACGCTCGAGACCGAGTTCGAGATCGCCGATGGGGTCAACGTCGGTGGACGCTTCATCAGCAACGCCAACGGCGAGCTCTGCGGCGGCACCTTCCGCGAAGCGTTCGCCGAGTCGTGCAACGCCGACTTCGCCCCGCTCGGGCCGAGGATCGGCAACGACGAACTGGTCGAGGCGGCCGAGCGGTTCGGCTTCAACTCGCCGCCATCCCTCTACGCCGAACGTATCGTCGCCGAGGTGGAACCGGCCCAATCGACGATCCCGACCGAGATCGGCGAGGAGATCGACCTCGGCGTGACCGCGATCGGCCAGGGCGAGGTCCTGGCGACGCCGCTGCAGATGGCGAACGTCGCCCAGGCGATCGCCAACGGCGGCGTCCGCCAACCGACCTCGGTCGTGGCCAACGCCAAGCTGCGCCCGGAGGCCGAGCCCGAGCGGGCGATGTCGGCGACGATCGCCGATGAACTGACCGAGCTGATGGTCGGCGTCGTCGCCGGCGGCACCGGCTACGCGGCGGCGATCTCCGAGGCGCAGGTGGCGGGTAAGACCGGCACCGCCGAGCTGGGTCCCAAGCCCGGCAGCGAGCACGAAGAGGAACCCGAGCAGATCAAGGACGCCTGGTTCGCCGCCTTCGCGCCCGCCGAGAAGCCGCGCCTCGCGGTCGGGGTGATGCTGATCGAAGCCGAAGCGTCGGGCGGCGAAGTCGCCGCCCCGATCGCCGGCGAAGTCCTCTCGGCCGGGCTCTAGGCCTAGAGGTCTAGGGTGACCGTCGCCGGGCCCTCGGGGCCCGGGATCGAGAGGACCAGCGGCCGGTTCTCGGATGCCGAGGCGGGCAGCTCGAAGAGGATCACCGAGCCCTCGATCGGGCCCTGCTGCGGGGTCGTGTCGAGCACCGGCACCTGTTCCTGCGATTCGACCTCACCGCCGAAGGGCAGCGCGTAGGGGCTCTCGCTCTCCAGCGCCTCGAAGGTCTCGTGGTCGGCGTCGGTGATCCTGAACGAGTCAGCCAGCTGCTGCGGCTCCTCGCTCTCGTTCTGGACTTCGACGAAGACGCCGAAGTAGGCGGAGCCGGGAGGCACCTCCGCCTGGCCGACCAGGTAGCCGGAGTCCTCGTTGTCGTTGGGGTTGAGGAAGCGCGAGAAGATGACGTTGTACTCGAGCTCGCCGAGCGTCACCGGCTGGCCCTCGACCACGTCCTTGGACTCGCTCTCCGAGCCGCAACCAGCGGCGCCGAGCGCGGCGATCGCGAGCACCAGGGCGGCCAGCACGGGCAGGGAGTTCCGGCGCGGACAGGTCATCGGCGGCGAGAGTCTATATCTCGAGCTGGTCGCGCAGCCGCCGCAGCGCCTCGCGCCAACCGCGCTGCTCCCAGACCGAGTTGGCGGCGGCGATCTCCAACACGCGGTCCACGGGATTCGCCGGTTCGGTCCAGCGCGAGACCCTGATCCTGGTCAGCGATCCGCTGCCTCCGCTCAGCTCCCAGACGGTGGTCGAGGGGATGCGGTTGCCGCGGCCGCCGCAGCCGCGCTCGACCAGCCTGCGCGGCTCGTCGACCTCGGCGATCGCGGTGTCCATCCAGACCGAGCGCAGCGGCGAGGCGACGCGGAAGCGCGCTCCGGCGCCGACGCCGCGCGACTCGAGCCGGGTGAGGTGGAAGCCGGTGAGCAAGTGATCGGTGAACGAAGGGCGGCGGGCCAAATCGGCGATCGCGGCGAAGACCTCCTCGCGCGGGGCGTCCACCTCGATCTCTGCGCTGACCGGCCCCATGCGGGGCGCGATTCTAGTCCCGCTCCGGAGCAAAGGGTTTGACCGGTGGCTACAGCGGGGATAGGATCGACCAGCGGGAAGTGCCGGGAAGGAGCAGACATCACCACCAGTCTCACCCCCACCTCAGCTTCCGAGGGACTAGGCGCCGGGAGCTTTCCCGGCCCCGGGACTTATTTCTGTGTCGAGTGCGGTTGCCAGCTCGCCCTCAACGAGGACGACCGATTGCCCGAGTGCCCGCGCTGCGGCGCCTCGCGCTTCCAGCTCGACTCGATCTTCGAGTCGATGCAGGAACACGGCGAGGCCGAGACGACGGCGGAGTTCGAGATGCCCGTCGAGGGCGACTCGACAACGTGGCTCGACGAGGTGCAGGCCCGGCTCAGCCCCGGCAGCCGCCACCTGGTCTGCCGCGACGGCGACGGCGAGGTGCTCGATTTCGAGATCGCCTCCGGCTGGACTAGGATCGGCCGCAGCGTCACCGCTGACGTCCGCCTCGACGACCCCAGCGTCTCGCGCCGCCACGCCCTCGTCGTCAGCGAACCGGGCGAGCCGCTGCGCGTGCTCGACGACCGCAGCCTCAACGGCGTCTTCGTCAACGGCGAAGTGGTCGAGTGGGGCAAGCTGCGCGACGGCGACGAGCTGGCGATAGGCCGCTACCGCCTCTTCGCCCTCGACGGCTGAACAACCCGCTCCGCTGTGCCTTATCCCTGCCCAGGGACGAAAAGGAACAACGGAGGCGGGTTTTCTGGCCTCTGACGCCCCTAGAGTGAGTGCCATGGATCAGCCGCAGGACCCCTCGGCGGCAGCCGAGCAGGCGCGTCGACGCCTGCACGAAGAGATCGAGCGCGTCCGCATGGGCGTCGAGGAGATGCTCGCGGAGCAGGGCGGCGATCACGACCACCCCGAGCTGCGCCGCGAGCTGGACGAGATCCGCAGCTATGTGAAGAAGCGCATGCGGAAGTCAGAGAAGCGCCTCGAAAAGCGCATGGACAAGCTGGAACGCCGCATAGATCAGGTAGAGGCCGACCGCCAGCATGCTGAGTGGCGAATCCACACCAACACTGAGCAGATGCTTGATGGCCTCCTCCGCGAGGTCCGCGCCATAGCCGACCTTCTTACGGGTAAGTAGGCGCGGGTTCCGTCGGAGGGGTGTCCGTCCCTACTCGGTCGAAATCGAAGGATCGGCCTGCACCTTGTGCGGCACGATCATCAGGAAGTTATCCGCAGCGGAACCAGCGAGAGCGCGAACTCGATCTGCTTCCTCGTCTTGATCCGTAGCTTCAAGCTCCTTTGAGTAGTGCGAGAGCAGGTCGTCGACGTCCAACAGACCCTCGGAGTCGAGCTCTTTGAGCTCGACTTTGGCGCCCTCGCCCAGCCGCGCCTCGATCGCCTCTCGGTTGATGCCGAAGGCGTTGTGGCGGACGTAGACGCGGCCGCCGGTCATCCCGGCGCAGGCCCACGGACCGAGGTCGCCGAGCACGACCGCCCGGCCGGAGGTCATGTACTCGAAGGCGAAGCCCTTGGCGTTGGCGCGGTCGACAACACAGCCGCGGCTGTCGTCGATGTCGCCCTCGGGCTCGCCGCCGAGCACGACGTCGGCGCCGGAGAGGCGGATGCAGAAGCGCGAGTCGGCCGATCCCTGGACGAAGAGGCGGCCGCGCTGGGCACCGTAGGCGAAGGACTTGCCGACCGAGCCGTTGAGCCGGCGGCCCTTGGCCCCCTTGCCCTTGAGCACGGCGACGGTGCCGCCCAGCATCCCCTTGCCGACGCCGTCCTGGGCGCCGCCCTCGACCCGGATCGAGACACCGTAGGCGTTGAAGGCGCCGAAGCCCTGGCCGGCGACCGAGCCGCCGTTGAACTCGAGGTCGGCGAGCACGTCGTCGGTCGACTCGGGCCCGTCCTCGAAGATGCGCGAGCGGGCAATCGCCCCGGCCAGCTCGGTGCCGAGCACGCGGTCGTTGGCGTCGGTCGGACGCGGGAAGCTGCTGCTGACCGTGCTGCCGGAGCAGACTTCGCCGGCGAGGGCGCCGATCTGGGCCGATGCCGCCTTCGCCTCCATGCGGATCGGGCGGGCGACCACGAGCCCCGCCTCGGCCCGCTCCTCGGCGATCTCCTCCGCCACCGGCAGGTCGATCGGCTCGAGGTCGAGGAACTCCTCCAGCGGCGTGATCAGCGGCGCCAGGTCGATCTGGTCGTGGTGGGAGACCTGCTCGAGCAGGTCGTAGCGGCCGACCAGGTCCTGGGCGCGGTCGTAGCCGAGCGAGGCGACGACCTCCTTCACCTCCTCGCCCATCGCCTGGAAGAAGCGGGCCGAGCTCTCGGCGCCGTCCTCGACCGGGGTGAACTTCTTGAGGCCGTGGTCCTGGGCCTGCTCGACGGTCTCGATC
>JBKPOW010000203.1:0-12108 GCA_046733275.1 Actinomycetota bacterium
CCGTCCCGGTATTTCGCGGTGGCCACAGGAACCAGAGTGGGCTTGGGCTGCGCTGCCTTCCTTGCTCCCTTTTCCGCCACGCGCCTTGTCGGGCCACTAACTGTGGGGCGAGCGGTCGTCCTCGTCTTCGCCTGCCTGCTTGCCTTCGACCTGTTGAGGGGACGGCCGCGCGACTTCCGCCTTGACCGGCCGGCGATCCTGCTCACCATCGCTTACGTCGGCCTCTCCCTCTGGATCCTGCTCAACTCCGCTGCCTGGGGTTGCAATTGCGACGGCAAGGCGGGGGGCTTCTACGAGTTCGCCACTATCGGCCTGCTCGCCCTCGTGGCGGTCGGCTTCGAGCCTCGCCTGCGCGGAGTGGCCATGGTGGCCACCGCTGCCGGCATAGTCTTCGCCGCCGTTCTCGCTTTGCTCGGGGTGGGAAGCATCAACTCCGAAACCGTCGACCTGACTCAGACGGGGGGTCGCCTCTCCGGAACCTTCGGCAACGCGAACGAACTCGGGTTCGCGGCGGCTCTTGCGCTTCCGATCGTCCTTGCATACGTGACCGTCCGCCGCAGCGTGGTGCGGATCGCGGCGGCCGGCTCGGCCCTTATCCTCGTCGCCACCCTCGTCCTGACCTTCTCACGGGGCGCGATCGCCGCCGCCGCTGTCGGCGCCGTCGCGGTGGCGCTCTGGGGCGCGCAAGGATCGCGCCGTCGGATTGCGATCGTGCTGGCCGCGGCGGCGGCAGGCGTCCTCCTGGCCAGCGCGCTCTACACGGTCTTCGAGCAGGAGCGTCGCGATGCCAGCTTCGCCGCGGTTTCACCCGGCCTGCGGATGCTCGACCAGCGCGACCTGAGCGGCTGGGACAGCCGCGCCGTGGGACCGATCCCGAACGGCCCGTCGGCGCTCTCCAACGAGCGCTCGGCGGTCGTCGCGCAAGCGGATCGTGCGGGCGAGGGGGTGGGCTTCCGCTGGGGGGAAGCGCGGGAGGGGGGTGCCTACACGCTCAGCTTTCGAGCAAAAGCGAATCGCGACGGGCTTCCCTTCGGCTACTCACTTGGCGACCGCTCGCAGCGAGGGGGGCCGATCGCGACGGGGACGTTGGACCGTCGGTGGCGAGAGTTCAGGCTCGCGTGGGCCCCGGCCCGGCAATCGCCTCATGCGTCCCTCTACGTCTGGCTGCGGGGGGATCCGGGCACCGTCGCGCTCTCGGATGTGCGTGTGACCGCCCGCGAGGGTAATTCGACGCGCAGAATCGTCATTCCGGGCCGGCTCCAGGGCTCGCTCTATGACCGACTCGATTCGAAAGCCACCCGCGAAGAGAGTCGCTATATCGACTCCCGTCTGGACGCCGCTCGCCTGGCCTTACGGGCGTTCGGCGCCCAGCCGCTGCGGGGGATCGGCTGGAGCACCTTCCCCGGCTACTCCGCGGCGCGCCTCGACTACGGTCAGCTCGCCGCGCACAACCAGTACCTCTCAGTAGCGGCAGAGCTCGGCATCGTCGGGCTGATGTTCATCGGCACGCTGATCGCCGCGGTGGTCCTCGGCATCGGCGCGAGCGGTCCTGGCCGAGCCGAGGCGGCCGCGATCGGCGTGCTCACCGGCGCGGCGGCGGGCTTGGTCTTCGTCGAGGCGCTTCCGGTTCCCCAGCTCTCGATCTCGATCGCGATGGCGGCCGCGGTCGTCTGCGCAGGCCGCCGCCCCCGGTGGCGTCAGAGGGCTATGGGTTCGCCTTGATCGCCGGGCCGAGCGGATCGGCTTGCTGCTCAGCGGAGCTCCGAAGATGCGCGACGGTCCGTCGCAGGCCCTCGTCGAAGCCGACGGTCGGTTCATAGCCGAGGCGATCCTTCGCCTGCGAGATGTCGGCCAGAGAGTGCCGCACGTCGCCTGGCCGAGGTTCGAGATAGGTCGCCTCGACCGTGGTGCCGACGATTCCGCGTAGCTCGTCCAGCAGGCGGTTGAGGCTGATCCGTTCTCCACAGGCGATGTTGAAGGTCTGCCCCGAGGCGTCGTCCGCCTCGGCCGCGAGCAGGTTCGCCTGTACGACGTTCTCGATGTAGGTGAAGTCCCTGGACTGCTCGCCGTCGCCATAGACGACCGGCGTTTCGCCGCTGAGCAAGGCGGTGATGAAGCGAGGGATTACCGCGGCGTACTGCGAGAGCGGGTCCTGGCCGGGGCCGAACACGTTGAAGTAGCGCAGGGAGACGGTCTCCAATTCGTAGACCTCGGAGAAGCTGCGGCAGAAGCCCTCCCCGGCAAGCTTCGAGATCGCGTATGGAGCGATCGGCATCGGCGCCCGGTCCTCTCGCTTCGGCAGGCTCTGGTCGGCGCCGTAGATCGAGGAGGAGGAGGCGAACACGACCCGCCGTACGCCGCTGTCGCGAGAGGCGAGCAGCACATTGAGAGTGCCGATGACGTTGACCGAGTGACTCGTCAGCGGATCCTGGATCGAACGGGGAACCGAGGGAAGGGCGGCTTGGTGAAAGACCACCTCGCAGCCCTGGACCGCGTTGTGCGCTCGCTCATAGCTCTGGATATCGCCCTCGATCAGGTCGAAGGAGCCCGCTAGGTCAGCCAGCTTCGAGCGCGAGCCGGTGGAGAAATTGTCGAGGACCCGGACCTCATGGCCCTCCTCAATCAGGCGGGATGCAAGGTGCGAGCCGATGAACCCCGCGCCGCCGGTGACCAGTACCCTCATGCCGCGCAACGATAGCCATCGGACCCGCGGCACCGCACCGCGACCGCGCATGCCAGAATCGCGCCGCATGAGCTCAGGCAGGGCCCCGGGAGCAGAGGACGTCGCCACGACGGATCCCCCTTGGTTGAGCGAGCTGATCGGCGATCCGAGCAGCGGGCAGCCACTGCGCCTCGATGCGAAAGGGGCCTACTCCTCCACCACGTTGGTCGCACCTCGCCGTGCCGGGTTGCTGCGCTTCGTCGGCTCGGACTCCTATGCGGGCAGCTTCGGCAAGGAGTGGAACTGGTTCGCCGACACTCAGCTCGATCGTCCCGAGGAGGGGCAGACGGAGTCGCGGGAGATGTTCGCGCTGAAGACCGGGTTCTCGCCTGAGGACCTGCAGGGCAAGACGGTCCTGGACGTCGGCTGTGGGATGGGACGTTTCGCCGAGGTCGCCTCCTCCTGGGGCGCCCGGGTCGTGGGAGTGGATCTCTCAGTGGCCGCCGAGGCCGCGCAGCGCAACCTCGGTGACCGCGCCAATACCGCGTTCCTGCAGGCCGACGTATTCGATCTTCCCCTTCGTCCCGAATCTTTCGACTTGATCTACTCGATCGGCGTCTTGCACCACACCCCCGACACGCGCGCCGCCTTCGCCCGGCTGCCCCGCCTGCTGCGTCCGGGGGGCCGGATCGCGATTTGGGTCTACACCCGGCAGGGGAGGGTGGGCTACCTCGCCTCGGATGTCTATCGGCGCCTAACGACCAGGATGAGAGAGGAGCGCCTGCTCAGGCTCTGCCGGGGCGCGGCACCGCTGGGCCGCTTCTACCGCACGCGGCTGGGGAGGTACCTTTCGCCCCTGTTGCCGGTATCGCACCACCCCGACCCGGAATGGCGGGTCCTCGATACGTTCGACTGGTACGCGCCGAAGTACCAGTGGAAGCACGACTGGTCAGAGGTGGAAGGCTGGTTCGAGGAGGCCGGGCTCGAAGAGATCCGCCGCCACCAGGTCGCGGTCTCGATCTCCGGACGCCGTCCGGGCTGAACAGCCTCCGCCGATCAGCCGTTCTTGAACGCGTAGTAGGCCGGCTTCTTCTTGCCCGTGTAGGTGAGCAGACCTCGGTTGACCTCGGTCCCCCGTCCGTTCGGCGGTTCGTCGTGGAGCTGGAACCAGCCCAACGTGTAGACCCGCCGCCAGCGGCGCGTAATCGCAAGCCCCGCCCGCAGCCAGTTTGCGGCCGTCCGCTTCGAGACCCAGTAATTGAACTCTTCGTTCGCGTGATCGGTGGGGACGAAGTACTCGGAGAGGAAGAGGCGGATCTTGTGCTTGTTGCGACCTGCTCGCGAGAGGTAACGGTCGAGGTATTCGGCGACCACGTCGAGGTCGCAGAAGTCCGCCACGCCACCATCGTTGATCAGATCCTGACTCAAGTCGGGCCGCCGGTAGCCGAACGGGTTCTGGCCGTAGAGGTCCATCCGCGGAGGCTTCCCATTGGGTAGACGCAGGGCTTTGATGAACGCGAGTGGCCTGATGTCCCCCCCGCTGTAGGTGCTGCCGCCGATCACGAGGTTGGATGGATTCACCTGCTTCAAGCTCACGTATGCACGGTCGAGGAGTTCGGCATAGATCTGGGGACCGCGCCGCTGAGCGGGCGTGAGGCTGAGTCCGGCGACGTCGTTGGCCAGCGGCATGAAGTTCTCACGACGAGACGGCTCTCCCCAGATCTGCCAGTGGTGCACCTCCGGCCATCGCTTGGCGGCAGCGCCGAGAAAGTCCGCATAGTCCTGGGGATTGGTCGGCGCCCAGCGCCAGTCACGGCCACCGTTGGCCCAACCGGGTGCCCCCGCGACGAGGACCACGACCTGGATGCCATGGGCCCTTGCGTTGGCAAGGGCTTCGTCGACCGCTGGGGTCCACTGGTAGGCCGGATCGTTGGGGTCGGCCGGGTTTGCTGGTTTGGTTGGTGCGACCCTCGCCCAGTTGATCGTTATCTCGAACAGGCCGGCGCCGAGATCGGCATAGGTCTCGAAAGCGGTGGCGTCGGTCGGGCCCCAGATCAACTTATGCGTCGATACCTCGGCCGCGGCGGTTCCGCGACTCGTGAGGAGGATGAAGAGGACCAGGATGGGGACGAGGGCGACCTGCTCTAGAGTCTTGAAGGTCAACGGCTGCACGCCTTTCGCTCGATGAGAAACCGCATCCCCCGCAGGCAGCAAAGTCACGCGATAGTACTCGCCGGGGTTGTCGCCTTGGCGATCCTCGCGGCGATCGCCGTCGACGTTCCGCTGGCGGCGGCGAAGGAAGGGGTCCACTTCGATCCGGACAGTCCCGCGGGCAAAGAGTACGCGCTCCCGCTCGATCGGGCCCGCGATGAAGCGAGTGGCGCGTCGGACGGAGCACCGGGTCGAAAAGCACCGCTATTCGGCGTAGGCATCTCCGATCGCCCCCCGGGAGACGGACAGGCCCAGAGCGTCGGAGGAGGACCAAATGGGCGGCAGCAGGGCGGGGGCGTAGCGGAGAGATCGGAAGGCCAGGCATCCCCCGCGGGGCAGTCTTCTCAGAAGGCTGACCGTCAGCTCAGACTGGCCACCGCCGGCGACGGATATTCCTTGCTGCGCGGGGGCGGGATGGTTGTGGCGCTCGTGCTCTTGGGCGGTCTTATCGGACTCACCCTCCGCCGCGCGCCGCGCAGCTGAGCTTTCGCCCGCGCGCTGGTTGTATTCCTCTATTGCGTGAAGCCGTTCAGCTCGCCCCGGCGACCGCGCGCTGGAGCTGTTTCTTCGTCATCTTCGAGCGGCCTTCGATGCCGAGCTTCTTGGCGTCGTTGTAGAGCTGTTCGCGGGTGCGGCCGCCCGGGCCTTTGCCCGATCTCTTGCCGCCGCGGCTGCTGGCCGAGCGGCCGTTGGTCGAGCTGCGGGAGGCGCTTTGCGACTCGCCCGAGCGCGCCCTTTCCTTGTTGACTGCCCGCGCCGCGATCTCCTCGGCGCGTTTGGTCGAGCGCCCGGCCTTCTTCTCGCTTTCTTTGATGTGCTTGTACTGGCGGTCCCGTTTGCTGCCTTTCTTCACTCCGCGCGGCGGCATCGCTTCCTCCTCTCGCATCTACGTCTGTTTGCCTACGCGGTACCCGTCTCTGCGCCGATAATCACTCGCGATGCCCAGTTCCCCGTCTGGATCGGCAGGCTCGGCGGCGACCGCGGTGCGGGCGGTGGTCAGCGGCAGGGTGCAGGGAGTCGGGTACCGCGACGCCACCCGGCGGCGGGCCCGCAAGTTGGGCGCGATGGGGTGGGTGCGGAATGGGGAGAAGGGCGGCGTCCTCGTCCACGCCGAGGGCCCCGAGGGCGTGGTCGAGGAGCTGATCGCGTTCCTGCGCAAAGGGCCCCGGGCCGCCCAGGTCGAGGAGGTGACGATCGAGCGGGTCAAGGTCGAGGGGCACGAGCAGTTCGCGATCCGCGGGGTAAGCGCCGGGGTCTTCGTCGTCCAGGAGCACGCCGCGACGGCCCATCACTTCGATCTGCGCCTCGAGGTCGAGGGGACGATGCGGTCGTGGGCGGTGCCCAAGGGCCCCTCGATGGACCCAGCCGTCAAACGCCTCGCCGTGGAGGTCGAGGACCACTCGCTCGCCCACAACGACTTCGAGGGCACGAGCGGGAGGGGCGGCGTGATCGTCTGGGACCGCGGTCGGTACGAGCAGGGTGGCCGGGTGGCGTGGCCGGAGGCGCTCGAGCGCGGCCATGCCGTCTTCGTCCTCCACGGCGAGAAGCTGCGCGGCGGCTTTGCCCTGCAGCGCACGCGGACCGGCGAGAAGCCGCAGTGGCTGCTGATCAAGCGGCGCGACGATGAGGCGCGGCCGGAATCGGACGTGGTCGCCGAGCAGCCGGGCTCGGTGCTCAGCGGGCGCACGCTCGATCAAATCATGGGGCAGAGCGGTTAGACGGCGCGGGTCCGGCGCATCTCCGGCTCGGGCTCGGGGCTGGCAAGGCCGGCGCCGATGCCGAGCACTCCGAGCGCCGCGTGGAGGACGTTGTCCTCGTCATTGACGGGAATGAAGCCGAGGATCGACTCGCCGCCGCCGATGATGAAGCCCCAGATGGCGACGACTATGTAGACGGCGCCGAAGACGAGCGCGTAGGTGCGGGCCGCCCGCGGACCGGCCATGAAGGCGAGCACGCCCGCGCCGCCGGTGAGGATGTGGACGATGTTGTGCCAGGCGTTCACGTCGAGCACGCCGAACACGGCGTCGACCGACCCGGGGCTGCCGAACGAGGCGCTGTAGGCGAAGCCGATGATGCCGGCGATCAGCAGGACGCCTCCGACCACGCTGGCATAGAGGCTGGCGGGGGTCATGGAGCGGTTCATATTCGCCTCCTTCGGATTCCCGACTACAGCGGTTTAGTACCCACGGATGCCCGGCCCGAATCGTCCCGCTTCGACAGGCCTTAGACACGACTACCCCGCCCTTCCTGACTGCCTCGGTAGCTGGGCCCGCGTACCCGGTTGAGCGCCCCGGCCAGGCGCAGCCCGCCGCCGGTGTTGGTGGGATCGAGGTCGAGCCGCTCAGTCGCCTCGGGCGGTAGTCGGCGCCGCAGCGACAATCTCGCCAGCGGCTGCCAGTCCTCCCGGAGCCCCGCGATCTCGATCACGAAGTCCAGCTCGGGGTGCTGACGCGCGCGCAGGTCGGCGAGCCGTGGACCCGGCCGGGTGGCCTCTGCGCGAGCGCCGATCAGGATCAGCCTCCCCGCAAGCTCGTAGGGCAGGATCGTCGAGTAGGGACGATCCGCGAGCCCCCGGGAGGGCAACAACGCGTGCCGCGCCAGCGGGCGCCGGCCCGAAGAGACCATGAGGACGTCCTGGTGACTCCCTGCCCCGTAGGCATCGAGGATGCGCAGGCCAAGGCCGCAGGGATCCGGCGCCCACTCCGGCAGGCCGAACGAGCGCGAGAGGCGCACGAGCGCCGCCGATTCGCGATCGAGTGCGCTCGCGCCGACGCCCCTCTCGGCGAGGGGCGCCAACACTCCTTCGAAGCCGACGCCGTGGGGATGAAAGATCCGTCTTCCCCGCAGCCTCGAAAGCCCTTCCAGGATCCACGACGCGGCGGCGCCGACGGCGCCGCCGTTCAGCTGGTCGGGTCCTGCTTCACCGCTCCTCACTGTCTCCCTCGCGGTTACCCCGAGCCCTGTCCCGTCAACCAGGCTACGGTTGGCGCATGGCGCCGACGATCGACTGGCTGACCGTTGCCGATCCGCCAGAGGCGTGGTTGGCGCTTGGCTTCGAGGTCGAGGGCGAGACCTGCGTGGTCGGCGAGGTGCGGATTCGCCTCGCGGGTGGGGAGGCCGGCGAGGGGTTGACCGGCTGGTCGCTGCGTGGCCTCGGCCCCCCCGACGCGGGCGACCACGGCGCCGCGCCGACCTCCCTCGACGGCCTCTCGACGTCGCTCTCCGACCGCCCTCCGCCGGAGGAGCGCGGGCCCCACCCGAACGGCATCGCCGCCCTCGACCACATCGTCGCGATCACGCCGGCGCTCGAGCGCACCGTCACCGCGCTGCGGGCCGCCGGTCTCGATCTGCGCCGCATCCGCGAGGAGCCGACGCCCGCCGGGGCGCCCCGCCAGGCCTTCTTCCGCCTCGGCGCGACGATCCTCGAGGTCGTCCAGGAGCCGCCGGAGGCAATCGAGCGCGGTGGGGGAGCAGACCGACCCGCCTTCTTCTGGGGCCTCGCCTTCGTCGCTCCCGACCTCGACGCGACCGTCGCCGACCTCGGCGACCGCGTCGGCGAGATTCGCCCCGCCGTCCAGCCCGGGCGGCGCATCGCCACCCTGCGCCGCTCCGCCGGCCTCTCGCTGCCGCTTGCGCTGATCACCCCGCACCGCTCCGCCGCGCGCCGCCCCGACGGCCGCTGAGTCAGTCCTCCAGTAGCTCCTCGAAGCGCAGCGCCGCGCGGCTCGGCAGGACCACCTCGCCGCTGCGGTGGACGAGGCCGGCCGCACTGAGCTCGCGCACGGCGCGCTCGACCGCGTCCTTCAGGGCGAAGCCGGCCTCCTCCTCGCCGCCGAGCTCGCGCACCAGCTCGTCCAGTGTCAACTGCACCGGGTGCAGGGCGAGAAGTTGCCGCAGCACGGCTGCCTCGATCTTCGCGTCTTCCTCGACCAGCTTGGCGATGTCTTCCATGTCTCCCACTCCCTTCGTCTGTTAAGGGCGTCGGGCGCAGATCTCTCCCCCCGGGAAGCCGGTCCGCGCCCTATTCCTCGTTCTTCTCCAGCAATTTGCGGGCCCAATCCGCGCGCGGCGACCAGCGGTAGAGCGGCGGCGCCTTACCCCGCGCGACCCCCTGCAGGACGCCGCGCCTGACCAGCACGCGCAGGTCGTAGCCAATCCGGCCGCGGTCGCTCCCTAGCGCCGCGGCGATCTCACCGGAAGCGGCTTCCCGGCCGCCGAGCAGCAGCCGCAGGATCGCCTGCCGCCGCGGGTGGAAGAGCGCGGCGAGGCGCAGGTGCTCGGTCCTGCCGCGTCCCTTCCTGCCGTTCCCGGTTCCTTCCACTGGAACGGGAGTGTAGGTAAATCGGAACTGTTCTGTCTGAAAGACCCTCGTCTGAGCAAGGGATCGTGCAGCTCAGGCGTCTTCGCGCACGCCTCCCATCTCGGTGAAGACGGCGGTGACGCCGCCGTCCTCTCGCCGCTCGTCGGCGATCACGTGCGAGACCGCGTTGATCAGCGCCAGGTGGGTGAAGGCCTGGGGGAAGTTGCCGAGGTGGCGGCCGCTGACCGCCTCCAGCTCCTCGCCGTAGAGGTCGAGCCAGCCGGCCGACTCGAGCAGCCGCTCGCAGAGCGCCCGCGCCCGCGCCGCCTCGCCGATCTCCGAGAGCGCCGAGACCAGCCAGAAGGAGCAGATCAGGAAGGTGCCCTCCTCGCCCCGCAGGCCGTCGTCGGTCTCGCCGACCTTGTAGCGGAGGACGAGGCCGTGCTCGGTCAGCTCGTCGGCGACCGCCTCGACCGTGGCCCGCACCCGCGCGTCGTCGCACGGCAGGAAGCGCAGCAGCGGGACCAAGAGGGTGGAGGCGTCGAGCGCGTCGGTCTCGTAGTGCTGGCGGAAGACGCCGTCGCGCACGCCGCGGTCGAGGATCTCGTCGCGGATCTGCTCGGCGGTGCGCTTCCACTCCTCGGCGACGTCGTCGAAGCCGATGCTGCGGGCGAGGCGGGCGCCGCGGTCGACCGCCACCCAGATCATCAGCTTCGAGGAGACGTAGTGGCGCGGCTCGCCGCGCGCCTCCCAGATCCCCTGGTCGGGGTGCGGCCAGGCCTCGATCGCCGCCTCGACCTGTTCGCGGATCAGCTGCCGGTCGGCCGGCGTCCCGGTGCCGCGCAGCGCCTTCTCGTGCAGGTAGATCGAGTCGAGCAGCGCCCCCCAGACGTCGTTCTGGCGCTGGTCGAAGGCGCCGTTGCCGACTCGCACCGGGCGCGCCCCGCCGTAGCCTTCGAGGTGGTCGAGGGTGCGCTCGGTCAACTCCTTCTCGCCGCCGATCCCGTACATGATCTGCAGCTGGGGGTCTTTGCGGCAGACGCCGACGACGAAGCGCATGAAGTCGCGCGCCTCCTGGTCGAAGCCGAGCGTGTGCAGCGCCCAGAGGGTGAAGGTCGAGTCGCGGATCCAGCTGTAGCGGTAGTCCCAGTTGCGTTCGCCACCCGGCGTCTCCGGCAGCGAGGTGGTCGGCGCGGCGAGGATCGCCCCGGTGGGGGCGTAGGTGAGGCCCTTCAGCACCAGCGCCGAGCGCTGCAGGTGGATGCGCCAGGGGTGTTCGGGGAAGTCGCCGTCGCGCAGCCATTTGCGCCAGAAGTCTTCGGTCGAGTCGAGCCGCTCGAGCGCCTCTGGGGCGCTGCGCGGGCCGCCGGTGCTGTTCTCGCCCCAGGTGACGGCGCAGAAGGCGGTCTCGTCCTCGCGCAGGCTGACCGCGCCGCGCGCGACGCCACCGTCGAGCGAGAGCTCCATGTCGCTGGTCAGCTGCAGGTCGATCCCGTCGCCCCCCCGGGCCAGCGCCTCGCCCAGCTCGCCGCCGCTCCAGCTGGCGCCCTCGGCTCCGTAGGCGAAGCGCGGCAGGCACTCCATCTCCAGCTCGACGGTTCCGTCGATGCAGGTCATCGTCCGCATCAGGGAGTGGTCGGCCTCGTGTTCGGTCTGGGGCCGCGAGCCCGGCCCCGCTTGCTCGACCCAGTCGCCGATCGTCAGCGCGTCGTGGATGACGACCCAGCCCGTATCGGTGACCCAGGTGGTCTCGATCACCAGCGTGCCGGGCTGGTAGCGGCGGCTGATCGGCACGACCACCCCGCGTGGCGCCAGCTTGAAGTGGCCGGCGCCGCGATCGAGCAGGGCGCCGAAGGCGCTCGGCGAGTCGAAGCGGGGCAGGCAGAGCCACTCGACCGAGCCGTCGTAGGAGACCAGCGCGCTGGTGTGGCAATCGGAGAGGAAGCCGTAGCTGCCGATCGGCGGAAAGCGGTTCGCACCGGCGCTCATGCTCGCTCCGCGCTCAAGGGAGGTGCCAAGCTACCACTGTGACTCCCCCGATCGCGCACGTCGCCGGCGCCTTCGTGCCGCTCGAGGTCTTCCCGATCACGATCGCCGGCGTCCTCTACTGGCACCGGGCGACGGTGCTCTCCTGGGACGGCCGGCCGCTGCCGCTCTGGCGCCAGCTCTGCTTCGGCGCCGGCCTGGCGACGATCGCGGTGGCGCTCTTCAGCCCGATCGGCCACATCTCCGAGGAGCTGGTGATCGCCCACATGGGCGAGCACCTGCTGATCGGCGACATCGCCTCGCTGCTGCTCGTCCTCGGCCTCACCCGTTCGCTGCTGCAGCCGATCCTGGCGATCCGGGTCTTCGACCGCCTGCAGGTGCTCGCCCATCCGGCGGTCGCCCTGCCGCTCTGGGCGCTCAACCTCTTCCTCTGGCACGTCCCCGCCCTCTACCAGGATGCCTACGGCGCCGCGCCGCTGCACGCCTTCGAGCATGCCACCTTCCTCTTCCTCGGCTGCCTGATGTGGATGCCGGTCTTCGGCCCGCTGCCCAAGCCGCAGTGGTTCACCGCCGGCTGGAAGGTCGCCTACGTGGTCGCCGCCCGCTTCGCCGGCGCGATCCTCGGCAACGTCCTGATGTGGTCGGGCTCGGTGCTCTACCCGATCTACGCCGAGGGTGAGCGTTACTGGGGGATCTCGGCGCTCGCCGACCAGAGCACGGCGGGCGCGATCATGATGGTCGAGGGCACCTTCCTCGCGCTCGGGGTGCTCGCCTGGGTCTTCTTCGAGGTCGCCCGCGAAGGCAGCGAAAAGCAGGATCTGCTCGACCTCGCCCGCGAGCGCGGGGTGGAGCTGGACGAGCGGCGCGCCCAACGCGCCGTCGCCGCCGGCCACGGGGCGCTGCTGCACGACCGCCTCGCCGCCGCCGGCCCGCACGATGAACCCGAGCC
>JBKPOW010000204.1:0-5387 GCA_046733275.1 Actinomycetota bacterium
CTCGCCGAACAGTTCGGAGACCTCGCGTTTCATCCGCTTGGCCAGGGCGGGGGAGGCGCCCGCGGTCGAGATCGCGATCGCCAGCGGGCCGGTGCGGACGATCGCCGGCAGGATGAAGTTGCAGAGAGGCGGCACGTCGACGACGTTGACCAGCATCGCCCGCTTCTCGGCGTCGTCGAAGGCGCCGATGTTGACCTCGCTATCGTCGGTCGCGGCGATCGCCATGAAGGCGCCCTCGAGGTCGGCGGCGCCCGCGTAGGGCCGCTTCTCCCACCCGATCGAGCCCTCGGCCGCGAGCGACTCCAGCTCGGGGTGGGCGACCGGCGCGATCAGGGTCACGTCGGCGTCGCAGGCGAGCAGCCCCTCGACCTTCTCCAGGCCGATGTCGCCGCCGCCGATCACCAGGCAGCGCCGCCCCTTCAGCTTCAGGCAGGCGATGTAGAAGGGCGTCTCGAGCATGTCGCGCACGCACGACTGGTCGCAGATCCCCTTGCGGAGCTGGCAGACGCACTCCTTGCCGGCGTAGGCCTGGGCGGGCATGGGGGAAAGACTAGTGATCGGCTTTAGTGGCGATTTATGTCGCTATAGCCGACATAAATCGCCACTGAACGCTAGAGCGAGGCGAGGGTGAGGCGCAGGCCGTCCTCCAGACTGGTCTCCGCCTTCCAGCCCAGCTCGCGCTCGGCGCGGCCGGGGTCGACGGAAATGCGCTGCACCTCGCCGGGCCGCGGGGGGGCGAGCTCGGGCTCGAAGTCCTCGGCGCCGTCGATCTCGGCCAGGCGCCGCGCCAGCTCGAGCACGTCGGTCTCGACGCCCGTGCCGACGTTGATCGGCCCGCTCGCCCCCGACTCGGCCGCCGCAAGCGCTGCCGCGACCACGTCGCCCACATATATGTAGTCGCGGGTCTGCCTGCCGTCGCCGAAGACGGTGGGCCGTTCGCCTCCGCGCAGCTTGCCGCAGAAGATCGCGATCACCCCCGCCTCGCCGAGCGGGTCCTGTCGCGGACCGTAGACGTTGCCCAGTCGCAGGCTGACGCTAGGGAGCCCGTAGAGCCTTTCGTAGAGCGCCACGTATCCCTCGGCGGCGAACTTGCTCTGGCCATAGGGGGAGAGCGGTTCGATCGGCGCGCCCTCGTCCAGCGGCAGCGCCTGGCCCTCGCCCTCGCCATAGATCGCCCCGCCGGTCGAGACGAAGACGATTCGCGTCGGGGCGCCGCCGGTCGAGCCCTCACCCCCCGCCGAGCCCGCCGCGCGCACCGCGTCCAGCAGGTTGGCGGTGCCGCCGACGTTGATCGACGCGTCGAAGGCCGGATCGGCTACCGACTTGCGCACGTCAATCTGCGCCGCCAGGTGGAAGACGAGCTCGGGCCGCACCGCCGCGACCAGCTCTGCCAGCTCGGCCGCCTCGCGGATGTCGAGCTCGGTCAGCTCGGCGCCGGCGGCGAGCGCCCCGTCGAGGTTCTCGCGCCGCCCGGTGGAAAGGTCGTCGACCACGGTCACCTCGTCGCCGCGGGCGAGCAGCGAGTCGACCAGGTTGGAGCCGATGAAGCCGGCGCCGCCGGTGACCAGAGCCCTCATCGGGTTTGGCTGGAGGGGAGCATGGACGGGCCGATCCTAGAAGGATCGGCGGAGCGCAGCCCGGCAGGGCAGCCGAACGCCCCTGCTACCCTCGCCGCCCCATGCGGCTGATAGTCACCGAGAAGAACAACAGCGCCAAGAAGATCGCCGACATCCTCGGTCGCGGCGAGGCGAAGGCGGACAAAACCTACAAAGTCCCCTTCTACACCTGGACCGACGAGAGCGGCGTCGAGCAGATGACGATCGGGCTCAAGGGCCACGTGCTCGGCCCCGCCTTCCCGGAGGGCTACTCGAACTGGCAGAAGACCGACCTGCACGACCTGATCGACGCCGAGCTGATCAAGGAGCCGACCGACAAAAACGTCGTCAAAGCGATCAAAAAAGTCGCCAAAGAGGCCGACGAGCTGGTGATCGCCACCGACTTCGACCGCGAGGGTGAGCTGATCGGCCTCGAGGCGCTCGAGGAGATGCTCGACGCCAACCCCGACCTCGGCTCCCGCGAGGGCACCGCCGACGGCAGCCTGGTGATCCAGCGCGCCCGCTACTCGGCCCTGACCAAGGAAGAGATCGAGCGCGCCTTCAGCGACCTCGACACGCTCTCCTACCCGCTCGCCAACGCCGGTGCCGCCCGCCAGGACATCGACCTGCTCTGGGGCGCGACCCTGACCCGCGCCGTCTCCCTCGCCAGCCGCCGCTTCGGCTCCAACTTCCTCTCGGTCGGCCGCGTCCAGAGCCCGACCCTGGGCCTGATCGTCGAGCGCGAGATGGAACGCCGCGCCCACGTCGCCAAACCCTTCTGGGAACTGTTCGCCAAGTTCCAGCACGCCGACGGCAGCTTCGAGGCGCACCACGCCACCGACAAATTCTGGGAGAAGACGGAGGCGGACGCGGCTCTCGCAGGCACCTCGAGCCCAGGCACGGTCAAAGCGGTCACGGCGCGCAAGAACACGCGCAAGCCGCCGACCCCCTACAACACGACCGCCTTCAGCACCGACGCCTCCAGCCGCCTCGGCATCACCCCGGCGAGTGCGATGCGAATCGCCGAGGACCTATACATGGACGGCTTCATCTCCTACCCGCGTACCGACAACACCGTCTACCCGGCCTCGCTGCCGGTGCGCGAGCTCGTTTCGTCGCTTGTCCGGGTCAAGGAGTTCTCCGCCGCCGCCGGGCTGCTCGACGGCGAGCTGAAAGCGACCCGCGGCAAAAAAGAGACCACCGACCACCCGCCGATCTACCCGACCCAGGCGATCCACCCCGGCGCCCTCGAGGGCCCGAAGAAGCGCGTCTACGAACTCATCGTGCGCCGCTTCCTCGCCACCTTCAGCCCGCCGATGATCACCGAGTCGACCCGGGCCGACATCGAGGCCGGCTCGGAGACCTACTTCGTCCGCGGCTCGGTCGTCGTCGACCCCGGCTACGCCGGCATCTACACTTACGCCCGCTCCGCCGACGAGGAGATCCCCGCCCTGCGGGAGGGCCAACAGCTCGACCTCGACGGCGAGCCCTGGATCGTCGACAAGGAGACCCAGCCGCCCTCGCGGATCTCGCAGGCCAAACTGATCGAGATGATGGAGGAGCGCGGCCTCGGCACCAAAGCCACCCGCGCCGACATCATCCAGAAGCTCTTCGACCGCGGTTACGTCTACGGCAACCCGCCGATCCCCTCGGAGACCGGGATCGCCCTCTACGAGGCCTTCAAGAACTACGTGCCGGCGATGGCGACGCCGGAGATGACCGCCCAGCTCGAGGCCGAGATGGACCGGATCGCCGCCGGGGAGATGAGCAAGGGCGAGGTCGTCGGCGAGAGCCGCGACCTCCTGCACAAGACCTGGACCGAGATCGACGGCAGCCGCGAGGACTTGGCCAAAGTCATTTGGAAAGGGATGGACGAGGACCGCATCCTCGGTCCCTGCAAAGTCTGCGAAGAGGCCGGGCGCAAGAAGGACGACGGCTCGCCGCACATGCTGCGCATCATCCGGGCGAAAAAATCGGGCAAACGCTTCGTCGGCTGCACCGGCTGGACGCTCGACGACCCCGAGTCCTGCGACCAGACCTTCCCACTGCCCCAGCGCGGCGACGTCTTCCGCCTCGAGGAGCGCTGCTCGGTCTGCGAGCAGACGCCGCGCCTCAAAGTCGTCCCCTTCCGTGGCCGACCCTGGAACCTCTGCCTCAACGACGAGTGCGAGTCGATGCAGGAGATGAAGAGACGCCGCGCCGAGCGCGAAGCGGCGAAAGCGGCGAAGAAGGAGATGGAAGCGAAGGCGCCGCCGGACAAATCGACGACGGCGACGCGCAAACGGAAACGGGCCAAAGCCGCGGCGAAATGACCCCAACCGTTCCGCTGTTCCTTATCCATGCATAGCGAGGGAAAGGAACAGCGGAAGCGACATCGGGTACGACCCCAACCGTTCCGCTGTTCGTTATCTCCATATAGCGAGGAAAAGGAACAGCGGGGCGGGGGTTGACGTGTTCATCTCGCTAGAGGGCATCGACGGGTCCGGGAAGAGCACGCAGGCGGGGCTGCTCGCCGCGGCGCTCGGGCCTGAGACGCTGGAGATCCGCGAGCCTGGGGGGACCGACGCGGCGGAGCGCATCCGCGAGCTGCTCGCCGACCCGGCGCTCGAGATCGATCCCTTCGCCGAGCTGCTGCTCTTCTCCGCCGCCCGCGCCGATCTGGTCAGCCGCGTGATCCGCCCCGCGGTGGAGGCCGGCCGTGACGTCGTGGCGGACCGCTTCGCCGACTCCAGCGTCGCCTACCAGGGAGGGGCGCGCGGCCTCGGCACCAGCCACGTCCTCTCGCTCGTCGACACGGCGGTCGACGGCCTCTGGCCCGACCTGACCCTGTTGCTGCAAATCGATCCCGAGGTGGGCCTTGGACGCGCCGCCGGCGAGGACCGCTTCGAGGCCGAGGGGGTGGAGCTGCAGCGCGCCGTCGCTGAGGCCTACGACGAGATCGCCCAGATCGCGTCGGACCGGGTCGTCGTGATCGATGCAGACGGATCGGTTGAGGAGGTTCACAGACGGGTGATGGACGCCGTCCGTCAGCGAGTACCCAATGCCGATTGATGACTTTTCCCCACTATGACGGGGGCAATGCAGCAATCGGTGCTGGCTCATCAGCCACGCGCGCAAGCCGCACTGGATGCGGCGCTTGCGTCGGGGCCGTCGCATGCGTATCTCTTTCGCGGGCCGCGCGGCGCCGGCAAGCGGGCGGCGGCGCGGGCGTTTGCCGCCGAGATTCTGGCGGCGGCTGCAGAGGATGCGGAGGACGTGCGGCGCCGCGCTCTCCTTGACCCTTCCCCCCATCCAGACTTGGTCTGGATCGCACCGAAGGGGGCGCAGCACATGGTCGAGGAGGTGCGCGAGCAGGTGATCCGCGCCGCCGCCTACCGGCCCTTCGAAGGCGGCAAGCGGGTCTTCGTGATCGAGGCAGCGGAGGCGATGCGCGACGAGAGCCAGAACGCGCTGCTGAAGACGCTCGAGGAGCCGCCCGAGTTCGTCCACCTGATCCTGCTCACCTCGGAGCCCGCCGCCCTGCTGGAGACGATCGCCTCGCGCTGCCAGCCGGTCGATTTCGCCCCGCTTCCCACCGAGGCCGTGGAGGCGGAGCTGCGCGAGGGCGGGGGGAAGCCCGACGAGATCGCCGCGGCGGCGCGTCTTTCCGCCGGCGACGTCGAGCTCGCCCGCTTCCTGCTCACCGACCCCGGTCGTGAGTTGCGCGAGATCGCGCTCGGGATGGGAGCGGTCGGGTCCGGCTCGCCGGAGCCTCCCCCACGCTCCGCCGAGGCGGACCCGACCGCGTCCTGG
>JBKPOW010000205.1:0-8790 GCA_046733275.1 Actinomycetota bacterium
CACCGAGGGATCGTGAACCGAGGGGACGAGCGAGGCGGAGGGCACGATCTTGTGCCCTCGCTCAGCAAAGAAAGAGAGGTAGGTGTCGCGGATTTCCTCGGCTTTCATCGGAGACGAAGCCTAAGTGACCTGCACTGACACCTGGTTCTCTGCGCCGTTGAAGCGGTGAATGGCAAAGACCCTAATCTTCATCTCATGGCTTTCCATGCCGGAATGGGTGCGGCATGAGCTCGGAGGAGCGGCTGGCGCTGCGCGCGGCGCAGGGCGACCGGCGCGCCTTCGAGGAGATTTACGAGCGCTACCACCAGGACCTCTACCGCTTCTGCCTGGCGATGCTGGGCAACGCCCAGGACGCCCAGGACGCCCTGCAGAACACGATGGTCAAAGTCCTGCGCAGCCTGCCGGGCGAGAAGCGCGAGATCAAGCTGAGGCCCTGGCTGTACCGGATCGCGCGCAACGAGTCGGTCGAAACCCTGCGCAAGCGCCGAGACACCGCCGAGCTGGAGCCTCAGCAGATGCCCGTGGCCGCGGTCACCGAGACGGCGGAGACGCGCGAGCGGCTGCGCTCCCTGCTGGCCGATCTCGAACAGCTGCCGGAGCGCCAGCGTGCGGCTTTGGTGATGCGCGAGCTCGCCGGGCTGGACTTCGAGCAGATCGGCGCCGCCTTCGGCAGCTCGGCGGCGGTGGCGCGGCAGACCCTCTACGAGGCGCGCCTCGGCCTGCGGCAACTGGAAGGGGGACGTGAGATGCGCTGCTCCGACGTGATGATCGAGCTCTCCAACGCCGACGGCCGGGTGACTCGCCGGCGCGACATCCGCGCCCACCTGCGCAGCTGCGCCGACTGCCGCAGCTTTCGCGACGAGATCGGCAAGCGGCACGAGGACCTCGCCGCGCTCGCCCCCCTCCCCCTCGCCGCCTCAGCCGGACTGCTGCAGGGCGTGCTCGGCTCTGGCGGGGCCGCAGCAGCAGCGGGTGGCGCGGCTGGAGCCGGTGTCGGCGCCGGAGCGGGCGGTCTCGGCACGATCGGAGCCGGGGCCGGCAAAGCGATCGCGACCTCGGCGCTGGTCAAGTCCGCGGCCACGGCCGCCGTCGTCGCCGTCGTTGGCGTCTCGGCGGCGGACCGCACCGGCGTCATCGACCTCCCGCTTCCAGGCCGTGGGGACGTCGCTCCGGCCAAAGAATCCTCACAAGCCGGCGGCGGCGAGGCCGGAGATGCCGCGGGCAGCGCCAGCGTGGCTGACGGCGCCGGCCAATCGGGCCAGGGCTCGCGCGGCAGCCGCGGCGAGGACGAAGCGGACGCCAAGGGGAAGAACGGCGGGGCGCTCGACGTCCAGGGCGCGGCGCAAAACGCCTCCTCCCGCTCCCAGGCCGGCAAGGCGCCGCCCGGCGGAGGCTACGGCCGCTCGGCCGCCGACCGGAAAGGCCGACCGGACAGCTTGCCCACCGCGTCGAATAAGGGCCAGCAGACGGCGGCGGCCAAGAAACCGCCCCAGGCGATCTCACCGCCCGGCCCGCCTGACGCTCCGAGCCAGGCGAAATCGCCCCCTCGCGAACCGCCCCCCAGCGCCAAACCCACCCCACCCCCCCAGAGCCAGGTTCCGGCGGCCCCCCCACCCGCTGCCGAGCCGCCGGCTCAATCGCCCAAAAGCGAAGAGGGGGCCCCACAGCAGGGGCAGGAATTCGTCCCGCCCGGGCACGAACCCTGAGCGCCGGGAACGGGAAGGCTGACGGCGGTACATCCGTCCAGCCGCGGCGCGCCGGGTGACCGAATCAGCCTGACAAAGCCATCCGCACCGCGTTTCAAGGGGAGAAAGCTGCGGCCACCAGGGCCCCGGCAGGGAAGCACTCAAGGAGGCACGATGAAGCTCATTGTGAAGATCGCGCTGATAACGGGCGCCCTCGCGCTGGCCTGCGGCAGTGCTGCGCTCGCCGACCAGCCCGAAGGAGTACCGAAAGGCGACGGCCCCACCTACACGCCAAGCGAGCCGACGCCGCCCCCACCTCACGCGAAAGCCTATGGCTACCACTGCAAAGGCGAGAGCAAGAAACACGTCAAAGGCGAGAAAGGCACCGCGTTCTCGCGCTGCGTGAAAAACCTGGCCCAGGCCGCCGACCACAAAAAAATGGCGCCCGGCCAGGTCTGCAAGGGCGAGAGCAAGAAACACGTCAAAGGCGAGAAAGGCACCGCGTTCTCGCGCTGCGTGAAGAAAGTGGTCGCTCTGCGCAAGGAAGAACGGCAGAAAGAAAAAGAAGCAGCGGCAGTCGCCTGAGCTCAGGCGATAGTGCCGTGCCCGACGATCGCCTCGCCGCTGAGCAGGACCGCCGCCTGCCCTGGCGAGGCGGCGTCGAAGGTCTCGCCGAGCTCGACCTCGATCTCCGCATGGCGACCGCTCGCCGCGGCTGAGACCGAGGCCGGGACGGGTCGCGCCCGGTAGCGCAGCCTGACCGCGTCGACCCGCTCGCCGTCGCGGTGCAGGACGGCGTCGCGGACCCGCACCCGACTCGTCGCCAGCTGCGCCCGCGTGCCCACGGTGACGGTGTTGGCGGCGGCATCGGTGGCGAGCACGTAGAGCGGCTCCGGCGAGGAGACGCCGATCCCGCGGCGCTGGCCGACGGTGAAGTTGTGATGGCCGCGGTGGCGGCCGAGCTTGCGACCGGTACGGTCGAGAATGGCGCCCTCGCGCTCGCCGAGGCCGGCGTGACGGCGCAGAAAGCGAGCCTTGCCCTGGCCGGCGAGGAAGCAGAGGTCCTGGCTCTCCGGCTTCTTGGCGACCGCCAGGCCATGGCGGGCGGCGATCTCGCGAACCTGCGGCTTGCTCAGCTCGGTCAGGGGGAAGCCGACCCGCGCGAGCATCGGCGGCGGCAGCGCGGCGAGCATGTAGCTCTGGTCCTTGGCGCGATCGGCGGCGGCGGCGAGCAGTGGACCGTCGTCGTCCTCGACGATCCTCGCGTAATGACCGGTGACCAGGCGCTCGGCGCCGAGGCGGACGGCGAGGTCGACCATCGCCGCGATCCTCACCTCGCCATTGCAGACGATGCAGGGATTGGGCGTGGCGCCCGCCCCGTAGCCCTCGAGGAAGGCGGCGACGACCCGGCGGCGGAACTCCTCCTCGAGGTCGAGGGTGAAGTGCGGTATGCCGAGCGAGTGGGCGACGGCGCGGGCGCCGAGCACCGCCTCGGGCGAGCAGCAGGCCTTCGCGCCGTCGGTCTCCGGATCGGCCCAGAGCTTCAGGGTGACGCCGACCACGCCGGCGCCGCGCTCGCGTTCGAGCAGGGCGGCGACGGCGCTGTCGACCCCTCCGGACATCGCCACCAGCACACGACCCTCTCGGGGGGCGGCAAGCGCTTCCGAGGAGGCGGCGGCGCCGGCCAGCGCCCGGTGCAGCGCATCGGCAGCGAGCTGAGCGGCGTGCCGCTTGGCGGGGGTGAGCCCCCCCACCGCCTCGTCCACCTCGTCGGTACCGATCCGCGCCGCATCGATAACCGGCTCGCCCTCGACCATCTCGGCCACGGCGGCCGTAGCCGCCCTGGTGGCCCCGCAGCCCTCGGCGTCGCAGGTAACGGCCGCCACCCTGCCCTCGTCCAGGACGAGCGAGATCCGCGAAAGGTCGCCACACGCGGCCCCGCCGGCGGCGCCAGTGAACGATTCCGGGGCCGGTGGTCCCACGTGGGATTGAGCCGTGAGATAAGTCTCGAAGATGTCTCGATCCATGAACTTCCAAAAGTATGAACCTGTCGAGGGAGGGTGGGGTGCGTGGCTGGCGAGCGCCGGACCAAGCAGGGCAAGGACGCAGGGAGGCCGAATAGCAGCGTTATTTGGCCGACCGAGGACGCCGTCATGCGCAGGTCCGCCGCGGCCAGACACGTGCCACACCCGACTGAGCCAGGTTTGAAAAAAGGCTCCAGTCCGCCGTTGCCGCCCCTGGCTTTGATCCCTTGAAGTGAAGGGCGGGCGCCTCCTCGCGATCCCACAAGACCGAGAGAGATCGGCCCCCTAGCCGTTTGTGTTGGGTCAAACGTTGGGACGGCTCGCGCACGGACTCGAGCCTTGGGTCAACCGTACCACCGGGCGGGCGGCCTGGCGAGTCGAATTCGCGGCGTGGCGATGCTCAGTCGAGGTTGGAGAGCAGGAACTCGGCCTCGCTCCAGTCGTGCGGCTGGACGCGCAGGGCGATGTCGCCGCGGCCGAAGCGGTCGACCGGCCAGTCGGCGGTGAGGACGGCCTCGATCCCAACCTCTTCCAGCGCCTGGTGCCAGGCCCGCGCGGTGCGCAGGTCGCCGAAGTCGCGCACTACCTCCCACTCGTCGAAGGCCGGGTCGTCGACGTGCACGGGGGTCGCCCCCGGCCCGGGACGGCGCTGCGTAAGCGCCAGCTTGACCCGCTCGAAAAGGCTCATCGCCGAAATCGTAGGCGCAGGGGCACCGAGCCCGGAACCGCGCACCCGTGCTAGTGGCCGGCGAGGCCGCGCTTGTGCAGCGCGATCCCCAGTTCCTTGAGCTGCATCTCGCCGACCGGAGCGGGGGCGCCGGTCAGCGCGTCGGCTCCGGAGGCGGTCTTGGGGAAGGCGATCACGTCGCGGATCGAGTCCGCCCCGGCCAGGCGCTGCACGATCCGGTCGAGGCCGTAGGCGATGCCGCCGTGCGGCGGCGCGCCGTAGCGCAACGCCTCGAGCAGGAAGCCGAAGCGCGCCTCCGCCTCCTCGGCGCCGATGCCGAGCGCGGCGAGCACCTGCTGCTGCACGTCGGCGCGGTGGATGCGGATCGAGCCGCCCCCCATCTCCTGGCCGTTCCAGACGAGGTCGTAGGCGAGCGCCCGCGCCGCCCCCGGCTCCCCCGGGTCGAACTCACCGGCCGGGGCGGTGAACGGATGATGCAGCGGGTCCCAGCGGTCGGCGGCCGGGTCCCACTCGAGCAGCGGCCAATCGACGATCCAGACCAAGCGGTGCTCGCCCGCCGGAATCAGCTCGAAGCGCTCGGCCAGCTCGACCCGCAGCTGCCCGAGCACGGCGTTGGCGACCCGCTCCTGGTCGGCGACCAGCAGCAGCAGGTCGCCCTCCTCCGCGCCGAGAGCGCGGTTGAGCTCCGCCAGCTCGGCCTCGGAGAGGAACTTGGCGGTCGGCGAGCGCCAGCCGTCGCCCTCGCGGAAGGCCCAGACGAGGCCCTTCGCGCCCAGCTCCTGGGCACGCGAGATCAGGCCGTCGAGCTCCGAGCGGGGCAGCTCGCGCCGGCCGGCGTTGAGGCCGCGCACGGCGCCGCCGGCCTCGATCGCCCCGCGGAAGACCTTGAACTCGGTCCCGGCCAGCGCCGCGCTGAGGTCGACCAGCTCGAGGCCGAAGCGCAGGTCCGGCCGGTCGGTGCCGAAGCGGCTCATCGCCTCGTCGTAGGGCAGGCGCTCGATCGGCAGCTCGACCGCCGGGCCACCGACCCGCTCGAAGACCTGGGCGAGCAGCCGCTCGTTGACCTCGATCACGTCGTCGACGCCGACGAACGACAGCTCGATGTCGAGCTGGGTGAAGTCGGGCTGCCGATCGGCGCGCAGGTCCTCGTCGCGGAAGCAGCGGGCGATCTGGTAGTAGCGCTCGAAGCCAGCGACCATCAGCAGCTGCTTGAACAGCTGCGGCGATTGCGGCAGCGCGTAGAAGGAGCCCTGCTGGAGGCGGCTGGGGACGAGGAAGTCGCGTGCGCCCTCCGGGGTCGAGCGGGTGAGGACCGGCGTCTCGACGTCGAGGAATCCCTCGCGGTCGAGGAACTCGCGCATCGCCGCGGTGACCCGGTGGCGCAGGACCAGCGCCTCGCGCATCGGCTCGCGACGCAGGTCGAGGTAGCGGTGGCGCAGCCGCGCGTCCTCGCCGACCTCGCCGGAGAAGCCCTCGACCTGGAAGGGCGGCGTCTCCGCGTCGGCGAGCAGGTCGGCCACCGTCACCGCCAGCTCGAACTCGCCCGTCGGCAGATCGGGGTTGACCGTGTCCGCCGAGCGCCGCACCACCCTGCCGGCGGCGCTGAGCACGTCCTCGGCGCGCAGCCTGTGGGCCAGCTCGAACGCCTCGCCGGAGGAGTCCGGGTGGAAGACGAGCTGGACGATCCCGGTGCGATCGCGCAGGTCGATGAAGATCAGGCCGCCGTGGTCGCGGCGGCGGTGGACCCAGCCGGCGACGCGAGCCTCGGAGTCGACTCTCTCGCCGAGCACCTGGCCGCACCAGGTGTCGCGCAGCTCGTTGGCGCGCAGCGCCGGCGCCTCGCTCACGAGCCCCCGCCGCCGATCGCCTCGACCAGCCCAGCTGGATCGACCGGGCGCTGCTCGCCGCTCTCCATGTCACGCAGCTGCGCGCTGCCGTCGGCCTCGAGGATCAGCACGCGGCGGGCGCCGATCCGATCGGCGTGCTTGAGCTGCCCCTTGAGGCCACGCCCGGCCAGGTCGACCTCGGCGGTGAGGCCGGCGTGGCGCAGCTCGCCGGCCAGGGTCAGGGCGCGGCCCCGCTGGCCCGGATCGGCGACGGCGAGGAAGGCGTCGCGCCCGGGCGCCTCCTGAGGCTCGTCGAGGACGAGCAGGATGCGCTCGATCCCGGCCGCCCAGCCGACCGCGGGGGTCGCCGGGCCGCCAAGCTGCTCGATCAGGCCGTCGTAGCGGCCACCGCCGCCGACCTCCGACTGGGCGCCGAGCCGATCGCAGACGAAGGAGAAGATCGTCCGCGTGTAGTAGTCGAGGCCGCGGACCAGAGTCGGATCGATCTCGTAGGCGATCCCAGCGGCGTCGAGCAGAGCGCGGACCTCGGCGAAGTGGGCGGCGTCGTCGTCCTCGAGGCGCTCGACGATGGTCGGCGCGCTCGCCATCACGCCCCGCGTCCCTTCATCGTCGGCGTCGAAGGCGCGCAGGGGGTTGATCTCGATCCGCTCGCGCACGTCTTTGGACAGCTCGCCCTCGTGGGCGCGCAGGTGCGCCTTCAGCTCCTCCAGGTAGGCGCCGCGCGCGGCCGACGAGCCGAGGCTGCCGAGACGCAGCTCGACCCCCGGCACGCCGAGCTCGCCGAGCAGGTCGGCGAGGAGCATGATCGCCTCGGCGTCGGCCAGGGGCGACTCGGTGCCGATCGCCTCGGCGCCGATCTGGTGGAACTGGCGGTAGCGGCCGGCCTGCGGGCGCTCGTGGCGGAAGAACGGCCCGGCGTAGAAGAGCTTCACCGGCTGCGCCAGCTTGTGCATGCCGTGCTCGAGGTAGGCGCGGCAGATCGGCGCCGTGCCCTCCGGCCGCAAGGTGATGCTGCGCCCGCCCTTGTCCTCGAAGGTGAACATCTCCTTGCGCACGATGTCGGTGGAGCGGCCGACGCCGCGCTCGAACAGCTCGGTGTCCTCGAAGGCGGGAGTGGCGATCGGCTCGTAGCCGGCGCGGGCGAAGATCTGCGCCGCGGTCGCCTCGATCCGCCGCCGCGCGCGGCCGTCGGCCGGCAGCACGTCGAAGGTCCCGCGAGGAGCCTGGTACTTGCTCGCCATCGTGGCGCGACCTTACCTGCGCGGGCCGCGGCGAGGCCCTACCGCGCCAGCTCGGCGAGGAAGGGGTTGGTGGCGCGCTCGGCGCCGAGCGAGGTGGCGCCCATGTGGCCCGGGTAGACCGCGGTCTGATCGGGATGGGAACCGAGCAGGTGGGAGATCGAGCGCAGCAGCGTCGGCCCGTCGCCGCCGGGCAGGTCGACCCGACCGACCGAGCCCTGGAAGAGCACGTCGCCGGAGAAGATCGCGTCCTCCTCGCGCACCGAGTAGGTGACGTGCCCGGGGCTGTGGCCGGGGGTGAAGATCACCTCGATGCCGATCCCGGCCAGCTCCAGCGTCTCGCCGCCCTTCACCGTCTCGTCCGCCTCGTAGCTCTCGAACGGGCCGAAGCCGGCGTAGGGGACGTAGGACATGATGTCGGCGAGGACCGGCCGCTCGATCTCCGGGCAGTAGACCGGCGCCCCGGTGGCGGCCGCCACCGGCGCAACCGCGCCGATGTGGTCGAAGTGGCAGTGGGTGATCAAGATCGCCTCGACCTTCGTCCCCGCCTGCTCGACGGCGGCGAGGATGCGCTCTGGCTCCTCGCCGGGGTCGACGATCAGGCCGCTGCCGCCGCCCTCGCGGCGGACGATGAAGCAGTTCTCCGCCACCGGCCCGACGGTGAGCATCTGGACATCGAGGCTCATCCCTCTTCGCGGGCCCGGATCCGCCCTCGCTCGCGGCGCCGCCACATCATCGTGTCGATGTAGTAGCCGGCCGGGACGTAGAAAGCGAGCATGAAGGCGCCGAGGCCGAGGGCCGCCCCGATCGGGCGCTGGAAGATCAGCATCAGCAGCACGGTGAAGATCACCGCCGCGACAAGGCCGCGGACGATTGCGCTGCGCCAGGTCGGCGGCAGGTCGGTGCGGACGGGTGTCTTGCGGCCGGCGCGGGCTCGCGCCTTGGCCTCCTCGCGGGTGCGCGGGCGGCCGGGGCGGCGATTCGGATCGACCCGCCCTCCCTGCGTCCCGCGGTGCTTACGGCGGCGCTTCTTCCTGGTCTGGGCCATAGGCGGAATCTAACAGCGGAGCGGTCGCGCTCAGCGCAGGGCGGCGAGGCGCGCCTCGATCGTCTGCGAGGCGACGTCGAAGTCGCGGATCGGCACGTCTGCGGGGTAGGCGTCGAGGGCGGCGGCCGGAACCAGGCCGATCAGCTCGGCCTCGACCGGGAGCGTGCCGAGCGGGGCGGCGAGCTCGCGCACGCGCTCCACCACCGCGGCCAGTGGCACCGCCACCGGGTCGTGGACGTTGGTCGAGACCTGGACCCGGC
>JBKPOW010000206.1:0-8796 GCA_046733275.1 Actinomycetota bacterium
GAGCAGCTCCTCGTCGGGGGCGCCGGGGGTCGTCGGCGGGGCTGGCGCGGCGAGCGGCGGCGCCGAGGCCGAGGCCGGGTGGGCCGCGCCGAGCGGCGCCGGGTCGATGCCGAGATCCTCGGCGACGGTCTCGTAGAAGCCGTCCTCGCCCTCGAGCAGCTGCTCGATGCGGCGCAGGAAGGCGCCCGACTCGGCGCCCTGGATCACCCGGTGGTCATAGGTCGAGGTCAGCGTCATCGTCTTCGAGACGCCGAGCTGGCGCAGGCGCTCGGGCGAGGCGTGCGCCCACTCGGGGGGATAGGCGATCGCGCCAGCGGCGATGATCGCGCTCTGGCCCTTCATCAGCCGGGGGACCGAGGCGACCGTGCCGATCCCGCCGGGGTTGGTCAGCGAGATGTTGGTGCCCTGGAAGTCGTCGGCGGTGAGGCGGTTCTCCCGCGTCTTCGTGATCAGATCCTCGTAGCAGGAGTGGAAGGCGGCGAAGTCGAGCCCATCGGCGCCCTTGATCGCGGGCACCATCAGGCTGCGCGAGCCGTCCTTGCGCTCGACGTCGACGGCGATGCCGAGGTTGACCGAGCCGCCCTCGATCGCGAACGGCTTGCCGTCGCGCTGCTCGAAGGCGCGCACCATCACCGGCCACTCCTTCGCCGCCTGCACGATCGCCCAGGCGATCAGGTGCGTGAACGAGACCTTCAACCCGCGCTCGTTCAGCTGCCCGTTGAGCGCCTTCCGTTTGGCGTCGAGCGTGTCCACGGCGACGGTCCTGAACGAGGTAGCCGTAGGAACCTCCCGGCTCTCGCCCATAGCCTGAGCGAGCATGGCGGCGGGCCCCCGAAGCGGCTTGGCCTCTCCAGCTACAGCAGCAGCGCCGTTACCTCCGTCGGCAGCGGCCAGCACGTCGTCCTTGGTGACCTTGCCCCCCGGCCCATTGCCGTCGACGGCACCGAGATCCACACCACGCTCCGCAGCGATACGACGGGCGACGGGAGTGGCGCGCACTCCGTTGCCCCCATCCGCGGGTGGCGCGGTAGGGGGGACCTCCCCCGAGGAAGCTTTAGCCGCAGGGGGAGGTGGGTCCCCTGCCGCGACAGGACTCGCAGCTGAGGCCTCCGAACCCTCGGCCGAAGCACCGTTCGTCCCCGGCTCCATCTCGGCCAACGGAGCCCCCACCGGCACCTCGTCGTCCACGGCCGCGATCAGCTTCGTGATCGTCCCGTCGGCCGGCGCCGGCACCTCCGCGTCGACCTTGTCGGTCGAAACCTCGACGACCGTGTCCCCCTCGGTGACGAAGTCGCCCTCCGCCACATGCCACTCGAGGACGATGCCCTCGGTTACAGACTCGCCCATCTCGGGCATCTGGATCTGCATGGTCGCGGTTTGCGCCATCTGTCGATTGAGTGTATGAAAGAGCGATGAACTACTTCGTCACCGGAGCGACCGGGTTCATCGGTCGCAACCTTGTCGCCCGGCTGCTGCAGCGCGAGGGCACGATCTACGCCCTGGTGCGGGCCGGTTCGCGCGGCCGGCTGGAGGAGCTGCGGACCTCCTGGGGCGCCGACGGGGCCCGGGTCGTGCCGATCGACGGCGATCTCTCCCAGCCCGGGCTCGGCGTCTCCGAGGAGGACCTGCTGACGCTGCGCGGCGAGGTCGACCACTTCTTCCACCTGGCGGCGATCTACGACATGGCCGCCGGCGCCGACCTGCAGGAGGTCGCCAACGTCGAGGGCACCCGGCACGCGGTCGAACTCGCCGGCGCCATCGAGGCCGGTTGCTTCCACCAGATCAGCTCGATCGCCGCCGCCGGCCTCTACAAGGGCACCTGGACCGAGGAGATGTTCGAGGAGGCCGAAGCCCTCGACACCCACCCCTACTTTCGCACCAAGCACGAGTCGGAGCGGGTCGTGCGCGAGGAGTGCCGCCGCCCCTGGCGCGTCTACCGGCCGGGGATCGTCGTCGGCGACTCGCGCAGTGGCGAGATCGACAAGATCGACGGCCCCTACTACATGTTCAAGCTGCTGCAGCAGGCGCGGCGGGTGCTGCCGGGCTGGCTGCCGACGGTTGGCATCGAGGGCGGCGAGATCAACATCGTCCCGGTCGATTACGTCGCCGCGGCGATCGATCACATCGCCCACCAGCCGGGCCTCGACGGGCGCGCCTTCCACCTCACCGACCCGCGGCCGAAGACGGCGGGCGAGGTGCTCAACCTCTTCGCCCGCGCCGCCGACGCGCCGCAGGCGGCGCTCCAGCTCGACTCCGGCATCACCGAGCCGGTAGCCGGCCTCGTCCGCACCGGCCTGCGCTTCCTGCCGCCGGCCAAGCGGGCGGCGAAGCTCGCGCTCGACCGGCTCGGCATCCCGCCTGGCGTCCTGCAGTACGTCAACTACCCGACCCACTTCGACTCGAGCGAGACGCAGCGGGTGCTGGCCGGCACCGGCATCGAGGTGCCGCCGCTGGAGAGCTACGCCGACCGCGTCTGGGACTACTGGGAGCGCAATCTCGACCCCGACCTGTTCAAGGACCGCACCCTCTCGGCAGCGGTGCGGGGCAAGGTCGTGCTGATCACCGGTGCCTCGTCGGGGATCGGCAAGGCGACCGCGGTCAAGGTCGCCGACGCCGGCGCGACCGTGCTGCTGGTCGCCCGCTCGGTCGACAAGCTGGAGGAGACCAAACAGGAGATCGAGACAGCGGGCGGGATCGCCCACATCCACCGCTGCGACATGTCCGACATGGACGACGTCGCCCGCATGGCGGAGGAGGTGCTCGCCTACCATGGCCAGGTCGACGTCCTCGTCAACAACGCTGGCCGCTCGATCCGCCGCTCGGTCAAGCTCTCCTACGAGCGCTTCCATGACTACGAGCGGACGATGCAGATCAACTACTTCGGCGCCCTGAAGTTGATCCTGGCTCTGCTGCCCTCGATGCAGGCGCGCAAGTCAGGCCACGTCATCAATGTCAGCTCGATCGGCGCGCAGACCAACCCACCGCGATTCTCCGCCTACGTCGCCTCGAAGTCCGCTCTGGATGCGTTCAGTCGGGTGATCGCTTCCGAGGTGGTCGACGATGGAGTCGACATCACGACGATCTACATGCCGCTGGTGCGGACGCCGATGATTGCGCCAACGCGGATGTACGACATGTTCCCGGCGATCACGCCCGAGGAGGCGGCGGAGATGATCGCCGGCGCGATGATCGGCAAGCCGAAGAAGGTGGCGACGCGGATGGGAACGTTCGGCGAGGTGCTCTACGCAGTGGCGCCGACGGTCAGCGACAAAATCCTCAACACCGCCTACAAACTGTTCCCGGAGTCGCAGGCGGCAAAGGGCAAGGCCGACGAGGCGCCCGACCGGGCGCCTACTACCGAGGCGGTCGCGTTTGCGCACTTGATGAAAGGCGTTCATTGGTAGGGAGGCCGGGTGCCCCTCCCCCGGAGGCCGTCGCGCAGCTGGTCCTGGTCGGAGGGTTCGGGCGTGGTTCCTGAGCCTCCGTGGGAGGGGCGCCCGGCCTCCCTTCACGCAAAGCTTTCAAGGGTCGATCAGGACGCCGGGATTCAGCATGCCCCCAGGGTCGAGCTCGGCCTTGGCGGCGCGTAGAGCTGCTGCGAAGGGATCGGGGCGTTGGCGGTCGTACCAGGGGCGGTGGTCGCGGCCTACGGCGTGGTGGTGGGTGATCGTGCCGCCGTTCTCGATCACGGCCTCGCTCGCGGCTGACTTGATCTCGTCCCATTGCTCGACCTCGCCGCCGCGGACGGCCGGTGCCATGACGGTGTAGTAGGGGGCGGGGCCGTCGGGATAGACGTGGGTGAAGCGGCAGGTGATTCGCGGGGCGCCCTCGCCGTCGGCCGGCGCGTCGCAGACCTCGGCGACCTTGCGGCGCACGGCGTCCATGGCGTTGGCGTGGAAGTCCTCGAAGCGGTCCCAGGTGATCGCCGTCTCGAAGGTCTCGGAGAGGACGCCGCAGGCGACGAAGGTGTCGCGCAGGTAGGGAGCGAGGAGGAAGGCGTTGCGCCAGGCGCCGACCGCGTCGGAGCCGCCGCCGGCCTCGCCGCCCGCACTCTCGCGCACCTCTCCGGGTGCGCCGCCGTGCTCGCGGGCGATCGCCAGCGCCAGCTGCATCGGCGCCGCGACCGGGTGATGGGCGGACTCGAAGCCCAGCACCAACAGGCTCTTCTCACCTGAGCCGGCGCCGGTCGTGCCCGCCTCGAGCGCGTCGAGCAGGCGGCAGTTGCTCGGGTAGAGGCCCGATTGGGAGATCTCGCGCACAGCGGCTGCGGCGGCGAGGAAGTCGTCGAACTCGACCCCGCAGGAGGCCCTGAACTCGGGTCGCGGGCGGACCCGCATCCAGGCCTCGGCAACGACGCCGAGGATGCCCTCCGAGCCGATCAGCGCCCGGTCGGGCGAGGGCCCGGCCCCCGAGCCCGGCAGCCGCCTGCTCTCCCAGGTCCCCCGCGGCGTGATCGCCCGCACCGACTCGACCAACTCGTCGACGTGGGTGTAGAGGGTGGCGAAATGGCCGCCGGCCCGGGTGGCGATCCAGCCGCCCAGGGTCGAGTACTCGAACGATTGGGGGAAGTGGCGCAGGGTGAGGCCGTGGATGCGGAGCTGCTCCTCCAGCCGGGGCCCCGTGGCGCCAGCCTGGATCCTGGCCCCCAGCGACTCCGTGTCGACGTCCACGACTCGATCCAGCCGCCGCAGGTCAAGCGAGACGAAGGGACGCTCGCCGAGCCTTCCCTCGACGCCGCCGACCACGCTGGTGCCGCCGCCGAAGGGGATCACCGCGGCTCCCTCGGCCTCGGCCCAGCTCAGCACCGCCTCGATCTCGGACTCGTCGCGGGGCAGGGCGACGAGATCTGGCGGGTTCTCGAGCTTGCCGCGGAAGCCGCGCACGACGTCGCGGTAGGCCTTGCCGAGCGAGCGCGAGGCCCGCTCGTACTTTCCGTCGGCGAAGAGGTCGCCGAGGTCCGCCGGCGCCTTCAGCCGCGGCGCCCGCAGCTCGACCCGCTCCAGCGGTACCGCGTCCTCGATCTCCCCGCCGAAGCCGAACCGCTCGCGGATCCCCGCGGCGGCCCGCTCCAGCTCAGCCCGCGCCGGGGCCTGGTCCTCGTACCCCCACCCCCAGTGCTTGAGCCGTCTCTCGCTCAGCAGAAGATGCGCTTGTGGTGGACTCGGATTTCGTAGGAGTTGGCCGGGATCCGGGCGATCGACACCCAGGCGCATTTGCCGCCTTCGCCGTTGGTCACCTTGGAGACGCAGTCGACCCGGTGAAGCGATTTACGCTGGCACGGCCCCACGCTCCAGTTGCGGCAGCCTTCGAGTTCATGACATATCCCCGCGGTGGTCCGCTGGATGGACTGCTTCGCCTCTCCCACCGGCAGCTTGTGCGCTGCGGCCACTCCGCTCATCAGCAGCACCCCGAGCAGAGCGACGATCGCGACCTTGACTTTCACTGATCCCCTCCTCCTGTCGACGAGACCGCCGTATCGTATCCGGGTACGCCTGACGCTTCTCGGGCACCCAGGCTCGATCTCAATTCCCGGGGACCGTCGCCGGTACCCTGCCGCGAACATGGAAACGATCACCTCAGAGCAGCCGACGATCCCGACCGACGCCGCCGGGGAGCCGACCCAGCCGGTCGTGCCGCGGCGCTCGCCGCTGCGGGCGGCGGTCAAGACCGGGCGACCCCAGGAGTGGATCAAGAACCTCTTCGTCTTCGCCGGCCTGCTCTTCTCCGGCAAGTTCAACGATCCGCACGCGGTGCTCGAGGCGACCCTCGCCTTCGTCTCCTTCTGCGCGATCTCCAGCGCCGGCTACTACGTCAACGACCTGATCGACGTCGAGCTCGACCGCAAGCATCCGAAGAAGCGCTTCCGGCCGCTGGCGGCGGGCGAGTTCTCCGAACGGGCGGCGATGACGATCGCGCCGCTGCTCGCCGTCGCCGCGATCGCGATCGCCTTCGCCACGGTCAACTGGGAGGTCGGTTTGATGGTGGTCGGCTACGGCGTCGCCCAGATGGCGTACAGCCTCGGGCTCAAGCAGGTCGTGATCGTCGACGTGATGACCCTGGCGGGGCTTTTCATCCTGCGGGTGGCGGCGGGCGCCAGCGCGGTCGACGCCCAAGCCTCGGAATGGCTGCTGCTCTGCACCGGCATGCTCGCCCTCTTCCTCGGCTTCACCAAGCGCCGCCAGGAGGCGGTATCCGAGCTGCACGAAGGCACCAGCAGCCGGCCGGTGCTGGAGCACTACTCGCTGCCCTTCCTCGACCAGATGGTCGCCCTGGTCACCACCGGCACCGTGATCAGCTACTCGATCTACGCGGTCGACTCGCCGATCGTCGGCAACGAGATGATGTGGACGATCCCGCCGGTCGTCTACGTCATCTTCCGCTATCTCTACCTGATCTACGACCGCGCCGACGACCGCTCGATCGCCGCGATGGTCTCCCGCGACAAAGGCATGGTCGCCGGCGGCGCCGCCTGGGTGATCGTCGCCTTCACCCTGCTCTACGTTTTCTAATAGCCGGTGCGGTTCGCTGAATAACCGTCAGGGGGTCGTAGTCGTCTTTGCCTGCCGTTTCCAACCGGAAAAGTTGCTCGGCGGCGATTGGCCTCAAATCCGGGTACTCGTCGCCGAAGAATCGGGTGTCGTCGACCAGGTGCTCGCCCGGCGCGCCGCGGAGGATGTGGCGCGCCGGCACTTGGATCGAGAGGTTTGGCTCGGCTGCCCATGCGATCTCGGTGCGTGGGCCGAAGAGCGTGAGAGAGACACTCTGCGGAAGGGCGGCATTGGGTGCGAGAATTCCTCGGCCCCCGGCTTCGACGACTCTCCGCCCCTCCGCTTGGCATTCCTCCCACTCGTCGGCGATCAAGGGCTTCCATGAAAAGCCCTGCTTCGCGGCTCTCTCAGGCGTCGAGTAGTCGGCAATTGCTCCCTCATCGATGCGCAGTTCCCAGATGCTTACACGCAGCTCGCGGGCTTCGTCATGGCGCCGGAGGTCCTCACAGCGCACCATCTCGGCGACTGCCGAGGCTACATCCAGGGTGCAGTACTGGGCGACAATTCCGTCCTCTGGGCGACTCCAGCGACCCGCGCGACGGTTAGGAGACACCCAAAGTGGCGTGTCATACGTGGTGGCTCGGAACACCACTCCCCTGCAATGTTTGAAGACGATCTCTTCCATGCGATTAGGTGCCGTATTGATTTCTGCTGCTGTGGGCCGCGCTAAGCAAAAGGCGCTCCGAACCTGGGTCATCAAGGAGGTTGATAGGCGCTTTCTGGCCTAGGTCACGCCGAGGTCGATGGAACCAGGCGAGGACGCCCTTCGTCGTCCACGCGTGTCGAAGGACGGCAATGAGACGGGCAACCAATTGGAGACGATGATCGGGGTTCCCAGGTTGTTTCCCCCACCGCCGCACGGTTCTAGGATCGATATCGAGCAATTCGGCGATCTCGGTTTGGTGAACGCCGGGCAGGCTCCGCTCGATCTCGTGAAGGAGCCGACGCCGATCTGCATTAGCTCCTCCGACGAACTCGTCAAGCGCATCGCGAATGACATGGCGGACGCGCTCGATTCCGACTAAAGCTGCCTCAAACCGATCGAGGTCACCGGGGGCAGCGTTCATTGCAGTGCTGACGTCGACAAGAGCGGAATACAGGGTTGCTCGTTGTTCGTAGCTGAGGTCGGCGGCCTCGAGCTGAGGCTTCAAATCAGCGAGCCGTTTGCCCACGTCGGCAAGCCGTTTGTGCGCAGAGCCATCTATCTCGGGATGTCCGGCTACTTCCTCGAGAGCCTCCTCAAAAGCGACCTTGACGCCCTCAACCTCCGTGTCGATCTCGACTAAGCGGCGGTGCTGGGGATCCTTGGCGACGGTTGCGGTCAAGCTGTCTCCTTCCTGTCCTTTTCATAGGACACGCTACGGACAGCATAGCCGATCGCGCGGGAACGACTGCCTTCAAAAGATCTGCTCTATGAGATAGAGCAAATCTGCTCTCAATTTGAGAGCAGCGTGTTATCAGTCGTGCACGGACAGGTCGGAGAGCAGCTCGGTCTTGCCGTTGCGCTGGAACTGGAGGTCGATCGTCTCGTTCTTGCGGTAGGTGCCGAAGAGGCCGAGGTACATCGCCAGCCAGCGGCCGGCGCCGACCTTCTCCTTGACGATCTCGCGGCGGAAGACGATCTCGCCGGCGCGGAGGTCGTAGTCGCCGCCCTCGTGCTGTTCGACCCCGTTGATGAAGACGACGTAGGGCGCTTCCGCTCCCGCCGGCAGCTTCAGCCGCCGCCCCGCGGCGTAGCTGCCCTTCGGGATCTCAGTTGCCTCGTCGCTCATTCTCTGCTGCGCTGTTCCTTATCCCCATCATTGTTCGAGAGTCTCGCGGACCGCGTCGAAGGGCGTGTCGTAGTCGGTCGGGTCGAGCTCCTCACGCCCAATCCCACCGCGGAACGGCATGAACGTTCCGTCCCCGCGCACGTCGACCCCGGCGACCGGCTTGCGCAGCAGCCCGCGTCCGCTCAGCTGCAGCCGCGCTTGAACTTGGTCCCCGGGGGCAAAGTCCCGCAGCCCAGAGACCGGCCGTGCCGGCCGCTCCGCCCGGATAGCCAAAGCCCGCTCCCGCATCGCCGCCACAGCCTCATCCAGATCGTCAAAGCTCTGATGCGAAACATCAGGCCCCTCCCGAATCGTCAGCTTCCAGCTCACCCGCGCAGCGTAGGCGCTCATGAGGAGGGGTCGGGGTGTCCCTCCGGCGCAGCGGCGTCCTGTTTTTCGCCCCGACCACGATCTTGGATTGCCGCAAAGTCCGAGGC
>JBKPOW010000207.1:0-7316 GCA_046733275.1 Actinomycetota bacterium
CGCCCAGCGCGAGGCGAACTCGAGCTCCGCCTCGCGATCAGGGTTGGCGGCGAGGTTGTCGACAGCCGGCAGGAGCAGCTCCTCGACCGTGCGCTCAAGCGGGCGCAGGGCGAGGCTCTCCTCGATCGCGCGATCGGCGGCCCCCTCGTCGAAGCTCTCGAGGGCGGCGATCAGGCTGCCGCCGTTGGCCGGCGCCGCCTGGCGCTGGCGGGCGAGCTCGATCGCCGAGGAGATGTTGCCGGTCTCGGCGAGCGCGTCGCGCAGCGTCTGCAGCTCGATCAGCTCGTAGTTGCGGTGGTTGCCGGGCGTGCGCTTTGGCACCGGGTAGCCGTAACGGCGCTCCCAGCTGCGCAGGGTGTTGGGACTGACGCCGAGGACTTCGGCGGCGGCATTGGTGCGGATCCCGGGCATGCGCAGCATTCTGCCAGCGGTTTGCCGGGTTTACACCAGTTATGGACAGATTTCGGGAATCTGTCAGCGATCTTGCAACTGGGGCTCCAGCACGCCCACGCCGACGGGCTGACCCACCGAGCGGGCGCGCCACATTGCCTCGTCGGCCTTGTGCAGGAGCTGATCCGCGTCGTCGCCGTGCTCGGGGCAGGCGACGACGCCGGCGAAGATGCCGATCCTCAGGCCTCCAGCCCGCTCGAGGTCGTCGAGCTGGTGCAGCAGGCGCTCGGCCATCTGCACGCCGCCGATCGTGTCCTGGCCGGGAGCGAGCACGCAGAGCGCGTCCTCCTCGAGGCGGAAGGTCTCGTCGACCAGGCGGACGCTCTCGCCGAGCGCGGCGCCGACCACGGCGAGCGCGGTCTGCTTGCCGCCCGCCCCATCGCCATTTCGGGTCCCAGGCCCCTCGACGTCGAAGACGACGAGGGCGAAGGGCTGCTGGTAGCGCCGGTTGCATTCGAGCAACTGGTCGAGGCGGCGGCGCATCTGGCCGGGTCGGTAGAGGCTCGGGTGCTCCTGCTCAGACGTCTGGCGGGCGCCATCGTCCTGCCAGAGCGTGCCGACCGCGGTCGCGGTGACCGAGCCGAACTCCTGCGCCAGCTTCTGCGCCGCCTCGGCGAACAGCCCGGCATCCGCCCCGGCCATCTCCTCGTGCAGCCTGCCGAGCAGGGAGGCGTGCAGCGAGGAGACCTCGCGCGCCAGCTCGCCGGCCTTGCCGCCATTACCGCCGCCGCGTGGAGGGGCCTCTGTAGCCACGCCGAGACATTGGCGCAGAGAGCGGACGTTAGCGCGTCAAAAACCCGCAATTTGCGACATGACACCTGTCTAGTCGAAATGTCTAGTCGGAGGACGCCCTGAGGCTAGGCGGGCCTGTTGAGGCCGCTGAAGAGCAACCTCTCCTTTTCTTTGGTCGTGCCCTTCTTGTAGAAAGGCGCCGCCCAGCGATCGGTGGCCGCGAGGTAGATCGAGGTTTCGGGCGAGGGCCCGGCATCGCTCGGGTTGGGGCCGGGCCGGCCTTTTTTCGCCTTGGCCAGCTTGCGCAGGCGATAGCTGCTGAACAGGCGCATGAACTCCGTCACGTAGACGTCGGCGACGCCGGTGTCGCCGCGGATCACCAGCATGTTCTCGTCGTTCTCCCGAGTCGAAGGCTCGCTGAAGTTGGCCGAGCCAGCGATCACGATCGGGTCGTCGCCGAGAGGATCGATCAGCATGTACTTGGTGTGGATGAAGAGCACCGCTTTGGCGAAGCCGGTCAGGTGCTCTTTCAGCCACTGGTGCCAGTTGCCCTCGCCGAAGTAGGCGCCGACCGCGACCTCGTTGTCGAGATCCTGTTCGATGCTGCGGGCAACCGGGGCGATGCGCTTGTCTTCTTTGTCGAGGAGGAGATAGCGCAGGTAATCCTTGTCGTCTTCGAACACTTTTTGGACCTGCTTGCTGACGCCGAAGGGAGCGGTGAGGAAGACGCTTTCCTTCGCCTGTTTCATCAAGGCGGCGTACCACTTGAGCGCATCGACGGTCTGGCGCGGCGAGAAAACCGTGGCGATCGAGTTTCGGGGCGGCAGGAGCCCGTCCCCCGAGTCCGCCAGGCGGCTCTCGGGCTCGCCGTTTGACGAGACGGTCCATTTCTGCAGCGGCTCCCGATCGGGATCTTTGGCGAGCTGTTTCCAGTACGCCAGGTAGGAGGCGGCGATCGCCTTGTCGCGCACGAGGTGGCCGACGTTGGATTGCCCGAAGATCCCGCCTTTGGTGAGGTTGGTGGAGCCCGTCCAGACCTCGATCGGCTCGCCGTCCTTGAGCATGACGAAGAACTTGTTGTGCGGGATCTTTGCCTTCGTCCGCGGGTCGCAGGCCCCCTCGAGGTCGGCGACCTCGATCGCCGCACGGTTCTTGCTCGCGTGGTCGACGACGAGCTTGACGTCGACCCCACGTCTTCTCGCGCCCCAGAGCGCATCGAGCACCGGGATGTAGTTGAACTCGTAGAGGGCGCCCCGGATTGCCCAGCCCTTGCCCTCGGCCTGCGCGAGGAATGCCAGCAGCGCCTCTTCCAGCCCCCGCGAGAGCCAACGGTAGCCCTCGCGGTTGGGCACCTGGTCGGGATCGCGCTCCCCGAAGTGACGCTGGTAGGCCTGCCAGCCGGCGGCACCGCGGTTGAAGAAGATCGCGTGCTTACCCCTGTCGGTCGCCTCGGTGGCCAGCTCCAGGGTGACGGCATCGCCGTTCCTGAGCGATTTCGGCGAGCCATAGCGAGCGGTGACGGTGTAGAGGTACCCGTGGTTGGGGAGAGCGGTGTAATCGCACCACTGGAATGCCTGAATCGGGTTCCTGGCGCTGCTGTGGCTCGATCGTGCTCCTTTGTCGTTGGCCTTGAAGAGAAGGAAGTTCGGCAGGTGCTCCTTCTCCCCGGTCTCTTTGTCGAGGCGCTCGATCGCAAAGCCCATCAGGCCCTTGCGCGCCTCCGGCTCGACACTCATCCCGAGCAGCACCACATGGGTGCCGGCGATCGCTCTGACGGTCAAGTCCCCACTGGTCGACTGCTTGCGCATCTCCGTCCTCCCGTTGGCGGTGGTGCCTACGGCGAAGACCCTATGCGTATCCAGATCAGACAGTCAAGGTACCCTGATCAGTAAACCTCGTTGTCGGCGATCGAGAAGCCTCAGTCGAGGGGGCGGCGACCGGCGAAGGCGTTGCCGAGGGTGACCTCGTCGGCGTGCTCGAGGTCGGCGCCGATGGGGAGGCCGCTGGCGAGGCGGGTGACGGTGACCTGGCCGCGCAGCTGCTCGGCGATGTGCAGCGCGGTGGCCTCGCCCGTGGTGGTCGGGTTGGTTGCGAGGACGACCTCGCGCACCTCGCCCTCGCCGACCCGACGCAGCAGCTCGGCGATCTTGAGGTCACCGGCGTCGACCCCGTCGATCGGCGAGAGCGCGCCGCCGAGCACGTGGTAGAGGCCGCGGTACTCGTGGGTCCGCTCGATCGGGATCACGTCGGCCGGCTCCTCGACCACGCAGATCGTTTCCTGGTCGCGGTTGTGATCGGAGCAGATGCGGCAAAGGGGGCCCTCGGAGAGGTTGAAGCAGCGCTCGCAGAGGCCGACCTTCTCCTTCACCTCGCGGATCGCGGCGGCAAGCGCGGCAGCCTCCTCGTCCGGGGCGCGGAGGACGTGGAAGGCGAGGCGCTGCGCCGTGCGCTGACCGATTCCCGGCAGTCGCGACAGCTCGGCGACGAGGCGGGAGAGCGGCGCCGGTCCCTCGGCGCTCACATCCCTGGGAGGCCGCCCATGCCTCCCATGCCGCCGGTAATCCCGCCCATTTTCGAGCTGGCCAGATCCTGGGCCGCGCGCAATGCCTCGTTGACCGCGGCCTGAACCATGTCGGCGAGGATCTCGGCCTCCTCGGGGTCGATCGCCTTGGGGTCGATCGAGATCTCGCGCAGGGTCATGTCGCCGCCCATCTTGACCTTGACCATGCCGCCGCCGGCGCTGGCCTCGACGACTTCGTCTTTGAGCGCCTCCTGCGCCTCGAGCATCTGCTGCTGCATCTGCTGCGCCTGCTTCATCAGCGCGTTCACGTCGAAGCCCCCGGGACCGCCCCGTGCCATCAACCGACCTCCTCGGCGTCGAATTCGCTCTTGATCTTCTCCACCAGGGCGGCGTGGTCGACCGGCTCCTCGGCGGCTTCGGCTTGCGGGCCGGCGTCCTCCCCGTCGAGCACGGCATAAGCGGGTCGCACCTTCTCCCCCAACACGGTCTCCAGCGCAGCGGTCATCTGCTCTCGCTTGTCGGGCGCTTCCGCCTTGCGCTTGTTGAAGGTGTGGTCGGCCGGGAAGCCGACGGTCACGCTGCGCTCCTCGGCGTTGAACTCGACCGGGCGTGCCCCCTCGAACGTCGCCGCCAATGCAGGCGCCGTTTGCAGCAGCTGGTCGAGGATCGCCGGCCAAGCTTTGACCATCTGATCGAGGTCGATCTGGCCCACGGGTCCTGGCGATGGGGAGGGGGTGTCCGACCGTGCGCTGGGTTCCTCGCCGGACGGCGAGGCATCTCTCTCAGAGTCGGCGGGGCGAGGAACAGGACGCCGCGCCCGCTCGGACACCCCCTCCCCATCGCCACCCGCGGGAGACTCGTCCTCGGCGGACGGTGAAGACTTCCCTGCCGTGACAGGACCCGCGGCCTGAGGTGACCCGATCTCTTGCTCGAGTCTCTCTATCCGGCGGAGAAGACCCTCGGTGCCGGGGTCGAGATCGGGCCGGGCAGCTTTGAGTAGGGCGATCTCGACGGCCATGCGGGCGTCGTCGCCCTCGCGCACAGCGGTGAGAGCTTGGGCGAGCTCGTCGATCGTGCGCACAAGGGTCGCCGCCCCGATCGCCTGTGCTTGAGCCGCCAACCGGCCCTGGTCGGTAGCGGTGACGACGAAGGTGCTGGGGACCTCGCCGACGGTCTGGGTGACGAGGAGGTGGCGGAGGTGGGCTAGGAGGTCGCGGGCGAACTGGGATGGGTCACGGCCTGAGCGGGCCATCCCCTCGACCCCGAGGAGGACGGCCTTGGGGTCTTCGGCGATCACGGCGTCGACGGCGCCGAAGAGAAGCTCGGCGTCGGCTGCGCCGAGCAGTTGCAGCACGTCGTCGAGCTCGACCTCCTGGCCGCCGAAAGCAACCAGCTGGTCGAGGGTGCCCAGGGCGTCGCGGAAGCTGCCCGAGGCGGAGCGGGCGATCGTCGCCGTCGCGCCCTCCTCGAGCTGGATGTTCTCCGCCTTGGCGACGCGCTCCAGCACCTCCGAGATCTGCTCGAGCGAGGGGCGCTGGAAATCGAAGCGCTGGCAGCGGTCGGCGATCGTCGCCATCACCTTGTGCGACTCGGTCGTCGCCAGGACGAAGACGGTGTTCGGCGGCGGCTCCTCCAGCGTCTTGAGGAAGGCGTTCCAGGCCTCCTTGGTCAGCATGTGCGCCTCGTCGAGGATGTAGACCTTCCAGCGCCCGCCCGCCGGGGCGTAGGCGACGCGCTCGCGCAGGTCGCGGACGTCGTCGACCGAGCGATTCGAGGCGGCGTCCATCTCGATCACGTCGACCGAGCTGCCGGCGGCGATCGTCAGGCAGGACTCGCACTCGCCGCAGGGGGTGACGGTCGGGCCGCCGCGCTCGCAGTTGAGTGAGCGGGCGAGGATCTTCGCCATCGAGGTCTTGCCGGTGCCGCGCGAGCCGACGAAGAGGTAGGCGTGGTGGACCTTGCCCCCCTCGACCGCGTTGCGCAGCGTGCGGACGACGTGCTGCTGGCCGACCACCTCGTCGAAGGAGCCAGGCCGGTGGCGTCTATATAGAGAGGTCGAGTCGCTGGGCGAGGGCACTGCGGCCAGTGTATCCGTGGGCACCCGCGACCTTCGGGCGCGTTAGGTGCCGTATAGGGCAACTAACGCGCCCCGACGCCCGATACCGTGCGCCGGTGCCGACGGGGGCCCGCAACTGGTTGACGCCTGCCGCCTGGGTCGCCGCCGTCGCGGCGGTCCTGCTGCTCCTCTTCCCGCTCGGGTTCCCCAACTACGACACGATCTACGCGCTGCTCTGGGGGCGGGAACTGGGCGAGGGGCTCAGCCCCGACCGGGGCGCCGCCCTGCCCCCCACGCCGCATCCGCTGGCCGAACTCTTCGGCCTCGTGACCTCGCCCTTCGGTGCCGGCGCGGTCGACCTGACGATGGTCGTCGCCTACATCTCGCTCGGCCTGATCGGTTACCTCGTCTACCGGCTCGGCGCCCTCTGGTTCGACCGCCCGATAGGCGCCATCGCCGCCCTCATCGTCCTGACCCGCGCCCCCTTCCTCTCAAACGGCCTGCGCGCCTACGTAGACCTTCCCTACATCGCCCTGGTCCTGGGAGCGCTCGTATTGGAGACGCGTCGCCCCCGCTGCGGCTGGCCTGTCCTCACGCTCCTAGCTTCGGCGGGCCTGCTCCGCCCCGAGGCCTGGCTCTTCTCCCTCGCGTACTTGGCTTACCTGGCCCTGGACACCGGGCGGCCCGAGCCGGAAGGGGGCACCGAAGGGAGGGGGAGGGTGTCCCTCGAACGGGCGGATACTCAAAAACGCGGCCTAATTAGGCCGCGTTTTGTCCGGGCGAGGGACACCCTCTCCCTCCCCCCCGTCGCCCTCATCGCACTGGCCTTCGCAGCACCGATCATGTGGGCCCTCTTCGACTGGATCACCTCCGGCAGCCCGACGTATTCGTTCACGGGCACCCGCGAAACCGTCGACACGCTAGCCCGCCAGACCGGCCCGGTGGATCTCGTCCTCTACGGCCCCCGCCGCCTAGGCGAGGTCCTGCAATGGCCGGGCATGGTCGGCGCTGCGGGCGGAATCTGCTTCGCCGTCGCGATCGTCCTCGACCGACGCAACAAATGGCAGCGTTTCCCCCACTATGACGTGGAAAAAGCTGCCATCGGCCTGGTGGCCGCCGTTCTCGCGCTCGGCGCCTTCGCCGTACTCGCCTGCGCCGGCCTGGCGATCATCCCGCGCTACACGATGCTGGCCGCAGCGCTGCTGGCGATCTTCGCCGCATTCGCCCTGCTCGGCTGGCGAGCGCTGGAACCCGGCCACCCCTGGCGCCGCCCCTGGCATGCGCTCGCCGCGATCGTCGCTCTGATGTTCGTCGCCTGGGGACCGAACCAGTACGACCTGCTCTCGCGCGTCGACACCGACCTCACCAACCAGAGCGAGATCGAGGCCGACCTCGGCGACCTCGGCGACTCAGGTGCCTTCGAGCCGCTCTGCCTGCCGGTCTCGGTCCCCAACCACCGAGCCGTCCCCCGCCTCGCCTTCGACCTAGACGTCCGGCCCTCGCACATCGTCAGCTCCTCCGAGCAGCGCCAACCCCGCCGCGGCTACTTCCTCAATC
>JBKPOW010000208.1:0-8946 GCA_046733275.1 Actinomycetota bacterium
GTCGAGGCCCGGCACCGCGCAGCGCCGCCTGCAGCTCCTCCCCACTCGCTTCTCCCACCTCGCGCAGCTCGCGGAAGACGCCGATGAGAACGGGGCGGCGCGCCATCTGCTCCTCCAGCGCCGCAAGCGCGGCCGAGACGCCGCTCTCCTCCCAGGCGAGATGGAGGAAGCCGGCGTGGCCCGCCGCCCCGCTCCAACCATCGAGCGCCCGCCCGGCGAGCCCCTCCTGGCGCGCAGAGGACGGCGGGTCGACGAGGACGACATGGCGGAACTCGCCGGCGATCTCCGGCGTCCGCTCGAGCGCGGCGTAATCGGTCAGGGCTGGCTGCCTGAGGGCGTCGACGGCGATCCCGCCACAGCTCTCGCAGGTCGCTGGCGGATCGCCGGCGGCGAAGCGCGCCAGGTCGGCGAGGCGCGCCCGCCGCGAGAAGTCCGCGCACACCACCAGCACCTCTTCGCCCGTGGAGAGCAGATCGGCCAGCGCCGCCGTGGCCGAGCCACGCGCGCGGATCGCTTCGCGCTCCGTCGCAGCGGGAGGGGCATCCTCCCCGGCCGCCGTCAGGTCGCCGCCGGCCCCGCCGAGCGGCAACCGCAGCTCGGCCTCGAATCGCCCCCACCACTCCGGGTCGGGACAGGTGCAGGGATGCTCCGCCACGGGGTACAGCTCGCGCAGGACGACGCGCGGCTCGACCGAGCCGTTCCAGCGGTTCACCTCGAGCCGCACCGCGGCGTCGACCGGATCGTCCTCGCCCGCGCCGAGATTCGAGCGGCTGAAGGCGACCCCGAGCGCGCGATGGCCGCCGCTGTACAAGTTGAAGCGACAGTGTTTCCCCTCCTGCCCCATCGCCCGCACGTCGCGCACCCGCGCCCCGGGGACGAGCAGGCGCACCCCGGGATTGCCCATCCCGAAGGGCGCCAGGCGCTCCAGCTCTTCGGCGAGATCGAGGCCGAGGCTTGCTCCCCCGACCATCGCATCGATCCTCTCTGTCCGCCGCAGATTCTCCGGACCGAGCACAGACGAAGCATGAGCCGCGAACGCGGCACGGAAGGCATCGAGATCCTCCGTCCGCAGCTCCAACCCCGCGGCGGCCTTGTGTCCGCCGAAGCGCTCGAGGTGATCCGCGCACGCTTCCAGCGCGCCGAGCAGGTCGAAGCCGGGGATGCTGCGAGCCGAGCCGCGCCCGTTTCCCTCGCCGTCGAGCGAGACCACGACTACGGGCTGGCAGTGCCGCTCCGCCAGACGCGAGGCGACGATCCCGATCACCCCCGGATGCCACCCCTCCCCCGCCACCACCAGCCCCGGCGCTTCCCTCAACTCGTCGGGAAGCTCACGGCGCGCAGCCTCAGCCGCCGCATCCACCTCCCGCTCCGTAGCCCGCCGCTCGCCATTGGCCCGGTTCAGCTCAACCGCGATCTCCTCAGCCCGAGCCTCGTCCTCCGTGAGGAACAGCTCGACCCCGGCATCAGCTCTGTACAGGCGGCCGGCCGCGTTGATCCTTGGCGCAAGCTTGAAACCCAGATCGCTCTCGTCAAGCTGGGTGGGCTCGCATTGCGCCGCCTCCAGCAATGCGCGGATACCGGGTCTGCGTGCGAGCCGGATCTCCTCCAACCCACGCTTGACCAGCGACCGGTTCTCCCCCACCAGCGGAACGACGTCGGCGACAGTAGCCAGCGCCACGAGGTCAAGGGCGGCGTCGGGTACAGGGTCCCCGGGAACTCCTCGCGAAAGCGAGCTTGGGGACCCTGTGCCCGGCGACGCCCCCAACGCACAGGCCAGCTTCCACGCGACTCCAGTCCCGCAGAGATGCTCGAACGGATACCCGTCAACGGCGGGATGAAGGATCGGACAGTCCGGCAGATCCGCCCCCGGTTGGTGATGATCGGTGACGATCACGTCCATCCCCAGCGACCGGGCCAGCGCTACCTCCTCCACAGCGGTGATTCCGCAATCGACCGTGATCAGCAGCCGTGTGCCGCGGTCGGCCAAGCGCCTGACGTTGTCCGCGCTCAACCCGTAGCCATCCGCCATCCGGTCCGGGATCAACCAGTCGCAATCCGCGCCCAGTTCGCGCAGCGCGCCGACGAGGATCGCCGTCGCGCAAACGCCGTCGACGTCGAAGTCGCCGTGCACGGTGATCCGCCCGCCGGCCGCGATCGCCTCGCGGACCTGAGCGACGACCTCCCCCATCGACCTGAACTCGTCGGGCGAGTGCGACTCGTCGGCGTCGAGAAAAGCCCCTGCCGCCTCCGCCGTGCGGTATCCCCGCCTGACCAGTGCGATCGCCACCGGCTCGCTCAGCCCCAGCTCGTCGCACAGGGCTCGCGCCTCGGCGTAGGAGAACGGCTCTGCCCGGTAAGCGTGGATGGTTTCCGCCACGCCATCAAGCTAGGCCCGCCGGCGGCGGCAAATCCCGCCCCCCGGGGCGCAAAATGCGCCTTCTAGCTAGGCCTGCAGCTCGAGCTGACGCTCTTGGCGAACGCCGATCGCCCAGACGACCGCGAGCCCGATCGCGGTGCCCGGAATCGCGGTCAGCGCCGTGCCGAGGTCGGTATCGCCGAGGCTCTGCCCGGTGATCGCCGCGACCAGAGCGCCGAAGACGACGGCGCCGGTGGTGGCGCCGACCAGGGCGCCGACGATGCCCTGCCAGAAGCGGTCCGGCAGGAAGACGGTGAAGTGCCAGAGGGCGATGCCCATCGTGAACCAGACGACCAGGGCCATCAGCGGTTCCTCCCGTGTTTGCGCCGCTGTTTGCGCCGTTCGCGGCGGCGCGCGTTGCGCTCCGCCTGCTCGGCAGCTTCCGGGTCGGGCGCCACAGCGGGCTCAACGGTCGCCGCCGGATCGCCCCCGTCGCCACCCGCCCGCTCGGCGACGGCCACTGGAGCCGGCACTTCCTCGACCTCGGCTTCGGCCTGGCTGTCGTCGCTCAACTTCGCCATCGCCACCTCGTCGGCGAAGGCGGGCACCTTGCCGTCGGGACCGGCGAGGCGCTGGCGGCGGCGGACGAAGTTCGGCTCGCGCTCTTTCCATGCGGTCAACACCGGCGAGGCGATGAAGATCGAGGAATAGGTTCCGGAGAAGATGCCGACCATCATCGCGAAGGCGAAGTCCTGCAGGGTGGCGCCGCCGAAGATCAGCAGCACGGTTACGAGGAAGACGGAGGAGAGGCCGGTGATCAGCGACCGGGTGAGAACCTCGCTCATCGAGCGGTTGACGATCTGCGAGAACGCGGCCCGCGGCATCCGCGGCACGTTCTCGCGGATTCGGTCGAAGACGATCACGGTGTCGTACAGCGAGTAGCCGAGGATGGTTAGGAAGGCGGCGACGGTGCCGCTGCTGACTTCTTTGCCCAGCAGCGAGTAGACGCCGCCGGTGATCAGGATGTCGTGGGCGACGGCGATCAGGACCGGCACCGCGTACTTCGCTTCGAAGCGAAAGGCGACGTAGGCCGAGATCAGCAGCAGCGAGAAGACGATCGCGAGGATCGCGCTGCGCGCCACCTGCTCGCCGAAGGTCGGCCCGACGCTGGTACTTTCGAAGCTGCCCGGTTGGATGCCGAACTCAGCGCTCAGCGCCCCTTTCATCTCCGTGACCCCGCCCGGCTGGAGCTCCTCGGACTGGATTTGGAAGCCGTTGCCGAACTGCGGGTTCTCGGTTTCCTGGATCTCGGCCGCGCCCAGGCCCTCGCCCTCGAGGGCGTCGCGCACCTGGTCGGTGGTGGCGCTCTGCTCAGGGGCGAAGTTGAGCCTCGTCCCCGACTCGAAATCGATGCCGAGGTTGAGCTGGTTGGTGGCGAGCGAGAGCGCGCCGATCACCAGGATCGCCCCCGAGATCGAGAAGAACCAGCGGCTGGCGCCGATGAAGTCGAAGTGCCAGCGGACCCGTTCCTCCCCCGCCCCGAGGAAGCGCGGCGAGGTGAGCAGGCGGCCGCGGCCAAAGACGCCGAGCAGCGCCTGGGTGAGGACCACGGCGGTGAAGAGCGAGACGATCGTGCCGACGCCGAGGGTGAAGGCGAAGCCCTTGACGCCCGCCGTGGCGAGGACGAAGAGGATGAACGCGGTGAGCAGCGTGATGACGTTTGCGTCGACGATCGTCGCGATCCCTTTGCGGTAGCCCACCGCGATCGCCGCCGAGAGGCTGCGCCCGGCCCGCACCTCCTCCTTGATCCGCTCGAAGATGACGATGTTGGCGTCGGCGGCGACGCCGATCGTGAGGATCAGGCCGGCGATGCCCGGCAGGGTCATCGTGATCGGGATCAGCTTGATCAGGGCGAAGAAGACGAGGGCGTAGACGGCGAGTCCGAGCGTCGCCACGACACCGAGCATGCGGTAGTAGAGGATCAGGAAGAGGATCACCAAAGCGAGGCCGATCAAGCCGGCCTTCAGGCCCTGGTCGAGGGCTTCTTCGCCCAGCGTGGCCGAGACCTGGGTCTGGCTGATCAGCTTCAAGTTGATCGGCAGCGCACCGATCTGCAGGAATGCCGCCAGGTCCTGGGCCTCCTGGATGTCGGCGAAGCCGCCCGAGATCTGCGCTCCGTTTCGCCCGTCGATTCCATCGGGGTTCTGGGTGAAGTCGATGATCGGCGTGGTCTTGATTTCGTTGTCGAGGACGACCGCGAAGCGGCCGGAGAGCTGTTCGGCCTGTTCTTCGGAGGCGGGGCCGATCGCCCGGGCCTGGCCGCGCTGGGCGATCTGCCGGGTCACTTCCTGAAACGCCTCACGGCCTTCGTCGGTAAAGCCGAAGCTCACATTGGGCTGTTTGAATTCGTCGAATTCCTGCTTCGGGTCGGTGATGTCGCTGCCGGAGAGGGCTGGCCTGTCTCTGAGCGCGTACCAACCGGCGTTCTCGATTCCCTCGATCGTCTTGCCGCTCGAGTCGAGGGGCTGCTGGGAGGCAACGATCGTCCCTGGCGGGACTTCGAGGACGATCTGGCAGTCCGCGATCGCTTCGTCGTCCTTGCATTTCTCTTTACGGGGGCGTTTTTCCCCGGTGGCGCTGATGAAGAGGTCCTTTTCGGCGAACTCGGGCCCGGCGACCAGGTTGTGCTGGGGGGTGCCGTCGAAGAGGTAGTAGCGCGGTTTGCTCGTCGAGCATTCGGTGCAACCGGGTTCGGGGTCCTGTTCGGCGGCAAGCTTGGTCGCGCCGTACGCGCTGGCGTATGCGCCGGAGAAGATCAGCTGCTGGTTGGACTGTTTGCTGGTGCTGCGCCCCGCCGCGGTCCATTCTTTGTTCGCTTCTTCGACCAGACCGGCAGGCGGTTCCTGGCCGGGAAAGCCACCGATCGCCTTCTCGCGGCCGATCAGGTTCGGTTCCCAGTCGTACATGTAGAGCTGGGCGGTGGTCCCCACCTGGTCGATCGCCCGCTGGGCGTTGGTTACGTCCGGCAGGCTGACCGAAATCTCGGTAGTGCCGAGGCGGGAGACCTCGGGCTCGGAGACGCCGAGTTTGTCGATCCGCTCGCGAATGATTTCGATCGAGCGTTCGATGTCGCTGCCGCTGACCTCCTTGACCTTGCCCGTCGGCGTGCCCTGGTAGATCAGTTCGACGCCCCCCTTGAGGTCGAGGCCGAGCCGGGTCGGCTTGCTCGCGACGACGAGTCCGGAGACGACGATCAGCCCGAGCACGAAGATCAGGACGAAGGCGTTGAAGCGGTTGCGGCGCATCGCTCAGCCCTCGGGCGTGAGGACGATCAGCAGGCCGCCATCGTCGTCGTATGCAGGGAAGACGTCAGCGACCGCTTCGGCCGGCAGGTCGCCCTCGGCGTTGACCGAGACCTTCTTGCCTAGGGAACGCACCCCCCACTCCAGCGAGGTCTCGATCGGGTCGGCGACCCCGTCGTTGTCCCGGTCGGCCTCCTCGCCGCCGTCTCCCGCCTGCTTCCACCGCAGGCCGAGCACCTCTTTCACCGGCCGGCCGATCACGTCCTCGTCGGTCAGCCCGGTCAGCTCGAAGCTGCCCCGGCCGGCGTCGATCACGCGCGCCTGCTGGTCGCAGACGAAAAAGGCCGCGTTAGGTGCCGGGTAGTAGTCGTCGAGCAGCTCGAAGACGAAGCCGAAGCCGCACTTCGAGCAGCCCTTAGGGCGGGTGCTGAAACCAGATGTCCGGTCCGCGCTCAGCTCTCTGTTCCCGCAGTTGGGGCAGATGAAGAAAGGCATCCCCGCTCAGGTTACTGAGAGTCCGCTCAAAACAGGCTGTGCGCTCCCTCGGGAGCCGGGATGCCGAGGTGCTCGTATGCCCGCTCGGTCAGCACCCGCCCCCGCGGGGTCCGCTTCAGCAGCCCCTGCTGCAGCAGGTAGGGCTCGAAAACGTCCTCGATCGTGTCTTGCTCCTCGCCGATCGCGACGGCCAGGGTCGAGAGGCCGACGGGACCGCCGCCGAACTTGGCTGCGATCGTCCTCAGCAGGCTGCGATCGCTGCGATCGAGCCCACCGGCGTCGACCTCGAGCATCTCCAGGCCGGCCGAGGCGACCTCGGCGTCGACGCGACCGCTGCCCTTTACCTGGGCGAAGTCGCGGACCCGCTTCAGCAGGCGGTTGGCGACGCGGGGGGTGCCGCGCGAGCGGGAGGCGATCGTGTGAGCCCCCTCGGCGTCGATCTCGACCTCGAGGATGCCGGCCGAGCGCTCGACGATCTGCGCCAGGTGGTCGGGGCTGTAGTGCTCGAGCCGGTGGCAGACGCCGAAGCGGTCGCGCAGCGGCGTCGTCAGGAGCCCGGCCCGGGTGGTCGCGCCGACCAGGGTGAAGGGCGGCAGCGGCAGGGTGACCGTGCGCGCACCGGCGCCCTGGCCGAGCACGACGGGCAGCTCGCCGTCCTCCATCGCCGGGTAGAGCGTCTCCTCCACCGCCCGCCCCAGCCGGTGGATCTCGTCGACGAAGAAGACGCTGCCGGGCTCGAGCGCGGTGAGGAAGGAGGCGACGTCGGCCTTGCGCTCCAGCGCAGGGCCCGCGGTCTGGACCAGCGGCACCTCCATCTCGGCGGCGACGATGTGTGCCAGTGAGGTCTTTCCCAGCCCAGGCGGGCCGGCGAGCAGGACGTGGTCGAGCGGCTCGCCGCGACGACGCGCGGCCTCGATGAAGATGCTGAGCTGCTCGGTGACCTGCTCCTGGTTGACGAAATCGGAGAGGCTCGGCGGCCTCAGCGAGCGGTCGAGGTCCTCGTCGGGCGCCTCCGCCCGCGCGTCGTGGACCCGCACCTCGGCGTCGACCGGGACCGGGTCCCCGTCGATCCCGGGCGTGCGTATCCGATCGTCGCTCACGCCGCCTTCCTTCCGGACCCGGCCTTGCGCAGCGCCGTGGCCAGCAGCTCCTCGGCGTCGCCGCCGTCGACCCCGTCGAGCAGCTGCTCGGCCTCCAGCGGCGCGTAGCCGAGGTTGACCAGGCCGTCGCGGGCGAGCGCCCGCGGGTCGCTTCCGTCGCCTGCCGCAAACGCCACCTCCTCCTCCAGCTCGCCGGCGACCTTCTCGCGTAGCTCGACGATGATCCGCTCCGCCGTGCGCTTGCCGATCCCCGGCACCGCCTGGAAGCGCTTCGCGTCGCCGGCGGCGATCGCCCGCAGCAGCTCGCGCGCCGGCCCACCGGAGAGCGCCGCGATCGCCACCTTCGGCCCGACGCCGCTGACCGAGACGAGCTGGCCGAAGAGGTCGCGCTCCTCCTCGGAGGCGAAGCCGAAGAGGGCCAGGGAGTCCTCGCGGGCGACCAGCTCGGCGTGGAGGAAGGCCTCGCGGCCGGTGGCCGGCACCGCCTTCAAGGTCTCGGCCGAGACGGTCAGCTGGTAGCCGACGCCGCCGGCGTCGATGACGACGTGGTCGGGCCGCCGCACCATCACCTCGCCGCGCACCGCCGCGATCATCCGGGCTCTCCGACGGCCGCCGCCGCGGCGAGCTCGGTCGCTTCGCGACGGCCGGCGCCGCCGCCGTGGCAGATCGCCACCGCGAGCGCGTCGGCGGCGTGGTCAGGCCGCGGTATCTCGGCGAGACCGAGCAGGGTGGCGACCATCCGCTGTACCTGCTTCTTGTCCGCGGCGCCGCTGCCGCAGACCGCCATCTTGATTGCCTGCGGGGTGTAGGCGGCGCAGCCGATCCCCCCCTGGGCGGCGGCGAGCATCGCCACCCCGCTGGCGCGTCCAACGGTCATCGCCGTCTGCACGTTCTTGCCGAAGAAGACGTCCTCGATCGCCATCGCCCGCGGCTCGTGCCAGGCGATCAGCTCCGAAATCGAGCGGTGGATGCGCTCCAAGCGGCGCTCCATCGGCAGATCCGCCGTCGTCTCGACCACGCCGCCGTCAAGCGCGACCATGCGATTGCCCTCGACCCGGACGATGCCGAAGCCGAGATTGGCCGCACCCGGGTCAATCCCCATCACAACTTCCATAGGGAGTGATTCTGGACCGGCGCTCGGATGCCTCCCACCGGGCGCGGCGCGGCTATGCCGCCAGTTTCTGCAGCACCTCGTCGGGGATGTCGAAGTTGGCGTGGACCTCGTTGACGTCGTCGTCGTCTTCGAGCGCCTCGATCAGGGCCAGCAGCGACTTGGCGTCGTTGCCCTTGACCTCGACCGTGCTTTTCGGCTCCATCGCCACGTCGGCGGACTCGATCTCGACCCCGCCGGCCTCGAGCACCTCGCGCACCGCGCCGACGTCGGCGGGCTCGCAGACGACGCGCAGCAGGGCGCCGTCCTCGCGCACGTCCTCAGCCCCGGCGTCGATTGCCGCGATCAGGTCGTCCTCGCCATAGCGGGAGCCGTCGACCGCGAGGACACCGCGTTTCTCGAAGATCCAGGCGACGGAGCCCGGCTCGCCGAGGCTGCCGTCGTGCTTGTTGAAGGCATGGCGGACTTCAGCGCTGGTGCGGTTGCGATTGTCGGTCAGCGCGTCGACGAGGATCGCGGCGCCGCCCGGTCCGTAGCCCTCGAAGACGACCCGTTCGATCGCGGCGGCGTCGGCGCCGGCGC
>JBKPOW010000209.1:0-5357 GCA_046733275.1 Actinomycetota bacterium
GACGTACGCAGAGCGCCTCTTCTCCTTCCCCCGGCTTGGGGCGCTGGCGGAGAACGACGCACGCGACGCGCTTGTCCTGCCAGCGCGTGGCGAGGGTGTCGGATATGACGACGACGCCCTGTCGATGCTGCTCGACCGAGCCGGTGGCTATCCGTACTTCCTTCAGGAGTGGGGACGCGGCGTCTGGGACGTTGCGGTGGCCAATCCGATCTCTGTCGAGGATGTCGAGGCGGCGATTCCCGAAGTCGAGCGGAAACTGAACGAGGACTTCTTTGCCATCCGGCTCGCTCGCACGACGCCCGCGGAGCGTCGTTACTGTGCCGCGATGGCCAGTCTCGGCGACGGAGCCCAGGAGAGCGGCGCCATAGCCCGATCCTTGGGCTATACGAACGTGCGAGCCGCATCATCGCTTCGCGCGTCGCTGATCGACAAGGGCGTCCTTTACAGCGTCGGACGGGGCAGGGTCGACTTCACGGTGCCCCGGTTCGCCGAGTTCCTGCGCGGCGACAGTGCCGCGACCGACCTTCTCAGGACGGAGAGCTGAGGTCCATCATCGCAACGTCACGATCATATTCCCGCCGACGGTTCAGGCTCAGCCCATCGCTCGCAAACCGGCTGACGATCGGCTTCGCGATCGCCTTCGCCGTGCTCACCGGCCTGGCGGTGATCGGCGTAGCCCGCTTCCTCCAGCAGCGCCAGGACTACGAGAACGCCACGGCCCGCTCCTACCAGCACGAGATCGAGGCGCGCGACCGCCTGGCGCAGGGACGCAGCCCGGCTGTGGCGCGAGCCGACATAGTCGCTCAGCAGCGGCGGCGGACGGTGCTGCGCGACGAGATCGAGGACGAGACGCGCGACACGGCGCTGCTCGTCGGTGCCGGGCTGATCGCCGGCCTCACCGGCGCGGCGCTGCTCTTCACCGGGCTGATCGCCTCGATGCGCCGCCCGCTCGAGGACCTGGTCGAGGCCTCGGGACAACTCGCGGGCGGCGACCTCGACGCCCGCGTCAAGGTCGGCGGCCTCTCCGAGACGGCGACCCTGGGCTCGGCCTTCAACGAGATGGCCGAAGAGCTGCAGCGGCGCGCCGGAGAACGCGATCAGCTCGACCGGATGAAAGACGAGTTCGTCCTCACCGCTTCGCACGAGCTGCGCAGCCCGCTGACCTCGGTGCAGGGCTTCGCCGAGCTCTTGCTGCTCGAGCGGGAGAAGCTCAGCCCGAAGCAGGCGGAGACGGTCGAGGTGATCCTCGACAACACCCGCCACCTCGTCCGCCTGCTCAACGATCTGCTCGACCTCGCTCGCAGCGACGCCGGTCGGCTGACGATCCGCCCGCAGCCGACCGGGGCGGCGAGCCTGATCGAGGACGCGGCGCGGACGATGCGGGCCCAGATCGACTCGCGCGGCCAGGACCTGCGCCTCGAGATAGAGCCGGACCTTCCCTGGGTCGAGGCCGATCGAGACCGCATTCGCCAAGTACTGGTGAATCTCCTTACGAATGCGAATGAGTACTGCCCTCGAGGTGCGCGGATCGAGGTGAAGGCGCGACGCGCGGGTGCCGACATCGAGATCGACGTGATCGACGACGGGCCAGGCATACCGGCGGAGCAGCTTGAGCACATCTTCGAGCGCTTCACCCGCGGCGACGCCGGTGAGACCCAACGGGTCGGCGGCACCGGCCTCGGCCTGGCGATCTCCAAATCGCTGGTCGAGCTTCACGGCGGCGCGATCGCCGCGGTGTCCGAGCCGGGAAGCGGCTCGACCTTCTACATCCGCCTGCCGGCGATCGCCGCACCGGCAACCCCCGACGTCAACCCCTCCCGAACCGAGGTGAGCTGATGGCGCGCGTCCTCGTCGCCGACGACTCGGAGACGATCCTGCTGCTCCTGCGCACGCGTCTGGAGATGGAGGGTCACGCGGTCGAGACCGCGGCCGATGGCCAGGAGGTGGTCGAGAAGGTCGACGCCGCGAACCCACCCGACATCCTCCTGCTCGACGCGATGATGCCGCGCAGGTCCGGCATCGACGCGCTGCGCGAGCTGCGCGTCGCAGGGATCGAGACGCCGGCGCTGATCGTCAGCGCCCACACCGGCGAAGGCGACGGCAACGGCGAGCGTGACGACCTGCGGATCGACGGCTACGTCACCAAGCCGATCGACTTCGACGCCCTCTTCGCCAAGATCGCCGAATTGACCAGCGCCGGCCCCGCCGCCTGAGCGGGGCCGGTTTCCGGCGGGCCGAGCGCTAGTCGAACGGCTCGTAGACCGGGAAGGGGTGGGGCGGGCTGCCGGTGCCCGCGCTGACGGTGCTGCCGGGTTTGATCACAACCACGCAGATCGCGGTGACGGTCATCGTGCCGCCCGCGCCGAACCGTACGAATCCCGTCGCCGTCCAGCCGGCCAGCTGCGTGCCGGGACCGCTGTCGGTGACGAAGGCATGTTCGTCATCGCTCACGGTCGCCCCGCCACCGATGACGGACATCCCCGGGGGACATCCGACAGTCGCGGTCGTGCCATCGCTCGAGTTGCGCACAAGCGGCACCGTCGTGACCTGGTACTGCACGCCGGCGAGGGCGGCCGCGCTGATCCCGGTGAGCGTTTCCTGATTGATCTCTTTGTCGGTCAGCGAGTGCTTCTTGATCTGGCGACCGGTCAGCGTATTCGGCTTGAGCCTGTTGCCTGCGATCGTCTTCGGCTTGATCCTGTTCCCCGGCAGCGAGTTCGCCTTGATCTGCCTGCCGCTTATCTTGCCCGCCGCGTACACGGAGCCTCCCAACGCGACGAACAGCGCCAGAAAGGCAACGACGTTCGAGAAGGTAAGCGCCCTCCGGATTCCCAGCATTCAATCTCCCTTCGGATAAAAATCCTAGTTTCTATCCGAAACCCTATTGGTACCTAGCTCTTCGCGATCTCGAGCCGGATCTCCTTGCCTTTTAGCTTCGTCCCGTCGAGGAACTCGACCGTGCGGTCGGCCTGGTCGGGATCGACCTCGACGAAGGAGAAGCGGTGCAGGACGCGGACCTCGTGGATCGCCTCGTCGGGCAGCACGGCACCCTCGCGCAGGGCCCAGCGCAGGTCCTCCTCGTCGATTCCGCTGCGCTCGCCGCGGTTGATGAAGAGCTTAATGCCCTTGCCGTCGCTCCCGCTCCGCACCGCCTCGCGGTCCCCGCTCCCGGCCGCCTGGCGGCGCTCGCGGCGGCGCGGCCTGGGCGCGTGTTCCATCCGCTCCTCGGGCGTCTCCCACTCGCCGATCGAGGTCTTCACGTCGCGCTCGATCCGCTCGATCTCGTCGCGCTGGGCGGGGGTGACGAAGGTGATCGCGCGGCCGGTCCGCCCCACCCGGCCGGTGCGGCCGATGCGGTGCACGTAGACCTCCGAGGAGGCGGGCACGTCGTAATTGATCACGTGGGTGACGTGCTCGATGTCGAGCCCGCGGGCGGCGATGTCGGTGGCGACCAGGAGGCGAACCCGGTGGTCCTTGAAGGCGATCATCACGCCGTCGCGGGAGCCCTGGCTCATGTCTCCGTGCAGCGCCTTGACGTCGAGCCCTTTGTCCTTCAGCGTCTTCTCCAGCTTCGAGGCGCCGATTTTGGTGCGGCAGAAGATGATCGCCTGCTCCGGCTCCTCGACCTTGAGCAGCTCGACCAGGCGGCCCGCCTTGTCCTTCGCCGCGACCTCGACGAAGGCCTGGGCGATCGCGTCGACGGTCAGCTTCTTGGGCGTGATTTTGATCGTCTGCGGGTCGTACATGTAGCTCTCGGCGAGGTGTTTGATCGGCGGCGGCATCGTCGCCGAGAAGAGCGCCGTCTGGCGGCCACTCGGGCACATCCGCAGGATCTTCTCGACGTCCTCGATGAAGCCCAGGTCGAGCATCTCGTCGGCCTCGTCGAGGACGACGTAGCGCGCCGCGGTGAGGACCAGCGAGCGGCGCGACATCAGGTCCATCATGCGGCCGACGGTGGCGACGACGACGTGGGCGCCGGCCCGCAACTGCGACTGCTGCGAGCGGATCGGCGCGCCGCCGAAGACGGCGACGATCTCGACATCGAGGTGCTCGGCGTAGGCGCGCAGCGCCTGGGTCACCTGGATGCAGAGCTCGCGCGTCGGCGTCAGCACAACCGCCTGCACCTCGTCGATCGCCGGGTCGACGTACTGGAGCAGCGGCAGGCCGAAGGCGGCGGTCTTGCCGGTGCCGGTCTGCGCCTGGCCGATCACGTCGTGGCCGGCGAGCAGCTCGGGGATCGCTTTCTCTTGGATCGGGCTCGGCTCCTCGTAGCCGAGCTCGTCCAGCGCCTGCTGGATCTCCGGCGCTAGCCCCAGCTCGTTGAAGGCGGTCACTGGGCGGAGTCCAGTAGGAGCTTGCCGCTGGTGCGGCGGGCGATCAGGTCTTCGTGGGCGCGCGCCGCCTCGGAGAGCGGGTAGACCTCGCCGACGCTGACCTCGAGCTCGCCCTTGGCGACCGCGCCGAGCAGCTCGGCGATCATCGGGCCGACCTCCTGCGGTCGCATCAGCAGGTGGACGAGCCAGAAGCCGATCACCGCCTTGGAGCCGCGCAGCAGGGCGGCGGTGTTGACGTCGCGCTGCTCGCGCGAGGCGTTGCCGAAGACGACCATGCGACCGAGCGGGGCGAGGGCCCGCACCTCGGCGTCGAAGGCGTCGCCGCCGCTCATGTGGAGGACGGCGTCGACCCGCTTACCCTCGTTGGCGGCGAGGATCGCCTCCTTCAGGTCCTCGGCGCGCGAGTCGACGGTGGCGTCGGCGCCGAGCCCTTCGACCATCGCCCGCTTCTCCTCGCTGGAGGCGAGGCCGATCACCCGCGCCCCCGCCTGCTTGCCAAGCTGCACGGCAAGCGAGCCGGTGCCGCCGGCCGCCGCCTCGACCACGAGCGTCTCGCCGGGCTCGACTCGGGCGCAGCGGCGCACCAGCGCCATCGCGGTAAGGCCCTGCAGCAGCAGGGCCGCCGCCTGGTCGTCGCTGACCTCGTCGGGCACCGGCACGAGCATCGCCTCCGGCACGGCGACTTGCTGCGCGTACCCCCCACCGGCGAGGATCGCCGCGACCCGCTTCCCGTCGGGCGTCCGCCCGCTCACCTCGGCCCCCGGGATCAGCGGCAACTGCTGCTCGGCCAGGTAGTCGTTGCGGGTCGCGTGCGTGTCGGCGAAGTTGATTCCGCTGCGGGCGACCTCGACCAGCACCTCTCCGTCGCCGGGCTCCGGATCGGCTACATCGCGGTACTGCAATACCTCAGGGCCGCCGAACTCATCTATCTGAATCGCTTTCAAGGGCGGCGAACCATAGTCGGCGCCGGCTGGGGGGTCGGGTGTGCCTCGTCGGCGCCTCCCCGCTGTTGCGCCGTCGAGG
>JBKPOW010000210.1:0-6181 GCA_046733275.1 Actinomycetota bacterium
CTGTCGACCTTGTTGACCGCGCAGATCGTCGGCAGGTCGCGCTTGGCGGCGAGCAGGGCGCCGGCGATGAAGCGGTCCCCCGGGCCGATCCCCTGCTCGCCGTTGACCATCAGCAGCGCCAGGTCGGAGTCGGCGAGCTCGCGCTCGACCCGCTTCTGCATGCGCTCGGTGAGGACGTCGCGCGGCTTCTGCACGCCGGGCAGGTCGACGAGGACGAGCTGGCGGCCGGCCTCGACGTCGGTGGCGATGCCGCGGATCGCCCGTCGCGTCGTCTGCGGTCGCACCGAGACGATCGCCACGCGGCGGCCGACGATCGCGTTGACCAGGGTCGACTTGCCGACGTTCGGCCGCCCGGCGAGGCCGACGAAGCCGGCGCGGGTCATCGCAGCTCCGCCATGACGCGCTCCTGCAGGGCGAGCATCTCGCCGTCGTCGAGCTCGTGGTCCAGGCCGCAGAGGTGCAGGGTGCCGTGGACCGCGGCCTCGACCACGTCCGCGCAGTGCTCGGGACAGATCGCCACGTCGCCCAGCTCGCGCGGGCCCGCAACAGGGCCGGCGCCGTCGAGCGGGAAGGCGAGCACGTCGGTGGGCGCGTCCACCCCGCGGTGCTCGCGGTTCAGCTCGCGGATCCGCGCCGCGCCGACCAACTCGACCGCGAGGTGCCCGTCCTCGACCCCCACCTCCGCCAGCGCTGCCGCGACCGCGCCGCGTAGCTCGGCCGGGACGTCGCTCAGCTCAATCGCCATCCGCGGCCGGCGGCGGCTGCTCGCCGCCCTGCGTGCGTTCGGCGTGCTCGCCGTAGGCGGCGACGATCCGCTGCACCAGCTTGTGGCGGACGACGTCCTCGCCGCCGAAGCGGACGAAGGAGACGTCCTGCACCTGGCTGAGGATGTCGCGGACGACGACCAGGCCGGAGCGCTGGTCGGACGGCAGGTCGATCTGGGTGACGTCGCCGGTGACGACCATGCGCGAGTTGAAGCCGAGCCTGGTGAGGAACATCTTCATCTGCTCGGGGCTGGTGTTCTGCGCCTCGTCGAGGATGACAAAGGAGTCGTTAAGCGTGCGGCCGCGCATGAAGGCCAGCGGCGCGACCTCGATCACGCCGCGCTCGAAGTAGCCGTTGACCCGGTCGGGGTCGAGCATGTCGTAGAGGGCGTCGAAGAGCGGCCGCAGGTAGGGATCGACCTTGGCCTGGATATCGCCCGGCAGGAAGCCGAGCCGCTCGCCGGCCTCGACCGCGGGCCGGGTGAGGATGATCCGCTGCACCTCGCCCTCGGCCAGGGCGTGCGCCGCCATCGCCACGGCGAGGAAGGTCTTGCCGGTGCCGGCCGGCCCGATGCCGAAGGTGATCGTCTGGTTGCGGATCGAGTCGACGTAGCGTTTCTGGTTGAGCGTCTTCGGCGCGACCTTGGTGTTGCGGTGGCGCCAGACGACGTCCTCGAGGATCTCGGCCGGGCTCTCGTGGGCGTCGAGCGCGCCGGTGACAGCTTCGATCGTCCCCGGCGCGACCTCGTGGCCCTGCTCGATCAGGTCGACCAGCTCGTCGACGACGGTCGCGGCGATCTGCACGTCGCCGGCGTCGCCGTCGAGGGTGAGGACGTTGCCGCGCAGGTGGAAGTCGCAGTCGAGGCGGCCTCGCAGGGCCCGCAGGACGGCGTCCTCGGAGCCCGCCAGCTCGGCGGCCACGCTGTTGTCGAGGGTCAGCTGCCTACGAGCCAAGTCTCTCTCGCACCGCCGCACTGACCCGCTTGCCGTCGGCGCGGCCGCCCAGCTTCGGCATCAACGCCGACATCACCTGACCCATCTGCTTCTGCTCGGTCGCCCCCGACTCAGCGATCGCCCCGTCGACCAGCTCACCCAGCTCCTCATCGGAGAGCTGGGCCGGCAGGTAGGCCTCGATCAGCTCCGCCTCGAAGCGCTCGGCGCTCGCCTGCTCGCCGCGGTCGGCCTCGCTATACGCGTCGGCCGCCTCGAGCCGCTTCTTGCGCTCGCGCTGCAGCACGGCGACCTCGTCGCCCGTGCCCAGCTTGGCGTCCTGCTGCAGCGAGTCGACGATCATCCGCAGCGCCGCGGCACGCTCGCGCTCGCCCGCTTTCATCGCCGTGCGCACGTCGGCCTGTACCTGCTCGAGGACGCTCATCCGCCATAAGGGTAGTCGCCGACGCTAACGTCGATCCGCTCGACCTCGCCCAGCGGCATCTGCAGGAAGCGCGTACCGAGCTGGTGAAAGGACTCGACATCGCCGCTGCAGAGGAAGCGGTACTCGCCCTCGCGGACGCCCTGGCGGGCGAGACCGGCGCTCTCGAGCGTGCGCTGCACCGCCGCGGCGACCGCGTGGCCGCCGCTGACCAGGCGCACGTCGCGGCCGAGGATGCGCTGCAGCATCGGCGCCACCAGCGGGTAGTGGGTGCAGCCGAGGATCAGCGTGTCGACCTCGGCCCGCTTCAGCGGCGCGCAGTAGGCGCGCGCCATCTCGACGATGCCGCTGTCGAAGTGGGAGCCGTCCTGGATGAAGGGGGCGAGGTCGGGCGCCTCGACCTCGGTCACCTGCAGAACCCGGCCCTGTCCCTCGAGGGCGCGGCGATAGGCGCCGCTCTTGACCGTGTTCGGCGTCGCGAGCACGCCGACGCGGGCGTTGTCGGTGATCGCGGCGGCGATCTCCGCCTGGGGCTCGACCACGGGCACGACCTCCACCCCGTGTTCGTCGCCAACCTCGCGCGCCACGTCGGCGCCGATCGAGGTCGCCGTGTTGCAGGCGATCACCAGCAGCTTGGCCCCGTCCCCCAGCAGCATCGCCGCGATCGCCCGGATCCGCCGCCGCAGATGCTCGGGGTCGCGCGTGCCGTAGGGGAACATCGCCGTGTCGCCGAGGTAGACGAAGTCCTCTTCGGGGAGCGAGACGAGGCACTCGTGCAGGACGGTCAACCCGCCCACGCCGGAGTCGAACATCGCGATCGGCTTCGAGGCGTCGAGCTGGTGGCCGGGCGGAGTCAGAGCGCTCAGCCCGTCAGGGCTTGACGGTCATGAAGAAGATCGCGACGACGACGATCAGCCCGGCGAGTTTGCCGACGTTCTCCAGCCGCTTCGAAATCGCGCCGTACTCGTCGCTCAGGGTGTCGCCGGCCTTCAGGTCGCGCTCGGCCAGCTCCAAAGCCTTCGTGGTCTGCGGCCGGAAGAACCCGTGGGACAAGCCGAACAGAACGATGATCGCCAAGAAGCCGACGCTGACCCACGACTCGCCGGCTGAGATGTCCGCCTTGGCGAGCATGTAGATGCCCGCCAGCAGAACCACGACCAGCCCCGGCTGAACCAGGAAGCGGTCGACCGTCTGCACGGCGCGCAGCACCGTAGGGACGCTCCTCGGCGAGCTGCTCTCCGCAGCGGCGACAAAGAACCCGTAGCCGAACGTCGGCCCAAATGCCAGCACGACGGCCAGCACGTGGAAGAACAAGCCCAGGTTGTAGCCGGTGATGGTGGCCAGCATCGGCGGAAACATATGCCACCCGCGGTCGTGGCACCTTCCTCCCCCTATAGGGGACTAAGGGGCCACAGGCGGCTACCGTCGCAGAAGCAATGCCGCCCACTCGCCAGCTTGGCGGCGGTCGGCCTCGACTAGACCGACAAGGCCAAAGGCTGTCGCAATGTCGTCCAACTCACTTGGAAGCAGTCCCGAGCAGACCAGGGTGGTGGCGGGCCACGGGGGAGGGGTCGGCGGAGCAACAGCGGGGAGGCTCCGGCGACCCCTCCCCCGCGTCCCGCCATCGCTCGCCAGCTGTTCTGCGACCACGCGGAGGACAGGCGCGGTCAGGTTGGCCACGACGGTGGGCGCGAGCTCAGGGAGGCCTTCGCGCAGGTTGGTTTGCTCGAAGATCGCTTCAACGCCATTGGTGACTGCGTTAGCAATTGCAGCTTCTATCGCGGCGGGCTCGTGGTCGTAGCCGCTGACTGGGTCCCAGCCGAGCTTGGCGGCTGCAATCGCGAGGACGCCGGAGCCCGTTCCCAGGTCGGTCAGCGCCCCGGTTGCCTCACCTGCTTCCTCCAGCTCGAGCAGGTACTCCAGGCAGAGCCGCGTGGTCGGGTGGGCGCCGGTGCCGAAGGCGCGGCCGGGGTCGACGACCAGGTCGACCGCGCCGTCGCGCGGCTGCTCCCAGGAGGGACGCAGCCAGAGGCGGTCGCCGACCAGGAGTGGCTTGTGGAAGTCCTGCCAGCGATCCGCCCAGTCGTCGGGAACCCGGGTCGAGACCAGCTCGACCAGGCCGTCGCCCGCCGCCGCCTCGACCTCGCCCAGCTCCGGCAGCTCGCCCTCACCGCCGTAGATCGCGTACTCGACATAGCCGGGCCCGTGCTCCTCCTCGACCCCGTTCGGCGCGAGCACGGTCAGCTCGGCGAGCACCCGCTCGGCCAGCGCGGGCTCGCACCTGACCGCGAGGCGGATCAACCGAAGGCTCTGCGCATGCGGCTGAAGAAGCTCTCGCCCCCGCCCTGGCCGGAGCGCAGGTTGTGCGGCTCGAGCGTCTCACCGAGCTGCTCGGCCAGCTCGCGCTGCTCTTCGGAGAGACCGTCGGGGACGACGACCTGCACGGCGATCACCAGGTCGCCGGGCGGACCGCCGTTGGCGCCCGGCATGCCGTGACCGCGCAGGGCGAACTGACTACCCGGCTGGATGCCGGCGGGCAGCTCGATCTCGCGCTCGCCCTCATGGCTGGGGATGCGGATCTTGGCGCCGAGCATCGCGTCGACGGCGGAGATCTCCACCGTGTGGATCAGGTCCTGGCCGCGCATCGGCCCGCGCCGCACCTCGAAGCCGAAGCTACCGCCGAAGAAGGCCTGGAAGATGTCCTCGACCGAGCTGAAGCCATGCGGCGCCGCGGCGCCGCGCAGGCCCTCGTGCCCGTAGGCGTCGTAGGCGCGGCGCCGCTCCGGATCGGAGAGCACCTCGTAGGCTTCGGCCGCTTCCTTGAACTTCTCCTCGGCCTCGGGGTCGTGGTCGTTGACGTCGGGGTGCAGCTCCCGGGCGAGCTTGCGGAAGGCGGTCTTCACCTCGCCTTTGTTCGCGTCGCGACCGACGCCGAGGATCTCGTAGTAGTCGCGCGGCATCAGCCGTAGACCGTCTCGCAGTAGCGCGACAGCTCGCGCGCCGCGCCGCGCACCGAGGCGATCGCGGTTGCGTAGTCCATGCGCAGCGGCCCGACCACGCCGACCGAGCCGAGGTTGCGGTGGGCGAGGCCGTAGTTGGCTCCGACCACGCTGACGGAGCGCAGCTCCGGCTGCGGGTTCTCGCCGCCGATCCAGACGAAGACCGAGCGCTCGTCGAGGGCGGAGCGCAGCATGCCGAGCACGCCGGCCCGGCGCTCGAGCGCGGTCATCAGATGGTCGGCGCGGGGCAGGTCGGCGACGTGGGCGTCGGAGAGCAGCCGCGCGGCGCCCTCCATGTAGAGGCCCTCGCCGGCCCCCTGCTCGAGCTCGGTGAAGGCCGGCGCGAGGGTCGCGAGGAAGCGCGACTCAGCCGCTCCCAGCTCCGGGTCGGCGAGGCGGTTGGCGATCATCCGCGCGCCGACGGTCATCCCGGCGAGCGACTCGTTGAGGTAGCTGGAGGCCCACTCGACCAGGCCGGGGTCGACCGGCTGCCCGAAGTCGAAGACGCGCTTGGCGACGTCGCCGGTCGAGGCGATCGCGATCGCCATCACCTTGGTCGGCTGCAGCCGCAGCACCTCGACCCGGTGGATCGTCGCCGTCGCCTGCGCCGGCGCGGTCGCCAACGCCATCAGGTCGGTTACCTGGGCGAGCGCGGCGGTCGTCTCCCGCATCGCCTCGTCGATCTCGCGCCGCAGCCGCGAGACCTCCAGCTCGACCCGGGCCGGCGCCTGCGGCGGCCCCGAGGCCATCAGCAGGTCGACGTAGCGGCGGTAGCCGGCGTCGGTAGGCACCCGGCCGGCCGAAGTGTGCGGATGCATCAAATACCCAGCCGCCTCGAGTGCCGCCAGCTCCGCCCGCACAGTCGAAGGCCCCCACTCCACCTCCGGGCTTTCCGCAATCGACTTCGACGCAACGGGCTTTGCCGACGCGAGGTAGGCGTCGACGGCCAGTCTGAGAATCAGCTCTTGCCGCTCAGAAAGCACAGCCTCGAAGTCTAGGAGGAGCGGCGGGTGACCCCTCCCAAAACACTCCAGCGAGGCTCCCGC
>JBKPOW010000211.1:0-9823 GCA_046733275.1 Actinomycetota bacterium
GCGCCGAACCGCGCGGACGGGCCTCGGCGTCCTCGGCACCGCCGCCGCGCAGCGCCGCCGCGGCGCTGACCTCGCGCGAACGGCGCGAGCGGGCCCTGCTGGCGATGTGCATCGCCCTGCCGGGCGAGGGTGGGGAGTACCTGGCGAGGCTCACCGACGAGCACCTCTCCTCGACGGGTGCTCGCGCCGCCTCCTGGCTGCGGGAGCATCCCGAGGACCCGGCGTCGAACCTTCCCCGCGACGACGAGGAGCTCTCCGGCCTGATCGCCGAGCTCGTCATCCTCGCCCACGACGAGCCCGCCTCGGCCGAGGCAATGGAGCTCAACTACCTGCTGCTCGAGCAGCGCCGTCTCGAGTCCCAGATCGCCGCCGCCGGCGAAGCCGACGACTACGAGCGCCGCGCCGCCCTGAGCCGCGAGCGCGCCGCCCTGGTAGAGCGCATAGCCCACGCAGAGCGCGTTACGGGATGAAAGGTGTTTCCCGGGCTCAAGGAATAATCTCCGCGTCCTCTATTCGGTACGGGAGGAGGCATCATGGGCAACTTGGACATGTCGGCACGGGAGGAGTGGGTGGCGGCACGCCTGTTTTCGACCGCTGGCATACGGAACGAGGGCGAGCGCGAGATGCGGGCCGCGTCCGCGCTGTTGGCGGTGATGAGGGCCGTCCCCGATTTCTGCCATGGGCTGTTATCAGGAATGAAGGCACCCACGGGAAAGATCTCCACGTACACCGAGTTGCGCTTCAAGGACGGAGAGCAAAGAACCCATATCCCTGATGGAGCGGTCTTGCTCGAAAGGGGCAGGAAGTGCTGGGGTTGCTTAGTCGAGGTCAAAACCAGCGGTGTGCCTCTAGGCGGCGATCAAGTCTCTCGTTATCTCGACCTTGCTCGGGACCTTGGATTCGACGGATTCCTGACGATCTCCAATCAGATTACGACCGAGCCGAGTGCTCTTCCTTACCCGGTCGACAAACGCAAGCTCCGAGGTCTCACCGTCTACCACTTGTCTTGGTGGCGAGTGCTCACCGAGGCGATCGTCCAGCATCGATTTCGAGGAGTCGAGGATCCCGATCAGGCCTGGATCCTCGGTGAGTTAATCCGCTACCTAGATGACGAAAGGTCGGGCGCAAGTGGCTTCGAAGGAATGGGTCAGGAGTGGGTTCGAGTTAGGGAAGCCACCCGCAACGAAACCCTTCGAGCCTCAGATCCGGAGGCAAAGGCGATATGTGCCAGGTGGGAGCAGTTCACCGAGTACCTCTGTCTCCACCTCAGCCAAGAGCTCGGGGTGGACGTGCAGCATCAGAGGTCGCGCGGGGTAGGCCAGGATGAGCACATCGTGAACGCAGCGGGTCGGCTGGCCGAGGTGGGCGTGCTCACGTCCTCAATGCGCGTGCCGGATGCAGTAGGGCCAATCGGGATCGAGGCAAACCTCCGCACGAGAAGAGTGACCACCACTATCGAGATCCAGGCCCCTAAGGAAGGTCGTCCCAAAACCCGTCTCAATTGGCTGTTGCGGCAACTCAAGGATGGAGCCGACGACCTCCGCATTGACGTCCGCTTCGCGCGTACCCGCTCGACTCAATCGGCGCTCTTGCGAGATTGTCGCGACGCTCCTCAGCGATTGCTTTTGCCGGACGACCCCACGCGGGAGCCACGTTCGTTCCTTTTGGCGCTGTCGAGGCCCATGGGGAAGAAGGGGGGACGCATGGAGGGCTCGTTCATCACCGAAACCCGCCGACAGACCACCGACTTCTATCGAGATCTCGTCCAAGGCCTGATGCCGCCTCAGACGAAGGCTCCGAAGCTCCGAGAGGATGAGTCGCAAGCGGATGAGCTCGGCGCGGCCGCTGTCCAGCCCTCGGAGAAATCAGAGGGCGACGTTCGTCGCGAGCACACGTCGAGCATTGAGCGGCTCGCCAAAGTGATGCCTTTCGCCCCCAACTAGATTCGCATCTTTCTGTCCGCTTCAACCGGAATGATTTCAGGATGGAGAGGCAATTCCTGGAAGATCGTCTGGCCAAAGGTATGTCGCTCGATGCGATTGGCCGTGAGGTCGGCAAGCACCCCTCAACCGTTGGGCACTGGGTCAAGAAGCACGGACTCACTCCACCGGGAGCGACCAGGTATGCGCCAAAAGGGGCGCTCTGTCCCGACCGCCTGAAGGTGCTAGCAGCAAGCGGCGCAACTGCTGTCGAGATCGGCCGGGAGCTCTACCGAAGCGCCTCGACAGTTCGCTACTGGCTTCGCCGGCATGGCATCAAGCTGGCGAACGGCCGTGGTCCACGACGACGGTCCCACGGGGGAGCCAAGACGGCGGTTTTCAGGTGCAAACGACACGGAACGACTGAGTTCGTCCTCGAGGGGCGAGGTCACTACCGCTGCAAGCGGTGTCGTTCGGCGGCTGTATCGAGGCGGCGGCGCGTCATCAAGCAGAGGCTTGTCGCGGAGGCCGGTGGAGCGTGTGCGCTCTGCGGCTATAACCGCTGGTTAGGCGCGCTTCAGTTCCACCACGTCGATCCAAGGTGGAAGACTTTTCAAATAGGTCAGGCAGGGCACACGCGCTCCCTAGCGCGCTGCCGTGCCGAGGCCAGAAAGTGCGTGCTGCTCTGCGCGAATTGCCACGCCGAGGTAGAGGGCGGGTTCGCTACGCTGCCGGAGGACTTGCGGTCTTGTCTCGATGGATCTCAGTTGAGGAAGACTACATAAAATTCCCTGAATATTCCGGGGTAGCTCAATTGGTAGACGCGCTCGGCTGTTAACCGAGAGGTTGTGGGTTCGAGTCCCACCCCCGGAGCTTTGAGTTAGGTGGATGCGCCCAAATGGCTCGATTGCCTGGCGGCGAGGTGCTCGACCAGCTCGGCGCCGCGCTTGGCGCCATGGTTCTCACGGGCCCAGGCCGCGAGCTCGCCCGCGCGGTCGGTGAACGAAGGGTGGGCGAGTATCCGCCGGGCGGCCCAGCGCAGGGGGCTGGGGCGACAGAGGCGCCAGGGCAGGGAGAGGCCGGCGCCGGCCCAGCTCACGCGCATCGCGGTCTCGCTCATGTCGCCGATGAAGGGGCTGATCAGCAGCGGCGTGCCGGCGGCGAGGGCCCGGCAGACGGTGCCGTGGCCACCGTGCGAGATCGCCAGCGACGCCGCCGGCATCACCTGGGTGTAGCTGAGCCACTCGACCAGGACGGCGTTGTTGGGTACGTCGATTGGGCTCTGCGGCACGACCCGGTTGGTCGTTGCGACCACCCGCACCCGCTCGTCTGCCAGCGCCGCCAGCGCCGTGCGCACGAGGTGATTGCCGGAGTCGTGGGCGGTGCTGGGGGCGACGAGCACGAGCGGGTCGTCGCCAGGCGGCAGCTCGATCTCCGGATGCGGCGCCTCGAAGCTCATCGGCCCGGTCACCTCGACCCCCGCCGGCCAGCGCCGCGGGTACTCGAGCTGGGGAAAGGTGCCGACCAGCGCCAGGTCGGGGCTGATGCCGCCGTGGAAACGCTCGGTGGGGGGAAGGCCGAGCCGGGCCCGCTGCCTGTTGAGGTCGTCCCGTCCCTGCTCGAGGCCGACGTTCAGCGCCCGCTGGCCCGCTCGCCACACGCTCCGTCCCAACGGCGTGCGCGGCGGCTGTAGGCCGACCGCGAAAAACGGCAGCCCTGGCTCGACCACCGGGTAGATGTGGGGGATAAGGGTTGCCCGCGGCACCCCCGCGACCTCCGCCGCCAGCGCCGGCGCCAGGGTGAGGATGTCGCTGACCACCGCGTCCGGCCGCATCTCCTCCAGCAGCGGCAGCAAGGCCTTGGCTGCCTCGGCCGCGTGTGCGCCCTCCGGCGAGTCGGGATCCGGCGGCGGGAACATGCGGTATTCCTCGGCGGCGGCAAAGCCCAGCCCCGCCCCCTCGACCGCGCCGCGCCGCTCCTCCCAGGTCTCGATCGTCACCTCGTGACCGCGTCCCAACAGGGCGCGCCCCAGCGCTATTGCCGGATAGACGTGTCCGGGGTCGCCGAAGGCTGCGACCAGAAACCGCATCGACGCCTCAGGGGGTATCGAGGCCCTCGCCCGGCCGGGTGAAGACGATCTCCGGCACGTGGCAGTTGGGCGAGGTCTGCAGCAGGAAGCGCACCGCCTCGCCGATGTCCTCGGGCCGGATCATCTCCTCGGCCGGGACCTGGCCCTTGGCGAACTCGGTCATCGGCGTGTCGACGAAGCCCGGCGCCAGCGCGGTGCACTGGATGCCGTCGTTGCCGACCTCGCGGTGGGTGGACTGGGTGAAGTTGATCACCGCCCCCTTGGTCGCGGCGTAAACCGAGAGCCATGCCTGACCGCCTTTGCCCGCGATCGAGGCGGTATTGACGATCAGCGCCTTGCCGTGCTCGCGGCCGGCCTCGCGCAGCATCGGGATGCCCTCACGCGTGCCGATGATCAGCGCCCGCAGGTTGACCCCCAGCTGCATGTCGAGGTATTTGGTCTGGATCTCCTCCATCGGCGCGCCGATCCCGACGCCGGCGTTGTTGACCAGCGTGTCGAGCCGGCCGTAGGTCTCGCGATGCTTGGCGAAGACGCCGACCACGTCGTCCTCGTCGGTCATGTTGGCCGCCACGCTCTGCACCTCCAAGCCGGCGCCGCGCAGCTCCTCGGCCGCGGCCTCCAGCTTCTCCGGGCGTCGCGCGGAGACGGTCAGCGCGTACCCCTCTTCGCCGAGCGTGCGAGCGATCGCCAGCCCGATCCCGCTCGAGGCTCCCGTGATCAGTGCCGCTCGCTCCGCCAACTCTTCCTCCTCACGCTCGTCGTTCGCCCGAGCCACGCACCCTATCTGGGTGATCGTGAGGGAGGCCGCGGCGCTGCGCCGAATAACATGACCGCCCCGCATGCCCCGGCGCCATGCCACAAGCGCTCTCGCCTGCCTGCTTGCCGTCGTGTTGCCGGCGACCGGGTGCGGCGACGACTCCGACTCGTCGACCGGCGGCGGGGACACGGCCGTAAGCAAGCCCGCGCCGCCGAAGAGCGAGTTCCCCTCGGCGGAGGGCAAGACGCTGCGCGAGGTCGTCAAATCGGCGGACTTGCATGCCGAACTCGTCGTCTCGCCGGCTGCGCTCGCCTTCTATAAGGGCGTGAACCGCTACCCCTTCGGCGTCTTCGAGCCCGATCGCAGCCAGGTCGCCGACGCCGAAGTCGCCCTCTACGTCGCCAAGGCGCCGCGCGTGAGGCCAGGCGCCGGCGGCGATAAAGGGGGGAAGGGCGCGGTGGCGCGTGCCAGCACCGAAGCGCTCGACCAGCCTGCCGTCGGCCCCTACCCGGCCGCGATCGAAAGCCTCGTCACCCAGCCCGCCTACCGGGCGCAGACGACGACCGCCGATCCGGACGCGGCGACGGTCGTCTACTCGGCCGCGGTCGACTTCCCCAGCGAAGGCGAGTGGAGCATCGCGGCGCTGGTCAAGCAGGGGGACGAACTCGCCGCCTCCCTTCTGCCCAGTGCCTCGGTGGGCGAATTCAAGCGAATTCCGAAGGTCGGGCAGAAGGCGCCCACGATCCACACGCCGACCGTGGAGGACGCCGGCGGCGACCTCTCCGAGGTCACGACCCGGATCCCGCCGGACACCCAGAATCGAGTCGATTACGCCGACGCACTGGGCAAGGAACCGATCGTGCTCTTGTTTGCGACCCCCCAGTTCTGCCAGAGTCGGGTATGCGGCCCGGTCGTCGACGTGGCCGAGCAGGTCAAAGACCAGTACGGCGACAAGGCGGCATTCATCCACATGGAGATCTTCAAAGACAACGAACCGCCCAAGACCAGGTCACAGGTAAAGGCTTTCCACCTCCCCACCGAGCCATGGCTGTTCGCGATCGACCGCGACGGCACGATCCGGGCGGAGGTCGAGGGCGCCTTCGGCGTCGACCTTCTAACCCGCGTCGTCAAAGGGGTGACCGGGAAATGAGCGAGAAAACCGCCGCGCCCGATCCGGAGCTGCTCAAGTCATTCGCCGAAGAGGCGAAGCGGCGCTGCGACGTGATCGCCGCCGGCCTCGCCACCGAGACCGAAGACTTCGAGACCCTGCGCGCCGAAGCCCACGCGCTGAAGGGAACCGCGGGCGCCGTCGGCCTGCGCCGCCTCGCCGAGCTCGCCGGCCTGATGGAATCCGACCTCGCCGAAGCGAAGAAGTCGGGCGAACTGCGCGGCGGCCGCTCGCACCAGATCGCCGACGCCGCCAAAGCCCTCGCCGAAGGCGCCAACGCCGCCGCCGAGGGCAAAGAGGAGCCCCCCGACGTCGGCCGCTCCCTCGCCCAGCTCTTCAGCGCCTGACGGCCAAGCCGGCGCGCTGCCCGCGCGCTACCCTCGCCAACCGAGGGGCGGTAGCTCAGTTGGTTAGAGCAGCGGACTCATAATCCGTCGGTCGCTGGTTCGAGTCCAGCCCGCCCCATACGACGAGGCCTTGTGTTCAGTGTCGCTTTTCGCGCAAAGCGGGAGCGCTGGCCGATCAACCCCGACATATCACTTGCGCCTGCCGTGCTTAAACGTAAGGCGTTGGCTGGAGATGACAGCAGTGCCGCCCTCCGTTGCCTGAGTGGCTCTCAAGTTTGCCACGAGCTTGCGACGGTTCATCAGCAGACTTCTCCCCGTCGAGTTCAGCTTGACGCGCACCACCTTGACATCGCCGGCACGGAGCAGCACCGTTTTCTTGCCGACAAGCGCCATGCGCCTGAAGGCATTGGTCTTGCGCCTCCTGGGCTGCAGCGTCTCATTGAAGCGCATCGCCAGGCCGATATCGCAAACCGCATCGCTTGGACCTGAGCATTCGAGCGGAACCCATGCGGCGAGCCCTCGGATTTCGGCATGGCCAGCACGCGCCTTGATCGACGCTTGGTCCTGCATCGCCTGGTCCTGTACCCCACCGCCCGACATCGATGGAAGTGAGGGGCTCGCCTGGTAGGTCAGGACGTTGCCGCCGTAATCGACGGCAACGCAGAAGGAAACCGTAGGGCAGGACACCGAGGTGAGATAGCGGACATAGGGGAAGCCGTCGATACGAGTAGGGGGTCCCCAAGAACTGCCGTCGTAGGCGACCGCGTTACCGAACTCGTCCACCGCGATGCAGAAGGACGCCGAAGGACAAGAGACTGCGGTGAGGCGATTCGCCCCGTCGATATTGACAGCCGCGCTCCAAGAGCTGCCGTTATAGGTGAGGGCGTTGCCCTCTCTATCCACCGCGACGCAGAAGGACGCTGAGGGGCAGGAGACGGAGTCGAGCTTGGTATCTACCGTTTTTGGGGCGCCCCAGGAGGAACCGTTGTAGACGAGGGCATCGCCGAACCAACCCACCGCCGCGCAAAAGGACGTCGACGGGCAGGAGACCGAGCCCATGGAGACGGCAACGTGAGCAGGCGCGCTCCACGTGCTGCCGTTGTAAGTCATAGCGCGCCCGTTGTGGTCCACTGCCACGCAGAACGAAGCCGAAGAACATGACACGGACTCGAGCCCTGAAACTAATTCGAAAGGCGCGCCCCAGATGGCGCCGTCGTACATGACGACCCACCTGGAGTAAACCGAAGCGCAGAAGGACGCAGAAGGGCAGGAGACTGAGGTGAGCCCACCGAAGGAGTCGATGCCGACAGGGTTGCTCCAAAAACTGCCGTTGTAAGTGAACGAGTTGCCGGCGTAATCCACCGCGGCGCAGAAGGTCGTCGAAGCGCAGGACACCGATTGGAGTCCGTTGCTGACTTCATCGTTGCCATTGAGAACATTGAAGCCGTCAATGGGGATTTCGCCGCTCCAAGAGCTGCCGTTGTAGGTATGGGCATAGCCGACGCTGGTGACCGCCGTACAGAAGGAAGCCGAGGGGCATGAAACCGACGTGAAGTGCTTCCAGTAGGCCACCCAAGTTGGAGTGCTCCAAGAGCTGCCGTTATAGGTGAGGGCGTTGCCAGCCTTGTCAACTGCTGCGCAGAAGGAGGCCGATGGACACGACAGTGATACCGGTGCCTGCGCCGTGCCACCAATGGCGGGATCGACTGCTCCCGCCCAGCTCCACGAGCTTCCGTTGTAGGTCAGTGCGTCACCACCGTTGGTGATCGCGGCGCAGAAGGAGGCCGAGGGGCAGGACAGCGCTATGACCCCAATGTGATTGGAGCTGATCGGCGCGCTCCACGAGCTACCGTTGTAGGTGAGGAAGTTGTCGTAGCTATCCACCGTGACGCAGAAGGACGCTGAGGGGCAGGAGACGGTGGTGATCGCGGCTTCGCCGTCGATGTTGATCGGCGCGCTCCAAGAGCTGCCGTTGTAGGTGAGGGCGTTTCCCTGCTGGTCCACCGCGATGCAGAAGGACGCCGAAGGACAAGAGACTGCGGTGAGGCGATTCGCCCCGTCGATATTGACAGCCGCGCTCCAAGAGCTGCCGTTATAGGTGAGGGCGTTGCCTTCTCTATCCACCGCGACGCAGAAGGACGCTGAGGGGCAGGAGACCGAGGTGAGCGCGGCTTCGCCATCTATGTGTGAAGGAGGGCTCCAAGACGTGCCATGACGGGTAACGGCATTGCCCTGTAGATCCACTGCTGCGCAAAAGGACGTCGACGGGCAGGAGACCGAAGACGGGTGAAAGCCTTCCTCGATATTCGTCGCCCCCGACCACCCAGCTGATGCAGCACCCGCCGATGCTCCAAAGAGCGCGATCACCGCGCTCAACACCAGGATGAGCACCAGCCGCCGTGACAGATGCCTCGTAGGCATTCCTACCTGCGGCGCCCGCCTGAAGGAGGGGGTGGCATCACCATGCACCATCGGAGTGCTCACCCCCTTGAGGAGATACTGGTCATAGGCTGGATGCAGGGGTCATGAATGTCAGGCAGGGCTGGCACCCTTCCTTTGGATTGCCATAGCTAACAATATTCTATTCAAGCTTTTTCGCGAGGGATGGCGGTACTTAGATCGCGCAGAACTTCTGCTACTGCGTGGAAGCAAGAGTGTGAGACATGCCGGCTAAGCCCTACAAAACTTGGTCCCGAAATTGGTCCCCGACTCCACCGAACTCAGTCCAACTCCTTGGACGTAATTCGCTCTATCGGGCCAAATTCGGCTCTATAGACGGGTTCCGGCTCGACTCATAATCCGTCGGTCGAAGGTTCGAGTCCTTCCCGCCCCATGGACAGCCCGCCGAACCGCCTACCCTGCTCTTATGCCTCAAGGGGTAAGCCAGCAGCGTCGACATCACCTAGACGCCATTCGTGTCTCGGCAATCCTCCTCCTGATTCCCTACCACGCGGCCCGCTATGTCCAGAAGGGCGACGGGGGTGCCGAGATCGTCGATGCCGTCGTCTGGTTCGTCCATACCTGGCACATGCCTCTGTTCTTTGCCATCTCCGGGTTTCTGGCTGCCAGTGCGCTGCGACGATCCACCGCTGGTCGCCAGCTACGAGCCCGGTTTCGCCGGCTCGGCCTGCCGCTGGCCGTGGGGATGCTGACGGTTGTGCCGCTCGCCAATTTCCTCGTCATCGGCGCGGCGGCTCTCTGGCCGCGCAAGGGTGCGCTTCCGCCGAAGCGAGAACTGGACCTCGCCAACGTTTTCAGCCTTTCGCCGAGGCATCTGTGGTTCATTGCCTACCTGCTGATGATCTCCGTGATTGCAATCGGAGTCTGGTTGGCGATCCAGCGTGCACCGGGACTGGGAGCGGTCATCAAGGGTGGCTTTCGCAACCTGATCAGGTCATGGTGGGCGGTTCCTGTCCTGGCGTCGATCAGCGCGGCGATCCTGATCACCAAGACCGGCTGGGTGGCGGGAGGAGCCGCATCCAACTCGCTCGTCCCCGCCCCAACCCTCTTCGCCTACTACAGCCTCTTTTTCTTCTTCGGCTG
>JBKPOW010000212.1:0-3031 GCA_046733275.1 Actinomycetota bacterium
GGCCGCTCGGCAGCAGCGCCGCAAGTGCGCCGCCGCCCAGGGCGCCGAGGAAGCCCCGGCGCCCCAGGCGGGGCTGATGCTCAGGCGTCCCGGCCGTCGCTAGCCGCCCGGCAGGACGTTGATCGTCCCCTGCATCCACGGGTGGATCGCGCAGAGGAAGTAGATCCGCTGAGCGCCCGCCGAGGTGTCGAACGCAGTCGGCGCGACGAAGGAGGTTTTCGGTTTGCTGCCGGTGAACCAGGAGTCGCCTACCTCGTTCACGCTGCCCAGGGCGCTCCAGCCGTTCGGCCCGATCACCGGGTTGACTTTGACCGGCCCGTTGCCTTTGACGCCGTGCCAGGTCGCGATCGACCGGCAGATGTGTTTCGGCGTGAAGCAGAGCTGCCGCGCTTTCGCCGTCTTCGGCAGCGACGCTTTGGTCACCAGCGAGAACGTGTGCGGGCCAACCTTGCGCGGGTCGGTCTGGTTGACCACCGCAAGGTCTTCGCCGTTGACGATCGATTTAGGCGCCTCGAAGCGGAGCCCTTTTTTGCCGTCTTTTATGAAGACGATCGGGTCAGTGCCCGCCGATGCCGCCGAGGCGAAGGCGCCGAGCGCGACGAGAGCCGCGAGACCAGCCAGGATCAGGCTCCGGGCCGAGACGGCGAAGGGACGAGTCGAATTCACAAAGGCTCCTTTCGAGCGATGTTCGTTTCCGGACAGGTTTTGAGCTTTCCGCGCAAAGTTCTCACGCCCGTAGGCGATAACCCTTGGAGAAGAGTCGCAGATTGACCAGAAAGATCGCCGCGGTGGCGGCGGTCAGCGCCAGCAGCGAGAGGCCGATGCTGACTTCGCTGAAGCCGACGAAGCCATAGCGGACGAGGTTGATCATGTAGAAAATCGGGTTGAAGTGGGTCAGGGTCTGAAAGGGCTCAGGGAGTAGCGTCGCCGAGTAGAAGACGCCGCCGAGGAAGATCAGCGGCTGCAGGACGAAGGTCTGGGCGAAGGCGACGTCGTCGAACTGTTCGGCGCGGACGCCGATCAGCACGCCGAGCTGCGAGAAGAAGAAGCCGACGAGGAAGAGCGCGGGGATGAGGACGAGGACGTGGTCGACCGGCAGGTCGACCAGCAGCGAAGCGGCGCCGAAGGTGAGGACGGAGACGACCAGCCCGCGCATGAAGCCGCCGAGGGAGAAGGCGAGCAGCAGCTCCAGCGGCGAGGCCGGCGAGGAGAGCTGGTCCTGGATCGCCCCCTGAAACTTCTGCTGCAGGATCGAGGAAGAGTTGTTGGCGAAGGCGTTGATCGACCAGGCCATCATGATCAGGCCGGGGATGACGAAGACGACGTAATCGATCCCGTGCAGCTTGTCGATGCGCGAGCCGAGCGCCGCGCCGAAGACGCTGATGTAGAGGAAGGTTTCCAGCAGCGGCGCGCCGATCGTCTGCTTCTTGATCTTCATGAAGCGGTTGACCTCGCGCCGCCAGAGCGTGGCGAAGCGGATCTGGGCGGCGCTCATCGGTAGACCCCCGCCCCTGACGAAGTCGCGCGCGCTCACGAGGCCGCCTCGACCTCGATATGGGAGCGCGAGAGCTCCTTGCGGCCGACCAGCGCCAGGTAGGCGTCCTCGAGGTTGGCGACGCCGTAGCGGGCGGCCAGCTCGGGGCTGGTCCCCAAGCCGACGATCTCGCCCTCGTTGATGAAGGCGATCCGATCGCAGAGCTGCTCCGCCTCCTCGATGTAATGCGTGGTGAGCAGGATCGTCGTCCCCTCCTGGTTGATCCGCTGCACGTAGTGCCACAGCTCCAGCCGAAGCTCGACGTCGACGCCGGCGGTGGGCTCGTCGAGGATCAGCAGGCGCGGCCGGTGCATCATCGCCCGCGCCAGGATCAAGCGCCGTTTCATCCCGCCCGAGAGGGTGCGGGTGCGTTCGTCGCGCTTCTCGGTCAGCGAGAAGATCTCCAGCATCTCCTCGGTGCGCTCGCGCCGCTCGCGCTTCGGCATGCCGAAGTAGCCGGCGTGGTAGTCGAGCGTCTCTCCGACCGTGAGGAACCAGTCGAGGTTGGGCTCCTGCGGCGCCAGGCCGACCGCCTGGCGGGCCTCGGCGTAATGGTCGATCGCGTCGTGGCCGAAGACGTTGATCGCGCCGCCGGTCGGCTGCGCCAGCCCGGTCGTGCAGTGGATCAGCGTCGACTTCCCCGCCCCGTTCGGGCCCAGCAGGCCGAACAGCTCCCCGGGCGCGATCTCGAGCGAGACGCCGCGCAGCGCCTCAACCCCGGTCGGGTAGCGCTTGGAGAGCCCCTCGATCTGCAGGGCGTTGACTCCGCGGCCGTCGGTTTGCGCGAGATCGCTCATCGGCGCACAAACCTAGACGACCGGCCTGCTCGGCCGGCAGTCAGCGTAGGTGGCGCAGGGCGGAATGGGCGGCGTTGTAGCCGTTCATGCCGTGGGCGCCGGCGCCGGGCGGGGTTGCGGCCGAGCAGATGTAGACGCCGGGGATGCCGGTGGCGTAGGGGTCGCGCGCGAAGCGGGGGCGGGCGAGCGACTGCAGCGGCGTGTTGGCGCCGGTGACGATGTCGCCGCCGAAGTAGTTGGGGTTGTAGGAGGCGAGGTCGGCGGGCGAGCGGACGTGGCGGGCGACGATGCGCTCGCGCAGCCCGGGGGCGAAGCGTTCGACCTGGTCGATCACCGCCTCGGTCGCGTCGCCGTCGTAGCCGTGCGGCACGTGGGCGTAGGTCCAGATCGGGTGCAGGTCGCCGTGCGAGCGCGAGGGGTCCGCGAGGTACTGCTGGCCGACGAGGACGAAGGGTCGCTGGGGCATTCGGCCGCGGTTCGTTTCCCGCTCGGCGAGGGCGATCTCCTCGAAGGAGCCGATCGCGTGCACCGTGCCCGCGCGCGAGGAGACGTCGTCGCGCCAGGGCACGCCGCCCTCGACCGCGAGGTCGACCTTGTAGGCGGCGGGGCCGTGCTGCCAGCGGCGGTAGGCGCGGGCGACGCGGGGCGGCAGCCGCTCGCCGGCGATCTCGGCGACCGCGCGCGGGGCGAGGTCGAAGAG
>JBKPOW010000213.1:0-1826 GCA_046733275.1 Actinomycetota bacterium
CCCTTGCGGCGACCCCGCCCCTTGCGGCGGTCCGGCGGCGTGACGACGAGCCGCGGCCGGTGCCGCGACTCGGCGAGGCGGCGCAGCACCGCCGCGGCGAACTCCGAGGTGCCGAGGAAGACGGCCCTCACGCGTCGGTGCGCGGCTCGCGGTGCTCTTCGGCGTCGCGCGCCTGCGTCTCCTCGCCGCCGGGGGCATAGCTGCCCCCCTCGCGCAGGGCGCGCAGCGCCGCCTTGCGCTGATCGCGGGGGGCGCGGTCGAGGATCAGCACGCCGTCGAGGTGGTCGATCTCGTGCTGGAGGACGCGTGCCTCGAGGCCCGAGGCCTCGATCGTCATCGCCTCGCCCTCGACGTCGCGCCCGGCGAGTCGGGCGTGCAGCGGGCGCTCGACGTCCATCGCCACTCGGGGCAGGCTGAGGCAGCCCTCTTCGGCGACGACGACCTCCTCGGAGAGCCACTCGACCGTCGGGTTGACCAGAGCGGTCGGCTCGCTGTCGGGGCCTGCCTGGAAGACGAGGATGCGGCGCAGGATGCCGACCTGGGTCGCCGCCAGGCCGACGCCCATGCCGTCGCGCATGATCGCGATCATCCGCTCGACCTCCGCCCGCAACTCGGGACCGAACCCGGTGACGGGCGAGGCGACGCTCTTCAGCACCGGGTCGCCGAACTTGACCACCTGCGCGAGCGCCGCCTCGCGCCGCTCCAGCAGCTCCGCTTCCAGCCGCTCGCGCTCGGTCTCGTCCCTCACCGCTCCTTCGTCGCTCACGTGATCGATTGTATGGATCGACTTCCCCTACTGGGGATCGACGTCGACGCCGATGGCGACGTTCTCGAGCGCGCGGTCGGCGCTCATCCGCTCGACCGTGGCGCGGACCGCGGCGACCGTCTTCTCGCGCTCCTCGGCCTTGAGCAGGAGGCGACGGCGGTACTTGTCGCGCAGGCGGAACATCGGCGCCGGCCCGAGCAGCTCGGTGTCGTCGGGGAGGGCCTCCGACAGCGCCGCCGCCAGCTTCGTCGCCGCCGTGTCGACGCGCGGCTCGGCCTCCGACCTGAGCACGACGCGGACCAGGTGGGAGAAGGGCGGGTAGCGCAGCGCCCGCCGGCGCTCGATCTCCCCGGCGAGGAAGCCGGCGGCGTCGTGGTGGGCCGCGTGGGCGATGCTCGGCGCTTCCGGTGCCAGCGTCTGCACGATCACCTCCCCCCCGGCCTCGCCGCGACCGCTGCGGCCGGCGAGCTGGGCGACCATGGCGAAGGTGCGCTCGCCGGCGCGGAAGTCGGGGAAGCGCAGGGTCGCGTCGGCGTCGACGATCGCGCTCAGCGTGACCTCGGGGAAGTCGTGGCCCTTGGCGACCATCTGGGTGCCGACGAGGACGCCGCTCTCGGCCCGCTCGAAGCCAGCGAGGATGCGGGCGTGGGCGCCGCGGCCGGCGGCGGTGTCGGAGTCGAGACGGAAGACGGGCATCGGGTCGAGCCGCTTTGTCAGTAGGGCCTCGAGCTGCTCGGTGCCGATGCCGGCCTGGGAGAGGGTGGTCGAGCCGCAGTCCGGGCAGGCGTGCGGCAGCGGCTCGGCGTGGGCGCAGTGGTGGCAGACGACCCGCCCGGCGTTGCGGTGGACGATCAGCGAGACGTCGCAGCTGGGGCAGCCCCAGTGCCGCCCGCAGCAACGGCAGGTAAGCCACGGCGCGAAGCCGCGGCGGTTGACCATCACGATCGCCTTGGCGCCGGCCTCGCGCACCTCCTGCAGCGCCGTCCAGGTGGTCGGGTGCAGCGGGCCCGAGCGAGCGTCCGCCTCGCGCATGTCGAGCACTTCGACCGGTGGCATGCGC
>JBKPOW010000214.1:0-25021 GCA_046733275.1 Actinomycetota bacterium
CCCTGGAGCAGCGCCAGCGCCCGCTTGCCCGCCTCGGCGACGGGCAGCTCGTGCTCGGTGCCGTCGGCGCGGGCGCTCGCCTCGACCACGCCCTTGGCGAGGCCGCGGCGGCCGACCACAACCCGCAGCGGGCAGCCGAGCAGCTCGGCGTCGGTCAGCTTCTCCCCCGGCCCGGCCTCGCGGTCGTCGTAGAGCACCTCGGCGCCGGCCTCGCGCAGCTGCACGTAGAGGGAGTCGGCCGCCTCGCGCTCCTCCTCCCCTGCCTTGGCGAGGGAGACGAGCTGGACCTGCCAGGGGGCCAGCGCGGTGGGCCAGACGATGCCGCGCTCGTCGGCTCCCTGCTCGATCGTCGCGGCGACGATCCGCGCCGGCCCGATCCCGTAGGAGCCCATCACGATGGGTCGCTCGACCCCGTTCTCGTCGAGGTAGCGGGCGCCCAGCGGCTCCGAGTAGCGGGTGCCGAGCTTGAAGATGTTGCCGACCTCGATCGCCGCCTCGATCTCGATCCTGCCCCCGCCCGGCGCCGTGTCGCCGGCCTCGACCGTGCGCACGTCCATCTCGTAGGCCTCGAAGTCGCGCGAGGGGTCCACCCCTCGCAGGTGGGCGTTGCTCTCGTTGGCGCCGCAGACGTAGGAGTCGCCGACTATCGCGGCGTCGCGGATGATTGGCAGGTCGGCGCCGACCGGGCCGATGTAGCCCACCGGCCCGAGCTTCTCCTCGATCTCCTCCGGCCGGGCCGGGCGGAAGTCGGTGCCCATGCCGTTGCGCAGCTTGATCTCGTTGAGGCGATGGTCGCCGCGCAGGAGGACGAGGACCAGGCCGCGGCCCTCAACGACGATCGGCATCGCCTTGATCAGGGCGCCGGGCGGCACCCCCAGCGCCCCCGAGACCTCCTCTACCGTCGTCAGCCCCGGCGTCGAGACCCGCTCGGGGGCGTCCCGCCGCTCCGGCAGCTCGACCGGTTGCGGCTCGGCCGAGGCGATCTCGACGTTGGCGGCGTAGCCGGGCGCCAGGGCGACCTCGTTCTCCCCCGCCGCGCAGGGCGCCATGTACTCGTGGGCGCCGCTGCCGCCCATCATGCCGACGTCGGACTCGACCCGGTGCCAGCGCAGGCCGCAGCGGTCGAAGATCCGAGCGTAGGCCTCGCTCTGCCGCTCGTAGGAGCGCGCCAGCCCCTCCTCGTCGCGGTCGAAGGAGTAGGCGTCCTTCATCGTGAACTCGCGCGTGCGCAGGACGCCGGCGCGTGGGCGCGGCTCGTCGCGCTCCTTGGTCTGGAGGTGGAAGAGCATCAGCGGCAGGTCGCGGTAGGAGCGGACCTCGCGGGCGACGTGGGTGGTGACGCACTCCTCGTGCGTCATCGCCAGGACCATCGGCGCGCCCCTGCGATCCTCGAGCTTGAACAGCTCCTCGATCGCGTAGCGGCCGGTCTTCTGCCAGGGCTCGGCCGGTTGCAGCACCGGCATCAGCATCTCCTGGCAGCCGATCGCCTCCATCTCCTCGCGCAGGATCGCCTCGACCTTGCGCTGCACCCGCCAGCCGGCCGGTAGGTAGGTCCACAGCCCCGCGCCGAGTTGGCGGACCAGCCCGGCCCGCACCATCAGCTTGTGCGAGACCGCCTCGGCGTCTGAGGGAGGGTCCTTGAGCGTTGGCAGGAACGTCTGGCTCAGCCGCGTCACTGTAGGAAATCTATCCACCAGTAAGGCGGACGGCGGCCGACAGGACGTTTACCGGGGAGCGCTGGAGCTAGGCCCTGGTGAAGCGGCGCCCCGCCGTCGGCGAGGCGTCCTCGTCGAGCAGTACCCGATCGGTCTCGCCCTTTTCGGCCGCTTCGTGCTCCATCCGGGCGATCTTCTCGGGCGTCAGCTCGCCCGCGTTCTCCTCCTCGATCTTGGCCAGCCACTCGGCCCCCTCGCGCGACTCGGCCTCGTCGAACTCGACCTCGCCGCCGCGATCGAGCGACTTGTCGATCTCCTCGAACAGCGTGTCGACCAGCTTTGCCTGCGGCACCTTGCGCAGGGGCTTGCCGTGGGCGTAGATCAGCCCCTCGTTCTTCGCCCCGGCGATACCGAAGTCGGCGTGGCTGGCCTCGCCGATGCCGTTCACCGCGCAGCCCAGCACGGCGACCTCGATCGGCTCGGCGTAGCGTTCGAGCCGCTGCTCGATCTCCGCAACGACCGAGTCCATGTCGAACTGCAGGCGGCCGCAGGTCGGGCAGGCGATCAGCACCGGGCCGCGCCGGCGCAACTGCAGCGCCTTGAGGATCTCCCAGGCGACCTTGACCTCCTCCTCGGCGTGGAAGGTCGAGAGGCTGATCCGGATCGTGTCGCCGACGCCGTCGGCGAGCAGCGCGCCGAGCCCGACCGCCGATTTCAGCGAGCCCGCCCATTTCGTCCCCGCCTCGGTGATGCCGAGGTGGATCGGGTAGGGGATCTTCTCCGCCAGCAGGCGGTTGGCGGCGATCGTGTTGGGCACGTTGGTCGACTTGATCGAGACCTTGAAGTCCTCGAACTTGAGGCTCTCCATCAGCTCGGTGAACTCGACCGCGGCGGCGACCAGGGCCTCGACCGGCGCTTCCCGCTCGAGCTCGTGCAGGTGCTTGGGCAGCGAGCCGGAGTTAACGCCGATCCGCATCGGCACCCCGGCGGCGGTCGCCCGCGCGGCAACCTCGGCGACTTTCTCACGGCCGCCGATGTTGCCCGGGTTGAGGCGGATGCAGTGGGCGCCGGCGTCGATCGCCTTCAGCGCGAGGGTGTGGTTGAAGTGGATGTCGGCGAACACCGGGATCGGCGAGTCGACGACGATCGTCTTAAGCGCCTCGACGTCCTCGTCGCGCGGCACCGCGACCCGGACCAGGTCGGCGCCCGCGTCGGCGACCTTGCGGATCTGCTCCATCGTCGCCGCCAGGTTGGCGGTCTCGGTCTTGGTCATCGTCTGCACGGCGACCGGTGCGCCGCCGCCGATCGGCACCCCGCCGACGAATATCTGCCGCTTGGAGGCCATATCTACAGGCTATCTGGAGCCGAAGCCCTCGCCTCCGAGGCGGCCGATGTCGTTGGTCAGGCCGAGGAAGAAGAGCATGATCACGAGCACGAAGCCGACCGCGCCAGCGCGTTCCATCACCGAGAAGGGCACCGGCTTGCGCCGCACCTTCTCCACCAGGCTCCAGAAGATGTGGCCGCCGTCGAGCGGCAGGAAGGGGAAGAGGTTGATCAGGCCGAGCGAGAGGCTGACCAGGCCGAGGAGAAGCAGGGAGCGCTCGGCGCTCACCTCCAGCGTTTGGTTGGCGACGTCGCTGACCCCGACCACGCCTGAGACTTCCTTGCGCCGCTCCTCTTCGAACAGCCTGGCGAAGACGGTGACGGTGCCGCTCGCAACCCGCCACATTAGGTCGAGGCTCCGCCCGGCGGCGTTGTCTTCGACGATCTGGCTGCCGTAGCCGAACCCGATCCGGGTGCGCTGCAGGGTCGCGTCGTACTCGGGCCGCACGATGATCGTCTTCAGCTCGCCGCTTCGACGCACCGTCAACTCGACTGGCGTGGCCGCAAAGCACCCTTTCTGCTGCTGACCCGCGCACTTGTGCGTGCCGACCTGATCGATGAACGCGATCAGACGGTCTTCGAGTGCGAGGCTCGGGTAGCGGTGCCCGTCGATGGCGACGATCCTGTCTCCGCGCCGCAGACTGCCGGCGGCGGGGGTATCGCTTTGAATCCTGCCGACGGTCTGGGTCACATCGGCGAAGCCCAACCTCGTCAGCGTGTCGTTGCTCGCGCCCGAGAGCACGAAGAAGAAGATCGCGAAGGCGAGGACGATGTTGACCACGGGGCCGGCGCCGATGACGACGATCCGCTTCCAGACCGGCTGGTCGTAATAGCCCCGCCCCCGCGCCTCCGGCGGCAGCTCTTCGTCGGGGTTCATGCCGCTGATCTTCACGAAGCCCCCCGCCGGGATCGCGCCGATGCCGTACTCGGTCTCGCCCCGGTTGACCGAGAACAGCTTCGGCGGGAAGAAGAGGAAGAAGCGCTCGACCCGCATCCCGGTCGCCTTGGCGGCGAAGAAGTGCCCCGCCTCGTGCAGGACGATCAGCAGCGAGAAGCCGAGGAAGATCAGCACCCAGTTCATACCCTCGCCAACCCTCCGACCTGCTCTTCGGTGCGCCGGCGGGCCTCGGCGTCGACCAGGAAGAGGTCCTCGAAGTGGGTGACCGGCTGCGCCGGCATCTCCGCCAGCACCGCCTCGACCGCCGCCGCGATCGCAGTGAGCTCGATCCGGCCGTCGAGGAAGGCGGCGACGGCGACCTCGTCGGCGGCGTTGAGCACGCAGGGCGCCGTCCCCCCCGCCCTGCCCGCCTCCAGCGCCAGACGCAGGCAGGCGAACGTGTCCAGATCGGGGGGCTCGAAGGTCAGCTCGCCGACCTCGGCGAGGTCGAGCCGTGGCACCTCGACGTCGGCCCGCTCGGGGAAGTGCAGCGCGTAGGAGATCGGCACCTTCATATCGGGATAGCCGAGGTGGGCGAGGGTGGCGCCGTCGTTGAGGTCGACCAGCGAGTGGACGATCGATTGCGGGTGGACGACGACCGCGATCCGCTCGTAGGGCACGCCGAAGAGGTGGTGCGCCTCGATCGCCTCGAAGCCCTTGTTCATCAGCGTCGCCGAGTCGATCGTGATGCGGCCGCCCATCCGCCAGGTGGGATGGGCGAGGGCGTCCTCGACGCTCACCTCGGAGAGGTCGGTGCGTCCTCGGAAGGGCCCGCCCGAGGCGGTGAGGACTAGGCGCTCGACCGTCCCCGGCTGCTCGGCGCCGATCAGCTGGAAGAGGGCCGAGTGCTCGGAGTCGACCGGCAGCAGCCTGGCACCGGTCGCTTCGGCCAGGGCGGTGGTCAGCTCGCCGCCGATCACCAGGCTCTCCTTGTTGGCGAGGGCGACGTCGATGCCCTCGCCGAGGGCGACGATCGTCGGCCCGAGGCCCGCTGCGCCGACCATGCCGTTGAGGACGAGGTCGGCGCCCCCCTCGGCGACCAGCTCCCGCACGCCCTCCTCGCCGCTGATCACGCGCCCGTCCCAGGCCGAGCGCGCCCGCTCAGCCGCCTCGGTGTCGGCAAGCGCCACGGCCGGCACGCCATGCTGCTTGGCCTGCTCGAGCGCCCTCTCCCAGCTCGAGCCGGCGGCGAGGCCGACGACCTGGAGCTCGTCGGAGGCGGCGACGATCTCCAGAGCTTGCGTCCCAATCGACCCGGTCGAGCCCAGAACCACGATCTTCTTCATCGACGAGAGCATAGGGAGCACCAAACCCCCTCCGCTGTTCCTTTTCCCCGCAGGGTCGGGCAAAGGAACAGCGCAGCAGGTTCAGTAGACGAACTGGACCGAGAGGTAGTAGCCGACGACGACGGTGAAGAAGACCGCGTCGAGGCGGTCGAGCAGGCCGCCGTGCGGGCCGAACAGCCGGCCGGTGTCCTTGCGGCCGAGGTCGCGCTTGACCATCGAGGCGAAGAGGTCGCCGACCGGGCCGATTGCCGCCACCGCCGCGCCGATGATCAGCGCGTCTACCCCGGAGAGCCAGTCCTGGTAGAGGCCGGCGAACCAGAAGGCCATCGTGCCGATCAGGAAGCCCCCGACGAGGCCCTCGATCGTCTTGTTGGGCGAGAGGTCGGGGGCAATCCGGTGCGCGCCGAACATGCGGCCGGTCGCGTAGGCGCCGGTGTCGGTGGCGAAGGTGCCGATAAGGACGTCGATCATCAGCGCCGCACCGTGGTCGGGCAGCTCGCGCAGCAGCACGGCGTGGACCATGGGCAGGCCGATCCATGCCGCTCCCAGCACGGTCACGCCCATGCCGGCGACGATTCCCTCGCGCGGGCGCCGCCTGGCGCCGAAGACGAAGAGCAGCGGGAAGGACGCGGTCGCCAGCAGGAGGATGTTGAAGGCGGTGCCGAAGTAGGCGGCGGCGATCATCGCTGGGAGGGCGATGTAGGCGGCCATCTGCACCGGCCGCAGCTCGGCGGTCATGAGGAAGAACTCGCGCAGGCAGAAGAGGCCGATCGCGACCAGCGCCAGGGCGAAGACCGGCCCGCCGAGGACGACGATCGCGATCGCGAAGACGATCCAGGGGATCGCGACGAGGATTCGCCGCGCGGTCTCGCCGCGCAGGAGGCTGCGCCGCCGCGGCGGCCGCGGCGGGGGGCGCCGGGGCTCGTCCACCGTCGGCTCGTCGTCGAGGCCCTCGAAGAGGTCGACCGCGCGGTCGAAGTCGAAGCCACGCCGGCGCCCCTCCCCACTGCCCTCGCCCGACTCCATCGTTAGGTCCTCGCCCCGAAGCGGCGGCGCCGCGCCTCGAACTCGCGCAGCGAGTCCTCGAAGGCGGCGCGGTCGAAGTCGGGCCAGAGCTCGTCGCGGAAGACCAGCTCCGAGTAGGCGCACTGCCAGAGCAGGTAGTTGGAGATCCGCCGCTCGCCGCTGGTCCGGATCAGGAGGTCGGGCTCGTGCATCTCGGGCGCGTAGAGGTGTTGGCTGAACTCCTCCTCGGAGTCCCCCTCGAAGCTTCGCGCGGCGTCGACGATCTCCGCCCTGCCGCCGTAGTTGAAGGCGACGAAGAGGGCAATCCGGTCGTTGCCCGCCGTCGTCTCCTCCGCCCAGCGCATCTTCTCGACCAGCTCGGCGGCGACGCCCTCGCGCCGGCCGATGAAGCGCATCCGCACGCCTTCGGCGTCGAGTTCGGGCGTCTCGGCGTCGATCCGCTCGCCGAACATCCGCATCAGCCCCTCGACCTCCTCCGCCGGCCGCGACCAGTTCTCGGTCGAGAAGGAGAAGACGGTCAGCTCTTTGACCCCCAGCTCGGCCGCGTCGCGCAGGCGCGCCTTGACAGTGTCGGCGCCGGCCCGGTGCCCCTCGACGGTCGGCAGGCCCCGCTGCTCGGCCCAGCGCCCGTTGCCGTCGGTGATGATCGCGACGTACCGCGCGGAGGCGGTCACACCTCGAGGATCTCCTCTTCCTTCCCCTTCAGGGCCTCGTCGATCTCGGCGACCGCCGCGTCGGTCTGCTTCTGCAGGGCGGCCTCGGCGCGGCGCTCGTCGTCCTCGCCGGCTTCGCCCTCTTTCTTCAGCTCGCGCAGGTCCTGCATCGTGTCGCGGCGGATGTTGCGCACGGCGATGCGCCCGTCCTCGGCGACGCCGTGGACGACCTTGACCATCTCGCGCCGCCGCTCCTCGGTCAGCTCGGGAACCTGCAGGCGGATAACCGAGCCGTCGTTGCTCGGCGTCAGGCCGACGTCGGACTCCTGGATCGCCTTCTCGATCTCGCCGATCGAGCCCTTGTCGAAGGGCGTCACGGTGAGCAAGCGAGCGTCGGAGGTGGCGACATTGGCGAGCTGCTTGAGCGGCGTCTGCGAGCCGTAGTAGTCGACCACGATGCGGTCGAGCAGGTGGGGGGAGGCGCGGCCGGTGCGTACCGTGGCGAGCTCGCCACGGCTCGACTCGACCGACTTGCGCATGCGGTCTTCGGCGTCCTCGAGTAGCTCGTCGATCAGCTCCACTGGGTCCTCTCTCCGGCTCAGCCGGCGGCGCTGGAGACCAGCGTGCCGACGTTCTCGCCGCCGACGATCCTATCTATGTTGCCCTCGTCGCCCATGTTGAAGACGTAGATCGGCAGGTCGTTGTCCATGCAGAGCGAGAGCGCGGTCGAGTCCATCACCTTGAGCCCACGCTCGATCGCCTCGCGGTGGCCGATCTGGGGGATGAACTTGGCGTCCGGGTTCTCCGCCGGGTCGGAGTCGTAGACGCCCTCCACCCCGTTCTTGGCCATCAGGATCGCTTCCGCGTGGATCTCGAGCGCGCGCAGGGCCGCCGCCGTGTCGGTGGTGAAGAACGGGTTGCCGGTGCCGGCGGCGAAGATCACCACCCGCCCCTTCTCCAGGTGGCGCATCGCCCGGCGGCGGATGTAGGGCTCGGCCACCTCCTTGACGTCGATCGCCGAGAGGACGCGCGTGTGCTCGCCGATCTTCTCCAGCGCGTCCTGCAGGGTGAGCGCGTTGAGCACGGTCGCCAGCATCCCCATGTAGTCGCCGGTGGCGCGGTCCATCCCCGCCGCAGCGCCCTGCAGGCCGCGGTAGATGTTGCCGGCGCCGACGACGATCGCCACCTCGACCCCCCACTCCCGCACGGCCGCCACCTGGTTCGCGATCCGCTCGACCTCGACGGCGTCGGTGCCGTGCTCGCGCTCTCCCATCAACGCCTCGCCAGAGAGCTTCAGCAGGATGCGGCTGAATTTAGGCTCGATGGCTCAATCCCCGACGCGGAAGTAGGCGAAGCGGGCGACGCGGACGTTCTCGCCGGTCTTCGCCGCGAGCTCCTGGCGCAGCTCCTCGATCGTCTTCGAGTCGTGCTTCTCGGCGTTGACGTGCGCCTGGTCGAGCAGGGCGACTTCCTGCCCCCACTTCGCCAGCTGGCCCTCGACGATCTTCTCGACGACGTTGTCCGGTTTGCCATCCTCGCGCGCCTTCTCCTCGAAGACCCGCTTCTCCGCCTCGCGCTCCTCGGCCGGGATCTCCTCGGCCGAGACGAACTTGGGCGAGGTCGCGGCGACGTGCAGGGCGACCTCGTAGGCGAAGGCCTTGAAGTCCTCGTTGCGGGCGACGAAGTCGGTCTCGCACTGGACTTCGACCATCGCCCCGACCTTGTCGTTGGCGTGGATGTAGGAGGCGACAACCCCCTCGCTGGTCCCCCGCCCTTCGCGCTTGGCCGCCGAAGCCTGCCCCTTCACCCGCAGGATCTCGATCGCCCGATCGACATCCCCCTCCGACTCGGCGAGCGCAGCTTTGCAATCCATCATCGCCGCCCCGGTCCGGTCCCTCAGCGCCTTCACATCAGCGGCGGAGACGCTCATTTGGACCCCTCCTCGGTCGCGGGGGCGGGAGCTTTCTCCTCAGTCGGCGCTCCTGGCGGCGGGGCAGCTTCGGCTTGTTTGGCCGCTGCCGCTTCTTCAGCCGCTTTCTTCGCCGCTTCCTCCGCTTCGACTCGCGCTTTCTCTTCCTCCTCGCGTTTCTTGCGCTCTTCCTCTTCCTTTTTGCGCCGTTCCATCTCCTCTTGCAGGCGGCGTTCCTCCTGCACGCGCCAGGCGCCGGCACCCTCCTCGATCGCACCGCCGATCGTGCCGATCACCAGCTGGCAGGAGCGGATCGCGTCGTCGTTGCCGGGGACGACGTAGTCGATCTGGGTCGGGTCGCAGTTGGTGTCGACCAGGCCGATGATCGGGATCCGCAGCCGCACCGCCTCGCGCACCGCGATCTCCTCGGTTTTCAGGTCGGTGACGAAGACCGCGTCGGGCAGGTGGTCCATGTCGCGCACGCCGCCGAGGTTGTACTCGAGCTTGGCCAGCTCGGCCTGCATGCCCATCCGCTCCTTGGTCGGCAGCAGGTCGAGTTTGCCCGTCTCCTGCCACTCGGTCAGCTCGTGCAGGCGCGAGATCCGCGCCGAGATCGTGTTGAAGTTGGTCAAGAGGCCGCCCAGCCAGCGCTGGTTGACGTAGGGCATCTTGCAGCGCTCGGCCCATTCTTGAACCGGCCCGCGGGCTTGCTTCTTGGTGCCGACGAAGAGCACCGTGCCGCCACCGCTGGCGAGCTCGCCGGCGAAGCGGCGCGCGTTCTCCAGCAGCGCCTCGGTCTGGACCAGGTCGATGATGTGGATCCCGTCCAGCTCGCCGAAGATGTAGCGGCGCATCTTCGGGTTCCAGCGCCGGGTCTGGTGGCCGAAGTGAACCCCGGCCTCCAGCAGCTCTTTTAGGCCTGCCTCTGGCATCTCTCGCGAATCTCCTTGGTTTGTGTGTAGCCCCACCGTCCTTGCCGGGGACCCGCCCTAGCGGCGAGTCAGGATCCGGGTCGGCACCGACGGGGGTCGGTTTTCGAACGGAGGGATTGTAGTGGTGCCAGGCGGCTCGGGCGGGCCGGTCAGCAAGTGGCGCTCAGGCGGCGCGCGCCTGCCCTAGCGCAGCCGTGAGATCGGCCGGCAGCTCGGAGCGGAAGGACATCGGCTCCTCCGTCGCGGGGTGGGCGAAGGCGAGCCGGTGGGCGTGCAGGAACTGCCGGTCGAGGCCGTACCTTTCGGCGCCGCCGTAAGTCGAGTCGCCGACGAGCGGGTGGCCGATGGCGGCGAAGTGGGCGCGGATCTGGTGCGTGCGCCCGGTCTCCAGCGTCGCCTCGACGTAGGTCTCGGCGGCGAGCAGCTCGAGCACCTCGAAGTGGGTGCGTGCCTGGCGCGAGGCGGCGCCCGAGACCGCCATGCGAGTGCGCCGCCGCGCCGCTCGGCCGATCGGCGCGTCGATCGTCCCCGTGCGCGAGCCGAGCCGGCCGCCGGCCAGGGCGAGGTAGACGCGCTCGACCTCGCGCCTGCGCACCTGCTCCTGCAAGGCGGCGTGGGTCTCGTCGTCGCGGGCGACGACGAGCAGGCCGCTGGTGCCCTTGTCGAGGCGGTGGACGATCCCCGGCCGCTCCGGGTCGGCGCCGCCGCCGAGCAGCTCGGCCAGCTCGTCGACGAGGGTCGGGCCGCGGTGCGAGGGCGCCGGGTGGACCACCAGGCCGGCGGGCTTCTCGACCACGGCGAGGTGCTCGTCGAGGTGGACGATCCGCGCCGCGCCGCTCATCGATGCTCTGCGTCGACGACGTAGCTCAGCGCCAGCACGACGACGCCGAGCGTGATCGCCACGTCGGCGAGGTTGAAAGGCGGCCAGCTGAGCACGTCGACGTAGTCGGTGACCTCGCCGGCACGCACCCGGTCGACCAGGTTGCCGAGGGCGCCGCCGGCGAGCAGGCCGACCGCGACCCACATCCCCCGGCGGCCGGGGTCGCGGGCGAAGAGGATGCCGACGAAGGCGAGCGCGGCCAGGGTCAGGGCGACGAGGACGGCACCGCCATCGCTGGCGAGGCCGAAGGCGATGCCGCGGTTGTGGGTCAGGGTGAGGCCGAGCGGGCCGACCACGTCGACCTGCTCGCCGGCGACGAGGTTGGCCTCGACCAGCGCCTTGGCTGCCTGGTCGAGGACGACGACCGCCATGCAGAGCGCGGCGGCGAGGACCCAGGCGCGTCGCCTCGGGTCGCTCACCCGGCGATCAGGGCGACGACGATGCCGCGCAGGACGATGAGCACGATGATGCCGATCATCGGGCTGAGGTCGAGGCCGAAGCCGCCGCCGCCGATCGGCGGGATGATCCGCCGGAAGAGGTTGAGGTAGGGGTCGGTCGTCTCGGCGATGAAGTCGAGCACGGCGCGCAGCGTCGGGTTGTAGGGCATGCGCGGGATCCAGGAGAGGAGCACCCGGATCAGGATCAGGATGATGTAGACGAGGAAGAGCGCCGAGACGTAGTCGGCGACGTCCTCGCGGCTGATCGCCGCAATCACCCCCGCATCCTCTCCAGCGAGGCCCGCACGGCCGCTTCGAACGCCTCGCGCGCGCCTTCGCGGTCGAGCGCGTCGAGCCCGGCTTCGGTGCTGCCTCCCGGTGAGGTTACGGCGATTCGAAGATCGGCCGGACGGCGGATACGCATCAGCGCGCCAGTGCCTGCAGCGGCCTCGACGACCAGTCGTTCGACCAGCTCCCGGTCCAGGCCGGCGCCGGCGCCGGCGTCGGCGAGCGCCTCGGCCACCAGGGCGAAATACGCGGGCGAGCAGGCCATCACGGCGGTGGCGACATCGAATCGGGAGTCAGGCAGTTGAACGACAAACCCGAGAACGCTCAGCTTCTCTCGGACCTCTGAGCTGAACTCCCCGGCAACGCAAAGCACGCCGCCGCCCACCTCCACCGCGACGTTGGGCATGACCCGCCCGACCTCGGCGTCGGGGAATGCGGCTTGGACGTTCGCCAAGGGGGTGGCCCCCAAGATCGAGATGACCGATTCCACACCCGCCAGTTCACTGGCAGCTTGCTCAAGAGCACCAGGCTTCACCGCAAGGACCACGACATCGGCCCGCTCCGCCAGCTCCCCATTGGACCCGACAGCGTCGCCGCCAAGCTCCCCGGCCAACTTGCGAGCCCGATCGGAGTCCGGATCGAAGAACAACATCCGCTCCCACTGCCCGGCCCAGCCCTTGGCAATGGCCGCCGCCATGTTTCCCGCCCCGCAAAAACCAACAATCATCAGCCGCAGCCTAGTGGAGGGGCACCCGCCCGTCCCGCCAACTACGACTGATTGAAGAACCCTTTGTCGAGCAGCCGAGCCTTCTCCTCGGCCGACACCTCGACGTTACGCGGCGTCAAGAGGAAGATCTTCTCGGCGATCCGCTGCATGCCGCCGTCGAGCGCGTAGGTGAGACCGGAGCAGAAGTCGATCATCCGCTTGGAGAGCTCGTGATCGGTGGTCTGCAGGTTGAGGATCACCGGCACCGAGCGCTTGAACTGGTCGGCGACCTGCTGGGCGTCGTTGAAGTTGCGCGGGATGACGAGGTGGACTTTGACGTCGGAGTCCTCGCCGACGGAGCGCAGCGTGCGCGTGCGCGTCGCCGAGATCGGCTCGTCGTCGGAGAAGATGTCGTCGATCTCGTCGCGGCGGGCACGGCGCGAGGTCGGCAGGCGCCGCACCTGGCCCGATTCGCGGCGGGCTTCGATCTCCTCTTCGGAGGTCTCGGGGAAGTCTTCGTCGTATTCGGGGCCGTACTCGTGCTCTTCGGCGAGACCGAAGTAGACCAGCGCTTTATGCCAGCTGTCGCGTAGTGCCATGCGTGCGTCTTTCGGCTCTTCGGAGCCGATTCCTCCAGCCATTATCGCTCAAGCGGCGGTCGTGCTGCCCTAGACGTACAGGACGGTGCCGAGGCGGACGATCGTCGCTCCCTCCTCGACCGCGACCGGCCAGTCCTGCGAGGTGCCCATCGAGAGGCGGGCGAGGCCGTGCTCGGCGGCCAGCTCGGCGAGACGGGCGAAGTGGGGCCGCGAGTCCTCGGGGTCGGTGCTGAAAGGCGGCATCGTCATCAGGCCCGAGACCCGCACCGGGCAGCGCTCGACGAAGGCGCCGAGCTCGGCGGGTGCGATCCCGCCCTTCCCCACCTCCCCGGCGACGTTGACCTCGACCAGGACCTCGGTCCCGGCCTCGCCGTGCCGGCCGAGCTGCTCCAGCGCCGACTCGCTGGCCACGGAGTGGATCAGGCGGCAGAGCGGCAGCAGCCGTTTCACCTTGCGGCTCTGCAGGTTGCCGATGAAGTCCCAGGCGAAGGCTTCGCCCCAGCGCTCGTGCTTGGCCTCGAGCTCCTGCTGGCGGTTCTCGCCGACCAGCTCGACGCCGGCCTCGGCCAGGGCGCCCATCTCCTCCAGCGGCACGTACTTGGTCGCGGCGAGGATCTCCACCCTGTCGCCGGCGCGTTCGCGCACCCGCGCCAGGTTGGCGGCGATCTTCGCCGGGTCGAGGCCGTGGATCAGGCCGGGCATCTCATCCCTCGGCCTCCTCGACCCAGGCTACCCCGGCCTGGCGCCCGGCCCCCCCGTCGCGGCGGTGGGAGAAGAAGCGCGCCTGCTCACAGCAGGTGCATAGACCGGCCGACTCGATCTCCTCGACACCCGCATCGCGCAGCAGGCGCCGGGCGACCTCGGGCAGGTCGAGCATGCGCCCCGAGGCGACGCCTCCGCCGAGGCCGGCGAAGGCGTCCAGCACCTCCGCGCCCACTTCGTAACAGCAGGGGCCGATGCCGGGACCGATCGCGGCATGGGTCGCGCCGACGGCGGTGGCGCCACGGCCGACGATCCCGGCCGCAAGGCCGCGCCAGCCGCAGTGCAGGATCGCGACGCCGCCCGGGCCCGCGACCGCCACCGGGAGGCAGTCGGCGACGAAGACCAGGCCAACCGGTCCCGGAGCGGTGAGCACGTGCCCGTCTACCGCCTCTCCCAGCTTCCGCTGTTCCTTATCCCCACTGTGTGAGGCAGAGGAACAGCGGAGCGGGTGGGTGGCCAGTTCGATTCCGTGTACCTGCCTGGCGCTGACGATCAGCGCGGGATCGAGACCTAGCGCCGCTGCGAGCGGTCCCAAGTCCTCTTTGACAGAGCCGGCCGAGCGGGACGAGAACGCCACGTGAACCGACGAGCCGCCGACCGAGACGGGCAGCTCGGCCTCCAGCCACTCGACGCCCGCGTTGTGCCTCCACCTCATCGGTCGCCCGCCGTGCGGGCCGCCTCCAGCGCCACGGCGAGCTCCTCCTCGCGCTCGGCAACCTCTCCGTCGAGCTTGCGGCGCAGAGCCTCGGTCAGGCCGCGGCCGACCTGCGGCCCCTGCGGAACCCCGGCGGCGATCAGATCGGCGCCGTCTATCTCCAGCGCGACCTCTCGCCATTCGGTCAGGTAGCGGTCGAGCCACTCGGCGCCTAGGGCGCGAGCAAGGACCAGTTCGGTCGGGCTTGCGGCGCCCGCCATCCGCACGGCGTCCGAGGGTCGCTCGGGATCCGCGGCGGCCAGGTTTTCCGCCTCGCCCCAGCGACCCAGGGCGGCGGCGAGGGTGGCCTGGTCTCGCCGGGCCTCCCCCCTCCAGGGGGGCTCGGTGAGCAATCCGGCGACGCCGGCCGCCAGCTCCGCCCCCTGCCGGGGTAGCTCCACCAGACCCCACTCCCCGAGCAAGGCAAAGCCGCGCACGGCCTCCGTCTCGCCGGCCAGCCGCAGCAGCTCCGCCTCGCGGCGATCGGCCGAGATCGTGCTCAGGTCCGCTTCCCGCAGCAGCTCCGCCGTCTCGTGCTCGAGCTCGAAGCCGAAGCGAGCCGCGTAGCGGGCGGCTCGCAGCGCCCGGGTCGGATCGTCGTCGAAGGAGTGCGCATGCAGGATCCGCAACCGGCCCGCTTCGAGGTCCTGCCGGCCGCGGTGGGGGTCGATCAATTCCGGATCGCGGCGCAGGGGCACCGCCATCGCGTTGATCGTGAAGTCGCGGCGGGCGAGGTCGGCGGCGATGCCGTCCGTGGGCTCCACCTCGGGCAGCGCGCCCGGGTGGGGATAGGACTCGGACCGGGCGGTCGCGATGTCTACCTCGTGCTCGCCGAGACGGACCTTGGCCGTGGCGAAACGCTCGTGCTCGCGTACCTCGCCGCCGAGCCGAGACGCCAACGCGGTCGCGTCGCCCTCGACCACGAGGTCGATGTCGGCTCTGCCCCGCCCCAGCAGGAGATCGCGGACGGCGCCGCCGACGAGGTACACGGGTCTTCCTCCGGCCGCGTCGTGGACGGCGGCCAGCTCGGGATAGGCGCGGCTCAGTGCCGCGCCGATGTCGTCGATCCGAACCTCCGGCATCGAGGCGAGCCTACGCCCGCACGGGGATGCCGGCGGCCGCCAGGTGCCGCTTGGCCTCGCGCACCCGGAAGGAGCCGTAGTGGAAGATCGATGCGCAGAGAACGGCGTCGGCGCCCCCCTCGGCGATCGCCTCGCTGAGGTGCTCGAGCGTGCCGGCGCCGCCAGAGGCGATCACCGGCACCGAGACGGCTTCGGCCACGGCGCGGGTCAGCTCGAGGTCGTAGCCGTCGTTGGTGCCGTCGCGGTCCATGCTGGTGAGTAGCACCTCCCCCGCTCCGCGCTCGACCGCCTCCCTCGCCCAGGCGACCGCCTCGCGCTCCTCGACCCGCTTGCGACCGCCATTGACGTAGACGCCCCAGCCGCGCTCCTCGCGCTTGGCATCGATCGCGATCACAACGCACTGGGCGCCGAAGTGGTCGGCCAGCTCGGTGAGCAGGTTGGGCCTCGCCAGCGCCGAGGAGTTGACCGAGACCTTGTCGGCGCCGGCGTCGAGCACCGCCTGGGCATCCTCGACCGAGCGGATCCCACCGCCGATCGTGAAGGGGATGAAGACGTTGTCGGCGGTGCGGCGGGCCAGCTCGACGATCGTGTCGCGCTTCTCGTGCGAGGCGGTGATATCCAGGAAGACCAGCTCGTCGGCGCCCTCGGTGTCGTAGCGCTCGGCCAGCTCAACCGGGTCGCCCGCGTCGCGCAGGCCGACGAAGTTCGTGCCCTTGACGACGCGGCCGGCGTCGACGTCGAGGCAGGGGATGACGCGCTTGAGGACCATGCCCTCAGGCTAGGGCAGCGATCGCCTCGGCGACCGTAAAGCGCTGCTCGTAGAGGGCGCGGCCGACGATGACGCCATCTACGTTCGGCGGAGTGTCCCGGGCGAGCATCTCCAGGTCGGCAAGGTCGCCCACTCCGCCCGAGGCGATCACCTGGGCGGGGGTCGCCGAGGCGATCTCGGTCAGCTGGTCGACGTCCGGCCCTTCCATCGTGCCGTCGACCTCGATCGAGGTGCAGAGGAAGCGCCCGACGCCGCGCTCGCCGAGCGCCGCCACCACCTCGACCGCGCCCTCTTCCGCGAGCTCGGTCCAGCCGTCCAGCGCAACCTTGCCGCCGTGCGCATCGACCGAGACGACGATCTTCTCGCCATGCAGCGAGAGCATCTCGTCGAGGAAGTCCGGGTCGCGCAGCGCGGCGGTGCCGATCACCGCGCGCTCGGCGCCGGCGTCGAGCACGGCGGCGACGGCGTCGCCATCGCGCAGGCCACCCCCCACCTGCACCGGACAATCGACCGAGGCCGCGATTTGGTGTACGGCTTCGACGTTGCGCGGCTCGCCCGTCTTGGCGCCGTCGAGATCGACCACGTGGAGGATCTCCGCTCCGTCCTCCTGCCAGCGCCGAGCCGCATCCGCCGGCTTGGCGTCGTAGATGGTCACCCGCCGGTAGTCGCCCTGCAGCAGCCGGACGGCCTTGCCCTCGTGGATGTCGATTGCCGGGTAGAGGATCACGGCCGGTCCGCTACGCGGCGGCGGGCGCCTTTGCGCAGACCCCGGCGAAGTTGGCGAGCAGGCGCAGGCCAGCGGCGCTCGACTTCTCCGGGTGGAACTGGACGCCGAAGACGTTGTCGCGCTCGGCCGCGCAGGCGAAGCGGTCGCCGTAGGCGGCCGTCCCGAGCAGGTCGCCCGGCTCGGGGCTGGGCGCGAAGGAGTGGACGAAGTAAAAAGGCGTTTCGGTCTCGATCCCATCGCACAGTCGCGACTCCTTCTCCCAGCGCACTGGCGACCAGCCGATGTGCGGGACCTTGAGCCCGTCCGCCTCCAGCTCCGCCACGCCGCCCGGAAGCAGACCGACACCGGCAGCGCCGCCGAGCTCGGTGCTCGACTCGAAGAGCAGCTGCAGGCCGAGGCAGATGCCGAGGATCGGCACGCCGGCGTCGCGCCGCTCGGCGATCAACTCGTCGAGGCCCAGCTCGCGCACGCGCTCCATCGCCTTGGGGAAGGCGCCGACGCCGGGCAGGACCACCCCCTCGGCGGCGCGCACGGTCTCGGCGTCGCTGGCGATCGTCGCCGTCGCGCCGACGTGCTCGAGCGCCTTCTCGACCGAGCGCAGGTTGCCCATGCCGTAGTCGAGGATGCAGATGCGGGCCGTCATTCGGTCAGAGTCCCCTTGGTCGAGGGGATGCCGTGGGTATCCGGGTCGACGGAGACGGCGACTCGCAGAGCCCGCGCGAACGCCTTGAAGCAAGCCTCGATCATGTGGTGCACGTTGCCCCCTTGCCGGACGGCGATGTGCAGCGTCAGCTTCGCCCCGTTGGCGACGGCGCGGAAGAACTCCTCCGCCAGCTCGCTGTCGAAGCCGGCGATCGAGGTCGGCGGCAGCTCGGCGTCGAAGACGCACAGCGGCCGGCCCGAGATGTCGATCGCGCACTCGGCCAGCGACTCGTCCATCGGCACCAGCGCCGAGCCGTAGCGACGGATGCCGGCGCGATCGCCCAGGGCCTGATCGAGCGCCTGGCCGAGGACGATGCCGACGTCCTCGACGGTGTGGTGGGCGCCGGTCTCGAGGTCGCCGCTGGCCTCGACCACGAGGCCGAGCCGGCCGTGACGGGCGAGCAGGTCGAGCATGTGGTCGAGGAAGCCGACGCCGGTCTGCGCGCTCGACTCGCCCCCGTCGAGGTCGAGCGAGAGCTTGATCTGCGTCTCGCCGGTGGTGCGTTCCTTTTGCGCGCTGCGGCTCATCGCTTCCTAATCATCGCCGACTCGCCGTGGAGGGGGAATCCCTCCGCCCGAGCCAAGGTCTGGACGTGCGGTGCAAGCTTCGCCGCCGCCCCCGGTGGGACCTCCACGGCGGCGATCTTGCGGCGGAAGACGTCCGGGCCGAGCGGGCCGGAGAAGCGCCCGGCGCCGCCGGTCGGCAGCACGTGGTTGGAGCCGGCGACGTAGTCGCCAAAGGCGGTCGCGCCGTGCGGGCCGACGAAGACCGCGCCGGCGCTGCGCACGCGCCCCGCCAGGGTCGCGGCTTCCTCGTCGAGCAGCTCGAGGTGCTCGGGGGCGAAGGCATTGGCCAGGTCGATTGCGGCGCGGCTGTCGGGCACCGTGGTCAGGGCAAGCGGCGAGTCGCCCAGGCTGGATTGCTCGCCGGCGAGCCGCTCGACCGCGGCGGCGATCGCCTCGAGCACGGAATCCGCGACAGCCGCGGCGAGCAGCGGTCCCTCCGCCCCGTGCTCGGCCTGGGCGCAGAGATCGAGCGCCGCCCACTCCGGCTGGGTCTCGGGGCCGGCGACGAGCATCAGCTCCGAGGGGCCGGCGAGCGAGTCGATCCCGACCATGCCGGAGACCGCGCGCTTCGCCTCCCACACCCAGGCGTTGCCGGGCCCGGCGACGACGTCGACCGGCGCGATCGTCTCGGTGCCGAGGGCGAGCGCGAATACGGCCTGGGCGCCGCCGATCGCGTAGACCTCGTCGACCCCGCAGAGCGCGGCGGCGGCGAGCACCAGCGGGTGCACCTCGCCGTCGGGGTCGGGCGGCGAGGCGAGCGCGACGCGCTCGACGCCGGCCGCCTTGGCGGGAACGACGCCCATCACCCCGCTCGACGGGTAGGCGGCGCGCCCCCCCGGGGCGTAGATCCCGGCGGCCCCGACCGCCGTTTCGCGCATCGTCACCGAGTGGCCCTGCGGCAGGTCGACGCGCCGCGGCTCGGTCCCGAGCTGGGCCTCGGCGACGGCGCGCACGTTGTCGGCGGCGAGCTGCAGCGACTCGCGGATCGCCGGGTCGAGCGCAGCCAGCGCCTCCTCCCCCGCGCCGGGGTCGACGCGCAGAGAGTCGGGCGGCCGCTCGGTCGCGTCGAAGCGCGCCGTCAGGCGCAGCAGCGCCTCGTCACCGCCCTCGCGCACCTCGCGTTCGATCGCGCTCACGTCGACCTCGGGCAGCGCCGCCGCCGACCACTCGCGAATCGCAGCCGCGGTCTCCTCCGCGCCCTCCCACTCGAAGCGTCGGACCCTCATCGGGCCGCCGCCTCGCGCAACCTGGCGGTGAGGTCGTCGATCTCCGCGCCGCGCAGCTTGTGGGCGACGCGGTTGGCGACGAAGCGGGCGGTGCACTCGACGATCTCCTCGCGCACCTCGAGGTCGTTCTCCTCCAGCGTGCGGCCGGTGGCGACGAGGTCGACGATGCCGTCGGCGAGGCCGATCAGCGGCGCCAGCTCGACCGAGCCCTTGACCTCGATCGTCTCCACCTGACGGCCGGTGGACTCGAAGTGGCGCTCGGCCGTACGCGGGTACTTGGTCGCGATCCGCATCATCCCCAGCCGGCGCTGCGATTCGCCCAGCTTGCCGTCGCCCTTGCGCCCGGCCAGCACCATGCGGCAGCGGCCGTAGCCGAGGTCGAGCAGCTCGTAGACCATGCGGTCGAACTGCTCCAGCAGCACGTCCTTGCCGGTGATGCCGACGTCGGCGGCGCCGGCCTCGACGTAGGTGGGCACGTCGGAGGGGCGCATCGTCACCAGCGTCATCCTCTCGCCGGGGAAGATCAGCGCGCGCGACCCGCCGCGGACGGCGCTCGTGTCGACCCCGGCCGCGTCGAGGACGTCGAGCGTGCCCTCGAGCAACGCGCCGCGCGGGACGGCCAGCTTCAGCGGGCCGTCCGCCTTGGCCCCGCCGGTGCCGGCGACCTCGACGCTCATGGCGCGCCCTCCCGCCGCGACCCCTCCTCCATCTGGGCGACGTGGACACGCTCCAGGTAGAGGGCAAAGCCGGCCGCCGGCAGGTCGATGCCGAAGCGCTCGAGCAGGCTGTCGTAGCGGCCGCCGCCGCCGAGGACGTGACCGAGGGCGGGATCGTAGACCTCGAGGATGGCGCCGCTGTAGTAGCCGAGGTCGCGCAGGAGCCCGAGGTCGAGCTGGACCCGACCGGCGGCGCCGCGGCCTTCGAGCGCCTCGAAGGTCTCGCCCAGGCGGGCGGTGGCGCGCTCGACCGCGCCGCCGCCGATCTCGAGCGCCTCCTCCAGCACCTCGCGCCCCCCGCGCAGCTGCGAGAGGGCGACGCAGGTCTCGACGTCGCCGGCGGCGATGCCGGCGCCGCTGAGCTCGGTCTCGAGCCCGACCAGGTCATGTGTGGCCAGCCGCGAGAGGGCCGCGTCGCGCGCCTCGCCCTCCACCCCCAGCTCGCTCAGCAGCTGGCGGAAGAGGTCGGCGTCGCCGAGGCCGATCACGGCCCGGTCGAGGCCGGCAGCGTCGAGCGCCGCCTCGAGCACCTCGATCACCTCGACCGTGCCCTCGGGTGCGGGCGCGCCGATCAGCTCGACCCCGGCCTGGGCGAACTCGCGCATCTGGCCGCGCTGCGGGCGCACGGCGCGGTAGGCGTTGGCGACGTAGCAGAGGCGCAGCGGCGGCTCGGCGCCCGCGTAGCGGGTGGCGACCAGGCGCGCGATCGGCACCGTCATGTCGGAGCGCAGCGCCAGCAGCTCGCCGCTCTCGTCGAAGAAGCGGTAGGCAGAGTCGGCGGTGCGACCGTCGCCGCGCGCCAGCACCTCGTCGTACTCGATCGCGGGCGTGGCAACCTCGCCGTAGCCACGGCTCTCGAAGACCTCGATCAGGGCGAGGTGCAGGCGGCGCAGCTCCCGCATCTCGTCGGGCAGGATGTCGCGCGTCCCCGGTGGGATCGGGTGAATCATGCGCCTGACCTTACGAGAGTCGGCGCGGAAATCCCCTTACGCGTGAATCTCTGCAGAGACGCGTTCGATTCGCGCCCCGAGGGCGCGCAGGCGGTCGTCGATCGACTCGTAGCCGCGGTCGATCTGGCGGATGTTGCCGATCTCGGAGGTGCCTTCGGCGGCCAGGGCGGCGATGAGCATCGCCATCCCGGCACGGATGTCGGGGCTCTCGACCCGTTCGGCGTGAAGACGGCTCGGACCGCTGACGATCGCCCTGTGGGGATCGCAGAGCGTGATCCGAGCGCCCATCGCGACCAGCTTGTCGACGAAGAAGAGGCGGTTCTCGAACATCTTCTCGAAGATCAGCACCTCGCCGTCCGCCTGCGTGGCGAGCGCCAGGGCGATCGAGGTGAGGTCGGCGGGGAACGCCGGCCAGGGCCCGTCCTCGATCTTCGGGATCGCGTCGCCGACGTCGGCCTTGACCCGCAGCCGCTGCTCGGGTGGGACGATCACGTCGTCGCCGTCGATCTCCGACTCGAGCCCGAGGCGGCGGAACTGGCGCCTCACCATCAGCAGGTCGGCCGGCGCGGTATCGCGGATGCGCAGCTCGCCCCCGGTGGCGGCGGCGAGCGCCATGAAGCTGGCCACCTCGATGTGGTCGGGCGAGATCGTGTGCTCGGCGCCGCCGAGGCGATCGCGGCCGTGCACGGTCATCACGTTGGAGCCGATGCCGTCGACCTGCGCGCCCATCGTGGTGAGCAGGCGGGCGAGGTCTTGGACGTGCGGCTCGCAGGCCGCGTTGCCGATCGTCGTCGGGCCGGGCGTCAGCGCGGCCGCCATCAGCGCGTTCTCGGTCCCCATCACCGAGGGCTCGTCCATGAAGATCCCGCAGGGGCGCAGCCCGTCGGCCGGCGCCTTCAGCTCGATCCAGCGGTCGCCGTCGACGGCGGCGCCGAGGTCGGTGAAGGCGTCGAGGTGCGCGTCGAGCCGGCGGCGGCCGATGAAGTCCCCGCCCGGGGGTGGCATGCTTGCCTCGCCGAAGCGCGCCAGCAGCGGCCCGGCGAGCAGGAACGAGGCGCGGATTTGGCTGGAGAGCTCCTCGTCGACGGTCGTGTCGGTGACGCCGGCGGAGCAGAGACGCAGGCTGTTGTCGGCGATCCAGGCGGTCTCGACGCCGAGGCGCTCGAGCAGAGCGACCTGCGCTTCGGTGTCGCGGATCCGAGGCACGCGGTGCAGCAGCAGCTCCTCTTCGGTCAGCAGGCAGGCAGCGAGGATCGGCAGCGCCGCGTTCTTGTTGCCGGCCGCCGTCACCTCTCCCGAGAGCGGCGAGCCCCCTTCGATCACGAACTTCTCCATCGGTCCGGTTAGGGTACTGCCGCAATGAGACGTGGCTGGAAGATCGCGATCGCGGTTGTAGTCCTGCTGGCCGTGCTGATCGGCGTCAACGCGCTGGTCACCGACGCCGAAACGGGATCGGCGGAGGTCACCGTGCCGGGCGGCCGCATCGTCAGCCTGCCCGGCGGCGACCTGCAGGTGACCGATAGTGGTCCGCGGAACGCTCCGCCGATCGTCCTCGTCCACTGCTTCACCTGCGCGATGGACTGGTGGGACAGGGTCCTGCCGCGGCTCGAGAAGAACCATCGCGTCGTCAGGGTTGACCTGCTCGGCCACGGCGGCTCGGAGATGCCGGCGTCGGGCTACTCGATCGAGGACCAGGCCGATGCCGTGGCCGAAGCGCTCGCCCGCCTTGATGTCCGCGACGCGACCGTCGTCGGTCACTCGCTGGGCGGCACGGTGTCCGTCGGCCTGGCGGAACGCTCGCCCGCGCTTGTCGATCGGATCGTCATCGTTGATTCGGAGCCGACGCACGAAGAGGGAGACCTCGGCCTGCTGGCCAGGCTGACCTTCACGCCGGTGCTCGGCCCCGCCCTCTGGCGGGTGAAGTCCGACTTCACCGTGCGCGAGGGCTTGGAGGTCGCCTTCGCCCCCGGCTATGACGTGCCGGACGCGTTCGTCGAGGACCTGCAGCGGATGACTTACAGCGCCTACGAGGAAGCCGCGAACGAGTCGCAGGACTACAGCAAGGAAAAAGGCCTCAACGAGCGTGTCCGCGAAAGCGGCAAGCCGCTGCTCGTGATCATGGGCGCCGAAGAGCAGATCATCGACGACCCGGCCGCCGCCCTGGCCGCCTATCGCGAGGTCGTGCCCGGCGCGGAGACGAAGCTCATTCCCGGTGTTGGCCACTCGCCCAACGTTGAGGCCCCGACGGCCACCGCCGCTCTGATCCTCGCTTTCGCCGACCAGAACAGCCCTGCAAATCGCGTAAAAGCGCAGCCGCGAGTGCAAGCGCGCATGCAGAAAAGCGAAGCCGTCCGGAGGCGACCGTAGAGTCGAACCCATGTTCGATTCGAGAAAAGAGATGAGCGCCCAAGTGGCGGACGCGGTGGACCTTATAATCGACTTCGCGACCCTCGGCGAGTACGGCTTTGAGCCTGTCGAGATTCCCTCCCGCCCCTGCGAAGGCAGGCGGCACATTGGGGCGCCGCGGCGCAGCACCGGCGCCTGGACCGCCGCGATCGACCGCTTCGCGACGCCAGCCTAGGCTTAGGGAGCGGCCGGAAGCCGCTCCCGCCGCTGGCAGAGCTCGGCCGAGCGCCAGGAGGCGCCCGGCCGCCCGCCGGCTTTGAGCGTTACTACGGTTTGCTACTAACTGAGATCGGGATCCGAGCCCCCTCGATAACTGGTGTGGGCAGACCGTCTTTGTCTTCATAGCCTGTGAACACGACCGACCCGGTAATGCTCATGTTGTTGCCGTGAGTCGATATGCCGGCAAGCGCGCAAGTGAAAGCGGGCGCGCAGGTATATGTGATGCCTGTAAATGTCCCTTTCGCTTCAATCGCTGCTCCACCTGGGTGGTTGGGCAGATTGACGAAGGTGGCACCACCTTCTGTCGGTGTCTGAGGCGGAATCGTGATCGTCACGCCGGTTGAGCTTGTGACAACGATGTTTTTGCCAGCAGGGCAGGACATCCAGATCACGGCGTCCACCTGACCTCCATCTTGGCTGGTTGTAGCGCCGGTCGACGTGGGTCCGCATTCGTTTGTGTCGACCGTGAGGTTTCCAATCGACGATGGGCATGCCACGCCATGGTGTCTCGTTGACCCCCCCGAGGTATTCAGAATCAGCCACGACGACAGTCGAGCCATTTTCCATTGTCCCGGCGAACTTGGATGTTGTGCACTCGAATTTCAATGCACCTAGGGTGACCAGGCTGTTGTGGGTAACGCCTGTCAGCAAGGCTTTCTGCTGGCTGGCTGTGAAGACGTCGGTCGTCGCCGACGCACTCGATGCCGCCACGGAGCTAATCGCCAGGACCGCGAGGAAAGCCATTCCCAGCGCCTTGAGATTGTGAGTCATGATGCACTTCCTTTTCGCTTGGGTTTGAGTCGATGACCCGCCCCCCGCCCGCGGGCACTTCTCCCTTCTAGCAAGGCGCAACTCTTTGCTCAATAAAACCTGTGTTAACGCTCCGTTCGGCTGGCTTCAAGATGTCTGTTCCAGGGCGCGGGCACGAAAAAGGGCCGCCCCTAAGGGCGGCCCGAGTGTCGAAGAAGAACCGGCGGCGACCTACTCTCCCAGGGGGTTGCCCCCCAAGTACCATCGGCGCAGAGTGGCTTAACTGCTCTGTTCGGAATGGGAAGAGGTGTTTCCCACTCGCTATGCGCCACCGGAATTTTGCGAGACCGCCCACGGCGGGCCCTGAAAACTGCACAAGACCAAGAGGGTAAGAAATAAATATCCGTCAAGCCCTCGACCCATTAGTACCGGTCGGCTGAGCGTGTCACCACGCTTGCACCGCCGGCCTATCAACCTGGTGGTCTACCAGGGGTCTTACTCCCTCGAAGGGATGGGAGAGCTCATCTCGAGGACGGCTTCCCGCTTAGATGCCTTCAGCGGTTATCCGTTCCATGCGTAGCTAACCTGCGGTGCCCTTGGCAGGACAACAGATACACCAGCGGCATGTTCATCCCGGTCCTCTCGTACTAGGGATGACTCCTCTCAACTCTCCAACGCCCACAGCAGATAGGGACCGAACTGTCTCACGACGTTCTGAACCCAGCTCGCGTACCGCTTTAATGGGCGAACAGCCCAACCC
>JBKPOW010000215.1:0-11770 GCA_046733275.1 Actinomycetota bacterium
CGCTGACGATCACGTAGACCTGCTCGCCGCCCTCGTCGGAGCGCAGGGTCTGCTGGGCGCCGGCGGGGATCTCCAGCCAGGTGACCGACATGTTGCGGGCGCCGAGCTGCCCGGCGTCCATCAGGGCGCGGTAGCGCAGCCGGTGCCACTCCTCCGCAGGTGCTTCCGATAGGCGCCTGACCAGCATTGGGGGCGCTTTGTACCAGAAAAGGTGCTCTTCGCCGTGAAAACCAGGCAGCGTCCGGTTAACGCACTACCAGGTTCACGCGCTTTCCCGGGACCACGATCTCCTTGACCACCTCTTTGCCGTCGAGGTGGCGGCGGACCTTCTCGCTCTCGCGGGCGAGGGCGAGGAGCTCGGCTTTGGGCGCCTCGGCGGGCGCCTCGATCCGGTCGCGCAGCTTGCCGTTGACCTGGACGACGAGGGTGACAGTGTCGCTCGCCAGCAGCTCGGGGTCGGCCTCAGGCCAGGGAACCTCCCAGACGCGGCCGCCCTCGAGCCGCTCCCAAACCTCGGCGCCGAGGTGCGGGGCGAAGGGGAAGATCAGCGAGGCGGCGGTGGCGGCGGCGAAGCGCACGGCCGCCGTCCCGACGGGGTCGGCGTAGAGCCCGTCCTTGAGCCGGTAGGCCTCGTTGACCAGCTCCATCACCGCGGCGATCGCGGTGTTGAACTGGAAGCCACGCTCGAAGTCGCGGCCGACCTTGTCGATCGCCCAGTGCGCCTTGGCGAGCAGTTCGCGGCCCTCGCCTCCGACCGCCTCCAGCTCGCCGGCCTCCCGGTCGGCGACCTCCAGGCCGAGGCGCCAGAGGCGAGCGAGGAAGCGGTTGACGCCCTCGACCCCCTCGTCGGACCAGTCGCCGCCCCGCTCCGGCGGTCCCATGAAGCAGACGTAGGTGCGGGCGGTGTCGGCGCCGTGGCGCTCGACGTACTCGGCCGGGCTGACCGTGTTCCCCTTCGACTTCGACATCTTGGCGCCGTCGCGAGTGATCATCCCCTGGGTGAAGAGGTTGGCGAACGGCTCCTGCACCGAGAGCGCGGCCAGGTCGGCCAGCGCCTTGGTGAAGAAGCGCGCGTACATCAGGTGCAGGATCGCGTGCTCGACCCCGCCGATGTACTGGTCGACGGGCAGCCAGTGGTCGGCGGCGGCGCGGTCCCAGGCCACCCCCTCGTTGCGCGAGTCGAGGTAGCGGATGAAGTACCAGGAGGAGTCGACGAAGGTGTCCATCGTGTCGGTCTCGCGGCGGGCGGCGCCCCCGCAGCGGGGGCACTCGGTCGCGACCCAGTCCTCGGCGGCGGCCAGCGGGCTCCTGCCCTGCGGCGCGTACTCGTCGACCTCGGGCAGCTCCACCGGAAGCTGGTCCTCGGGCACGGGAACGATCGCCGCTGCGCCACTCTCGCCGCACTGCTCGCAGTAGACGACCGGGATCGGCGCGCCCCAGTAGCGCTGGCGCGAGACCAGCCAGTCGCGCAGGCGGTAGTTGACGGCGGCCTCGCCGCGCCCCTCCTCGGCCAGCCAAGCGACGATCTCCTCGTAGGCCTCGCGGTTGTGCTTGCCGTCGAAGCGCCCCGAGCCGGTCATCGTCCCGTCACCCGAATAGGGCAGCCCCTCCTCGTCGCGCGCGGTCTCTGGATCGGAGCCCTCGATCACCCGCCGCACCGGCAGGTCGAAGGCCTTGGCGAACTCGTAGTCGCGCGTGTCGTGGGCGGGAACGGCCATGATCGCGCCGGTGCCGTACTCCATCAGCACGTAGTCGGCGACGAACATCGGAATCTCCTCGCCGTTGACCGGGTTGACGACGCCGCGGCCGAGCGGCACGCCGGTCTTCGGCCGGTCTTCGTCACCGCGCTCCTCGGCCGACTCGCGCGCGACCCGGTTTACGTACTCGCGCACCTCCGCCTCGGCCTGCGTGCCGGCGACGAGCCGCTCCAGCTCGGGGTGCTCGGGGGCAAGGACGAAGAAGGTGGCGCCGAAGAGCGTGTCGGGTCGGGTGGTGAAGACGGGGAAGTCGAGGTCGAGCTCCTCGCAGCGGAAGGTCACCTCGGCGCCCTCGGAGCGGCCGATCCAGTTGCGCTGCATGGTGACGACGTGCTCGGGCCAGGACTCGAGCAGCTCGAAGTCGGCGAGCAGGCGCTCGGCGTAATCGGTGATGCGGAAGAACCACTGCTCCAGGCGGCGCTGTTCGACCGGCGTGCCGCAGCGCTCGCAGCGCCCGTCGACCACCTGCTCGTTGGCGAGCACGGTGGCGTCCTTGGGACACCACTGCACGGGCGCCTCGTCGCGGTAGGCGAGGCCGCGCTCGAAGAGCCGCAGGAAGATCCACTGGGTCCAGCGGTAGTACTCGGGCGTGTGGGTCGCCAGCTCGCGCGACCAGTCGATCGAGATCCCCCACTCGCGGAACTGGCGGCGGAAGGACTCGATCGAGCGCTCGGTCGCCGCCCGCGGCGGCTCACCGGTCTTGATCGCGTTGTTCTCCGCCGGCAGGCCGAAGGAGTCGTAGCCCATCGGGTGGATCACCTCGAAGCCGTGACGGCGGCGGAAGTGGGCGATCGCGTCGCCGACCGCGTAGCACTTGAGATGGCCGACGTGGGGCTCGCCCGAGGGGTAAGGGAGCATCTCCAGCACGTAGGACTTCGGCTTCTCGCCCGCGTAGCCGGGCTGCCCCGGGTTGGCGACCTCCCAGGTCCGCTCCCCGGCCCAGACCCGCTGCCACTTCGCCTCGATCGCCTGCGGCTCGTACGCGCTCATCAGCCGCGATCTTACGAGTGCACCGCGGCGCGGCGCCCGGCGAGCCTCAGTAGACCGGCGAGATCGCCTCGAGGATCTGCGGCCAGACGTAGACCTCGATCGTCGCGGCGACGACGAGGACGGGCAGCGCAAGGGCGACGGTGAGGAAGGTCGCGGCGAGGAGCTCGTTCCACTCGCCGCGGCGACTGGCGATCAACCAGGCGGCGAGCGGGAGGAAGAGTGCACAGAGCTCGGGGATCGCATGCGGCAGGACGCTGAAGATCAGGGCGGCGTGGGAGATGCCGAGCTGGTAGGCGATGGTCGAGCCCTGGAAGCCGAGGTAGAGCGCCTGGGTCGAGAGCGAGAAGAGCGTCACCGCGGTGACGAAGAGGATCGCGAACTGGCCGGCCTTGACGTGGATCCAGCGCGAGAGGCCGGTGCGTTGGGCGGCGGCGATCGGCATCGAGGCGCCGGCGATGAAGCCGGCGACGCAGGCGGTTCCGTGCAGGGCGAGGACGAGCGAGTTGCGCCAGAGGATCGGCAGCAGGTCGCCGGGGCTCGATGACTCGTTAAGGCCGGCCATGTGGATCGGGGTGATGTCGGGGGTGAGCGCGCCGGCGACGAACCAGACGGCGCCGAGCAGGGTCAGCGCGATCGCCAGGCTGAGCGCCAGCCAACCGTGCAGGACCCGCCAGGGGTCTTCGTTCCAGCCCGCGAGCGCCTCGCGGGTGTCCTGCATCCCGTGCGAGAACACATGCTCGTTGCCGGTGCTCATCGCTCACTCATCGGCAGCTGGATGCGCGGCGTTGAGAGGCGCAGGGCCGGAGGCCAGACGCCCTCTTACTCGCTCAGCTCCCGCGGCACGAGTCCGATTCGCAGAAGCCGGCCACCGCGATCGACCCGTACCGCCAGCTCGCGTCCGATCCGCTCGCCGACCATCAGTCGCTGAAGGTCGCCCACGTCGTTGAGGGACTCGCCATCGATCTCCACGACCAGGTCCCCGGGGCGCAGTCCAGCCTTTGCGGCGGGGCTGTCCTCGACCACCTCGACGATCTCGATGCCGCGATCCTGCCCCAGCTCGGCGGCGAGCCGAGGGGGGAGCGGACGCGTGCCGCCAGCGATGCCGATGTAGGCTCGCCGCACTCGGCCGTCGCCGATCAGTTCGGAGACGATCCGCCGGGTGGTCGCGTTGATCGGCACGGCCAGCCCCAGCCCGATCCCGGCCACAGCCGTGTTGATCCCCACCACCCGGGCGAGACCGTCGGCCAGGGCGCCGCCGGAGTTGCCGGGATTGAGGGCCGCGTCCGTCTGGATCACGTTCTCCACCAGCCGCGTCGCCGAACGCGAACGAGTCGGCAGGGAGCGGCCGAGGGCGGAGACGACGCCGGCGGTCACCGAGCCGCTGAAGCCGTTGGGGCTGCCGATCGCGACGACGAGCTGGCCGACCCGCAGGTCCTCGGCGTCGCCAAGCGTCGCCGGGGCCAGGTCGCGACCCTCGGTGCGCAGCACGGCGAGGTCGGAGAGGCGATCGGCGCCGATCACCTCGAAGCCGAACTCGCGCCCGTCCGGGAAGGCGGCGGATCCCCGCTCAGAGCCGGCGACCACGTGGGCGGCGCTGAGCATGAGGCCGTCCGGGCTGATCGCGACGCCGCTGCCTGCGCCGCCCGCGCGCCGCCCGCGCGCCGTGCGACGACTTACGGCGAGGTGAGCGACGGAGGGACCGAGCCGCTCGGCGACACCCGACACCGTCCGCGAGTAGGCGTCGAAGGCGTCGGAGTCCGGCAGCCGTCCGTCGTGAGACCCATCGGTGTCGGCCCGCCTCGGTGCGGACCCGGAGTCGATCAGGCGCAGGTTTCCCACTCGGCTGAAATTAGCAACCGGTGTCGGCCAGCCAGACACGATCCGGAGGTAGGGTGGCGACGTGGAGGCGGGCAGGGGCAAGGAGGCGGCGACCGAGCCTGGGAACCGGGGCCGCGGGGTCGGGCTGCGCCGCGGGCGGGTGTGGCTGGTGGCCGCCGGCGTCGCGCTGCTCCTTGCGGTGGCGGTCGGCGCCGCACTGAGCTGGCACTTCTCCGACCGGGTGCTGGTGCCGGACCACTCGGATTGGTCGCCGCAGGTGGAGGTCGAGGGCTTGCTGCCTGGGCGGATCGTGCTCGAGCGGACCGAGGACAGCGAACGACCGGGCGTCTACGGGCTCGAGTGGACGGGCGGGCGCGCGATCGCCGACACCGTGGTCGACAACAGCGAAGAGACTGTCACCCGGCGGTTGCGGGACGTGCGCGGTTACCTCGTGCCTGAGATGGACGTTGGGATCGAACCCAACGTCTTCTCAGGCGATCCTCGTCAGGCGTTCGGCCTGCCGTTCAGGGGGATCGAGGTGCCCGACGAGCTCGGGCCGATGCCGGCCTGGTTGGTGCCCGCGCCGAAGGGCAGAGATCGCGAGACCTGGGCAATCGTCGTGCACGGGATCAACAGCACGCCGCAGGTCGGGCTGCGAATGGTGCCGACGCTGCACCGCGCCGGCCTGTCGACGTTGTTGATCACCTACCGCGAGGACCTCGGGGCGCCGCCCAGCCCGGACGGCCTCCACCACATGGGCCTGACCGAGTGGCGCGACCTCGCCGCGGCGGCGCGCTACGCGCTCGCCCACGGCGCCCGCCGCCTGGTCCTCGCCGGCTACTCGATGGGGGGCGCGATCGTCACCCAGTTCATGCAGCGCTCGCCGCTCGCCGCGCGTGTCGAGGGCCTCGTGCTCGACGCGCCGGTGCTGGACTGGCAGGAGACGCTCGAGTTCAACACGACCGAGATGGGATTCCCAGCGGTCGCGACGCTGCCGCTGCAGTGGGCGATCGGCGCCCGCATCGACGCCGACTGGGACAGCCTCGACGCCCACCGGCATCTGGACGACTTCCAGCTGCCGATCCTGCTCTTCCACGGCGACGACGACGAGGTCGTGTCGATCGAGGGCAGCGAAGACTTCGCCACCGAGCTGCCCCGCCGAGTCACCTTCTACAAGGCGCCCAAGGCCGGCCACTGCGAAGCCTGGAATGTCGCCCCACACCTCTACGAACGCCGCCTGAGGGCGTTCCTCCCCGCCCTGCCTCGCTAAACCGAGTCACCAGCGCATGGATCCCGTCCAAGCTCAAGGGTGCTATCGGGTCGGCTGGCTGGGCAGAGGCGTGTGTAAGGCTTGCCGCGGCGGCTGACCAGGATTTCGATCCCGGAGGCCGCCCGCTCCATGTAGTAGCCGAAGTGGTTGCGGAACTTGTGGGCGCCGACCTCTTCTGAGCTAGGCGTGCTTGAATGATCTTGATTAATGGAGCTGGAGGGATTCGAACCCTCGACCTCCGCCGTGCCACGACGGCGCTCTTCCTGCTGAGCTACAGCCCCAAGGTCGTACTCGTCGGCGAAGTGTAACGCGGCGCGCTGCCCATTCCTGGGTGGAATGAGCCGTAGCTGCATCGCCCACTGGCCGGCGATCACACCTATCGGAACGAGGAAGCAGCGGTCGAGGTCGCCGCAATAGACGCCGATTGCGTCAACCTCGGTCGGCGAGTAGTTACGGCGGATGTAGCCGTTAGGCCCACGTCGGCTGCTAGCGAGGTGGACAACGATGACCCCATTTTTGCTATTTGCCCATTTGCACTGGACCCGCAGGAGGCGGCCGCCGATCCCAAGCACGAGATCAACACGCTCGTGCTCCGTCATTGGGGCGAAGACTGAAAGCCCGAGGCTTGCCGCCTCCTTCGCTATTGCCAGCTCAGCGACGTTGCCCTTGTGGTTGGGGTTGGTCACGAACATATGTTCGCAGACACTAGGGTGACAGTCAATACGTCAACCGTCCACTGTTCCCGGTCCGCACAGGGAACTCTTGGCTTCGGGGAAGCTACGCGGCGCGCTGCTCGGGGCCCTGGTCCTCGTCGACGTCGAGGACGACGCTGTCGTCCGCCGTGCGGCGGACCTCGAAGTCGAAGGGGGCGTTCTCTTCCAGCTCGCGCAGCAGCGCGACCGGCTCGTCGAGGCGCATCGAGACCGTCGCCCGGCCCTCGGAGAAGCGCTCGACCGAGATCTCCTGGGCGCCGAGCCGGCCGACGGCGTTTTCAAAGCCGACCAGCTGCGAGAAGTCGCCGAGCGGGCCGATCTCGAGCTTGATCAGCCCCTCGAAGAGCTCCCCCAGCGCGGCCTCAGCGCTGCCTGCCGGCTGCGCGTCTCCTGGCTGAGCGCCGTTTGCGCCGCCCTGGATCTCGGCCAGCTCCTGCGTGCGGCGGCTGACCTCAACCGCCTCGCGCAGCGCCTTCATCCGGATCCGCGTCGCCTGCCCGCGCGCCTGCGCCTGGATCTCCTCCAGCCGCTCGGAGACCGTCTGGAGCGAGGCGATGCTGCGCTCGTGGCGCTCGTTCGCCTCCTGCAGGCGCTCGCTCAGGCCGCGGATCTCGCGCTCGCGCTCGATCACCATGCCGGAGAGCGACGCCGCCTCTCCCTCGGCCCGCAGCGCCGCTTCCGCCGCCTCGCGCGCCTCGTCTTCGAGCGCACCGAAACGTGCGTCCCTGGCCGCGATCGCCGCGTCGACTTCCCCACGGCTGTAGCCGAGCAGCGCCCTCTTGAAGCTACCCATGCGCGGCACCGTAGACGCCCCCTCGGACGTCACCCGGTGCCAGGTCAAGATCGAGCCGCGGCGCCTCCCGCCAGAGGTCCTCGAGCTGGTAACGCTCCCTTTCCTCCGCGGTGAAGACGTGCAGGACCGCGTCGAGGTAGTCGAGCACGATCCAGCCGGCCGCCCCCTCCCCCTCGACCCCGCCGGGCAGCAGGCCGTGCTCCTGCTTGAGCTTCAGCTTCACCTCGTCGACGATCGCCCGCGCCTGGCGCTCGTTGCGCGCCGTGCAGATCGTCAGGAAGTCGGTGTAGGCGGCAAGAGTGCGCATGTCGAGGACGACGATCTCGCTCGCCCCTTTCGAGTCGGCCAGCTCGGCCAGCCGCCGCGCCAGCGCATCCGACTCGGGCCTCGCCGCCCGCTTGCCGCTCACGAGTAGATCCCCTTCTCCTCGATGAACCGCGCCACCGCCTCGGGCACGAGGTAGCGCAGCGGCCTGCCCGCTGCGGCGCGCTCGCGCACAGCCGAGGAGGAGACGCCGAACTGCGGCATCTCGAGCATCGTCACCCGTTCCTCGGCGCCGACGGCGCGCATGGTCGCGGCGACGTCGGCCTCGGAGACGCCGGAGCGCCGCGCCACCGCCAGCCGGGCCAGCTCGACCACCCGCCGCGGCTCGCGCCAGCTCTCGAACCCGACCGCGGCGTCCGCCCCCATCACGAAGACCAGCTCGGGCTCTCCCTTCTCGCGTGCAAGCAGCTCCAAGGTCTCAAACGTGTAGGACGGCCCCTCGCGCTCGACCTCCATGGTGGAGGCGGTGAAGCGCGGGTCGTCCGCGGCGGCGAGACGGGTCATCGCCAGGCGCAGCTCGCGCCCCGGGTCGTCGTGGATGCGCTTGTGCGGCGCCTCGCCGGTGGGGACGAGGACGACCTCGTCGAGGCCGAGCTGCCAGAGCGCCTCCTGGGCGAGCGCCAGGTGGCCGAGGTGCGGCGGGTTGAAAGCGGAGCCGAGGACCCCGACCGAGCTACTCACGCACCTGGCCGTCGCCGCGGACGACGTACTTGTAGGTGGTCAGCTCGCGCAGGCCGATCGGGCCTCGGGCGTGCAGCTTCTGGGTCGAGTTGCCGATCTCGGCCCCCATGCCGAACTCGAAGCCGTCGGTGTAGCGGGTCGAGGCGTTGGTGTAGACCACGGCCGCGTCGACCCCGGCCGTGAAGCGCTCGGCCGCCTCGTCGGAGAGGGTCACGATCGCCTCGGAGTGACGGGTGCCGTAACGGTTGACGTGCTCGACCGCCTGCTCGAGCGAGTCGACGACGGCGACGACGAGCTTCAGGTCGAGGAACTCTTGCCCCCAGTCGTCTTCGTCGGCGGCGGCGACCTCCACCGCGCCCGCCGCGGCGCAGGCGCGCTCGTCGCCGACCAGCTCGACGCCGGCATCCCTCAGCTCGGCGAGCGCGTCGGGCAGGAACTGCTCGGCGACGGCGGCGTCGACCAGCAGGGTCTCGGCCGCGTTGCAGACCCCCGGGCGCTGCGTCTTCGCGTTGACGGCGATCCGCCGCGCCATCTCGAGGTCCGCCTCGGCATGGACGTAGATGTGGCAGTTGCCGGCAGCCGCATAGATCACCGGCACGGTCGCGACCTCCTTCAGCGCGTTCTTCAGCCCTTCGCCGCCGCGCGGGATCAACAGGTCGACGGTCTCCTCCTGAGTCGCCAGCTCGGCCAGATCCTCGTGGCCGCCGCCGGTCAGCAGCACCGCGGCGTCCTCGGGCAGGCCCGCCTCGGCGAGCGCCTCGCGCACGATCGCCGCCAGTGCCCCGTTGGTCCGCTCGGCGTAGTGCGAGCCGCGCAGCACGATCGCGTTGCCGCTCTTGATCGTCAGCGCAGCGCAATCGACGGTCACGTTCGGCCGCGCCTCGTAGACGACAGCGACGACTCCGAGCGGCACGCGGACCTTGCGCAGGTCGAGCCCGCCCTCCAGCGTTTTCCGTTCCAGCTCCTCGCCGACGGGGTCCTCCAGCGCCGCGACAGCACGCACGCCGTCAGCCATCGCTGCGATCCGCGCCTCATTCAGCGCCAGTCGGTCCTGCAGCGCCGCGCTAAGGCCCTCGGCGCGCTCGTCAGCGACGTCGGCGGCGTTGGCCTCGAGGATCTCGGCAGCTCTCTCGCCAAGCAGGCGAGCAATCGCCTTCAGGGCGGCGTTCTTCGCCTCGTTCGATGCATTGCCGATACCGCGCGCTCCGCGCCGCGCCGCGGCGCAGCTATCCGCAACCGTGGTGGCAGTCACCGCCATGCGGCTAAGGGTACTGGGGCGAATCGAGCGCCATGGCAGCACGGTCTAGCGCGCGCCGAACATCCCCTGCAGCCGCACGGCGAGCCGCACGTCACCATCGACTCTGCAGCGACCGGAGACCATCGCGGTGAGGGGATCCTGGATGCCGGCCACCACTCGCACCCAGTCCGCGAGCCCAAAGTTGACGGTCACCGCGGCGTCAAGCGGGGCCGGCTCGATCGGCTGCGCCCGGCCGCGAGCCGAGTCGACCTCGATCGCCCAGCGCCACGGCGCCCCCGGCGGAGGCTCGATCGCAAACGGCTCCAGCTCGAAGACGACCGAGCCCGAGAAGCCCGCGGCCTTGGCTGGTTGGAAGCCGCGCGCCATCGCCCGCATGAGCGCACGCTGCCGCCGCGGCTCGGCGAAGCGGCGCTCGAGCGCGGCGTCGTCGAGCCCGCGCGCCATCGCGCTCAGCGCCCGCTGCCCACCCCGCGAGGCGAGAGCGCGCAGGGGCCTGATGCGCTCCTCGTCGACCTGCAAACGGGGGGCCTCCCGGGCCTCGAGCTCGGCTCGCGCTTCAGCCGCCAGCTGTTCGCCCCAGCGGATGCCGTAGCGCTTGGCCAGCTCTTCGCCTTCGGCGAGCACCGACTCCGCCTTGGCCGTGTCGCCCGCCTCACCCCGCCGGTGCAGCGCGATCGCGAGATCGACGCGGATGCAGGCCCTGCCCCAAGGACCTCCCATTTCGTCGGCCCGCTCCACGGCGGGCCGCAGCTCCTCGACGGCCGCCGCAGGCCGGCCGGCCAGGGTTTCGAGACGGCCGATATGCCACTCGGACAGCATTCCGAAGCAGAGCGCCGGGGTGGCCGCGATCAGGGTCGAGCGCAGCGGCTCGAAGAGCGGCCGTAGTCGGGCGCCCGCCTCCCGATCGCCGGTCACGGTCGCGGTGAAGGCGAGCAGGGCAATGGCGAGCGGCATGTGCCCGTCGGGGTGACGCAACGGCTCCATGTCGTCCTCCTCGAGCAGCGCCCACATCCGCTGTCGGGCGGCCTCGACGTCGCCCGCGGACGCGGACGCGATCGCGATCGCCGCCGAGAGGAAGCCGCGCGGCACCACCTCCTCCATCGCTTCGTAGAGCTCGCGGTTCGCCACGAAGTCGCCGTCGAAGTACCACTCCTCCAGCATCAGCCCGAACAACTCGATGCCGACGTGCATATCGGGGCGCAGGCGACGGATCACCGCGCCGGCGCGGCGGCGCAGCGCCGCGGCGGCCTCCCGATTGCCGCGATCGGTCTCGCGCATGCTGCGGTACAGATCGACCTCCCAGGTGAAGCGGGGGGTGGCAAGGCGGTGCGCGATCTCGTCGCATCGATCGACCGTCTCCTCGCACTCGCGAATGCGGCCCATCCTGTATTGGAGCGCGGCCGACAGGTGTGCCACCCGGAAGAGAAGGTCCTCGCGACCGCACCGCTCGGCCAGCTTCAACAGCGATTCGGTTTCGTCGGAGAACCAGGTCATGTCCGGTGGCAGCTCGGGCCCACGAGCGAAGCGCAGCACGACGGCGGTCGAGCGGTGGAGAACCTCCGCTTCGACGTCGCCGAGGCGCTGGAACAGGACGTCCGCGCGCCGCTCGAGATCGGCGACGCCCTCGTCGTCGATGTCATAGACGAGCAGGAAAGCGAGGCGGAAGACGATCTGCAGACTGAGGCGCGACTCGCTTTCGCCGAGCGCCTCCAGTGCCTCGCGCAGCTGCTCCACCGCGGCGGGATCGTCGGTGCCGAGCTCAAAGCCGAAGCCGACGTCCCCGCCGGCGAAGCCGAGGGCCGCCCGGGCGAAGGTCACGGCGTCGCCGATCGCCCGCGCCGTCCCGAGCGAGCGGCGGAAGGAACCCCGTGCCCGGACCAGGTCGGCGCAGAGCAGCTCCTGTTCGCCGAGCGTGAGCAGCGTGCCGGCCTGCGCGGCCAAATCGTCCCCGGGCAGCAAAGAGAGCACGCTCTGCAGGTGCGCGGCGGCCTGCTCGTGGTCGTGCCCCTCGGCCGCCGCCGCCGCGGCGGCCCGGTAGGCGGCGATCGCAGGCTCGGGCCCGGTCAACTCGGCGGCGAGGCCGAAATGGCGCGCCAGCTCCGCCGGCTCGGCCTCCGGGTCGCCTTTCAGCGCTTCGGCGATCGACAGGTGCAGGCGGGCGCGAGC
>JBKPOW010000216.1:0-3957 GCA_046733275.1 Actinomycetota bacterium
GCCCTCGCCGACGGCCGCTACGCCCTGGTCGCCGAGGACGTCGTCGCGATCGGCGGCCGCCAGGCGCTCGCCCGCTGGAGCGAGCGCCGCGCCGGGCGTGCCGGCGACGACCCCGCCGAGCGAGCGTGGTGGCAGGAGGCGATCGGCGCGCTGATCGCCCGCGGTTAGGCTGCGCCCGCGGCTGCGGCGATCTCGGTGTAGGCGGCGGCGGGGTCCTTGGCGCGGAAGACGGCCGAGCCGGCGACGAAGAGCGAGGCGCCGGCTTCCGCCGTGGGCGTCGCCGTCTTCGCGTCGATGCCGCCGTCGACCTCGATCGTGGCGTCGCCTACCACTTGCGCCAGGCGCCGGACCTTGTCGATCGAGCCCTCGATGAAGGCCTGGCCTCCCCAGCCGGGGTTGACGGTCATGCAGAGGGCGATCTCGGCGAGGCCGCACAGCTCCGCCAGGGCGTCGGTCGGCGTGCCAGGGTTGAGGGCGATGCCGGCGAGGCAGCCCAGCTCGCGGATCGCGGCGAGCGTGCGATTGGCGTGCGCGGTCGCCTCCTCGTGGAAGGTGATCGAGTCGGCGCCCGCGGTGGCAAAGGCCTCGATGTGCCGCTCGGGCGCCTCGATCATCAGGTGGACGTCGAGGACGCCGCCCGCGGCGTGCACCCGGTCGGCGATCGAGGCGACGACCAGGGGACCGATCGTGATCGGCGGGACGAAGTGCCCGTCCATCACGTCGACGTGGATAACCCGCGCGCCGGCCGCCATCACCTCGTCGACCTGCGAGCCGAGCTGGGCGAAATCGGCAGAGAGGATCGACGGGGCGACCCGCGGCTCAATCAGCAGCTCCGCCATCCGCTCGCTCATACCGGCCTCAGCATCGAGTCTCCGCAGGTCTGACAGGTCATGTCCTCGGTGGTGCTCATCCGCGCGATGGTCTGGTGCTCGCCGCAGTTGGGGCACTGCGAGACCAGCTCGAAGCGGCGCAGACAGTACACGCAGCGCAAGCGGCCGGGCAGCTGGGTCGGTCGCAGCCACGGCTCGCCGCAGCCCGGGCATTTCGCCCGCTTCAGCACTGCTCGGTCCGAGCTCTCGCCGACATCGGCGTCAATCATCCCTGCTCAGGCGGCAGATGAAGAAACCGGTCGTGCGATCGCGGTCGGGACGGACCTGCAGGCAGCGGCTGTCCTCGGCCGAGGCAAGCCGCGGAGCGAGCGCGCCGAGGTCGTCGACGGCGAAGGGCGGCGCCTCGCCGACCGCCGCCTGCCGCTCCAGCGCCGCGACCTGCTCCTCGCCCTCGCGGCGGGAGATCGTGCAGGTCGAGTAGACGAGCGTGCCGCCGGGTCGCAGCGCCTCGAGCCCGCGCAGGAGGATCTGCCCCTGGAGCTCGGCGAGGCGCTCGATCGCCCGCGGCGACTTGCGCCAGCGCGCGTCGGGCCGGGAGGCGAGCGTGCCGAGGTCGGAGCAGGGCGGGTCGACGAGGACGCGGTCGAAGCCGGGCGCCATCCCGCCGGCGGCGTCGGCCTCGACCACGGTGACGTTGCGCAGGCCAAGCCGGCCGGCCTGGGCGGCGACTTCCGCCGCCCGTTCGGGATCGTGCTCGACCGAGATCACCTCGCCGCGAGGCCCCATGCGGGCGGCGATCTGGCCGCTCTTGATCCCCGGCCCGGCGCAGAGATCGAGCACGTGCTCGCCCGGCTGGGGGTCGAGCACCTCGACCACGGCCGCGGAGCCGCGGCTCTGCGGGGTGAGCTCGCCCGCCGCGATCCGCTCCGCCACGCCGGCGCCCATGCGCCCCGCGACGACGATCTCCTCGGCGGCGTCGAGCGGCCAGGGACCGGAGGCGGGGGCGACCTCGATGCCGTCCCCGCGCAGCGCGGAGAGCGTCTCATCGCGCTCGCCACGGAGGAGGTTGGCCCGCAGGGCGGTCTCGGCCGGCTCGTTGCAGGCCGCGAGCAGCGAGCGGGCGGTCTCCGCGCCCAGCTCCTGCCACCACATCCGCGCCAGCCAGAGCGGCGCCGAGTGGGCGATCGCGGCGCGCTCGGCAGTCGAGTCGTCGCCGAGCAGGGAGTCGCTCAACCGCTCGCGCTCGCGCGCCGCCCGCCGCAGCACCGCGTTGACCAGGCCGGAGGCGTGGCCGGCGCCGGCGGCCTTGGTCAGCTCGACCGCTTGGTCGACCGCGGCGTGGTCCGGCGTCCCCGCGGCGAAGAGCAGCTCGTAGAGGCCGAGGCGCAGGGCGGCGATCACCGGCGGGTCAAGCAGGCGCGGCGAGCGCTCGGCGAGCTGCTCGATCGCGGCGTCGGCCGTACCGCGTCGCTGCACCGCGCCGTAAGCGAGGCGCTGCGCCTGGGCGCGGTCGCGTCCCGCCAAACCGCGCTTCTCGGCCTCCTCGCGGAAGAAACGCTCGGTGTGGGCATTTGCCTCGAAGGTGGCGCGGATCGTCTCGAAGGCGAGCGCCCGCGCGGGCGAGACGCTCACGAAGGTTGCGCGCTCAAAGCGCCGGCACCCGGTGGCCGCGCAGGTAGGCGTCGGCGGCCATCGGCTTGCCGCCGGCCGGCTGCACCACCTCGAGCCGCAGGGCCCCCCGGCTGCAGCCGAGCAGCAGCGCCCCCCACTCCGCCTTCATCTCCCCCTGGCGAACGCTGACGTCGACCGGGCGGGCGCGCTTGACGCCAAGACGGTCGTCGGCGCCGGTCTCGACATAGGCGCCGACGTGGGGCGTCAGCGCCCGCACGGTGCGGGCCAGCTCGGCAGCCGGCCGGCCGGGGTCGAGCCGCCGCTCCCCAGCCTCGATCTTCTCGGCGTAGGTCGTCGCGTCCTCGTCCTGCTCCTCGAAGCTCAGCCCGCCGCGCTCCTGGCGGTCGAGCGCCTCGACCAGCAGCTCGCCGCCCAGCGTCGCGAGCTTCGCCGAGAGGCTCTCGAAGTCGTCGTCGGCGCCGATCGGGACCTCCTCCCGCAGGGCCACCGGGCCCGAGTCGAGGCCCGCGGTCACCCGCATGATGCTGACGCCGGTGCGCTCGTCGCCGGCCATGATCGCCCGCTCGATCGGCGCCGCCCCGCGCCAGCGGGGGAGCAGCGAGGGATGGACGTTGAGCAGCGGCCACTCGGAGAGCAGCGGCTCGCGGATCAGCTGGCCGAAGGCGCAGACCGCGACGGCCTGCGGCTCGGCCGCGCGGATCTCCTCGTTCGCGGCCGGGTCGTTGACGCTCTCGACCTGGAGCAGCGGCAGGTCCAGCTCGGCGGCGGCCCGCGCGGCGGGCGGCGGCTGGCTGCGGCGACCGCGCCCGGAGCGCCGATCGGGCGGGGTGACGACGAGCTTCGGGGCGTGCGCGGAGCCGGCGAGGCGACGGAGGACGGCGGCGGCGAAGTCCGACGTGCCCAGGTAGACGGTCCTCACGCGTCGGTGCGCGGCTCTCGATGCGTCTCTGCCGGGGCCTCGTCGTCGTCCTCGCCCGGCGGGCTATAGGCGGCGCCCTCGCGCAGTGCCCGTAGGGCACCCTTGCGCTGGTCGCGCGGGGCGCGGTCGAGGATCAGCACGCCGTCGAGGTGGTCGATCTCGTGCTGGAGGACGCGCGCCTCGAGGCCCGAGGCCTCGATCCGCACCGGATCTCCCTCCACGTCGCGGCCGACCACCGCCGCATGCAGGGGCCGTTCGACGTCCATCGAGACCGCCGGCAGGCTGAGGCAGCCCTCCTCGGCGATCGCCAGCTCGTCGCTCGTCCACTCGATCTTCGGGTTGATCAGCGCGGTCGGCTCGTTGTCGTTGCCCGCCTGGAAGACGAGCACGCGGCGCAGTACGCCGAGCTGGGTCGCGGCCAGACCGACCCCCATCCCGTCGCGCATGATCGCGATCATGCGGTCGGCCTCGGCCCGCAGCTCGGGGCCGAAATCGGCGACCGGCGAGGCCTTGCTCTTCAGCACCGGGTCGCCGAACTTGACGACCCTGGCGAGCGCCGCCTCGCGCCGCTCCAGC
>JBKPOW010000217.1:0-10342 GCA_046733275.1 Actinomycetota bacterium
CTCCAACGCCTCCTGCACGACCAACTGCCTGGCGCCGGTGGCGAAGGTGCTGCACGAGCAGTTCGGCATCGAGCACGGGCTGATGACGACGATCCACGCCTACACGGCCGACCAGCGCCTGCAGGACATGCCCCACAAGGACCTGCACCGGGCGCGCGCCGCCGCGCTCAACCTGATCCCGACCACGACCGGCGCCGCCAAGGCGGTCGGGCTGGTGCTGCCGGAGCTGAACGGCAAGCTGAACGGCTTCGCGATGCGGGCGCCGGTGATCACCGGCTCGGTCGTCGACCTCGTCTTCACCCCCTCGCAGCCGACCGACCCGGAGGCCGTCAACGCGGCGATGAAGGAGGCGGCGGAAGGCCCGTTGAAGGGGATCCTCGCCTACACTGAGGACGAGATCGTCTCCACCGACATCGTCGGCGACCCGCACTCCTCGATCTTCGACGCCGGCCAGACGATGGCGATCGGCGACGGCAGGATGATCAAGGCGGTCTCCTGGTACGACAACGAGTGGGGCTACTCCAACCGCTGCGTCGAGCTGGCCGGCAAGGTCCTGCCCTCCTGACGGCCCCCGGCGGTCGTCCGTAGATGGGCTTTCGCTGATGGCTTTCGACAAAGCAAGCGTTCGCGACGCCCCGGTGAAGGGGCGCCGCGTCCTCGTCCGCGTCGACTTCAACGTGCCGCTCGACGGCGGGCGGGTCGCCGACGAGACGCGGATCCGCGCGGCGCTGCCGACGATCGAGTTGCTGCGCGAGCGCGGCGCGGCGCTGGTGCTCGCTTCCCACCTCGGCCGGCCTAAGGGGGAGGTCAGGCCCGAGCTCTCGCTGCGGCCGGTGGGTGAGCGGCTGGCCGAGCTGCTTGGCGCCGAGGTGCAGCAGGCCCCGGCGGCGGTCGGCGAGGAGGTCGAGGAGATGACGATGCGGTTGACCCCCGGCGACGTGCTCCTGCTCGAGAACCTCCGCTTCGAGCCGGGCGAGACCGAGAACGATCCAGAACTGGCGGAGGCGCTCGCCGCGCTCGCCGACGTCTATGTGAACGATGCCTTCGGCGCCGCCCACCGCGCCCACGCCAGCACCGAGGGAGTTGCCCACCGCCTGCCGGGCTACGCCGGCCTGCTGCTGCAGAGCGAGGTCGAGGCGCTGACCCGCGTGGTCGAGTCGCCCGAGCGGCCGTTGGTCGTCGTCCTCGGCGGGGCCAAGGTGAGCGACAAGGTCGGCGTGATCGACCGCTTCCTCGAAGTCGCCGACACGATCCTGATCGGCGGCGCGATGTGCTTCAGCTTCTTCCGTGCCCAGGACGTCCCCACCGGCGACTCACTCGTCGAGGAGGAGGGCGTGAAGCCGGCCGAGGAGGCGCTGGTGCGGGCGGCGACGTCGGAGTGCGAGCTCTCGCTGCCGACCGATCTCGTGCTGGGGGAAGAGTTCGACGCCGGCACCGCGGTGCGCCCCGCCGAGGGGATCGTCGTCCCCGACGGCTGGATGGGACTCGACATCGGGCCGGCCACCGCGGCCGCCTACGCGAGGACGATCGCCACCGCCGGCACGGTGCTCTGGAACGGGCCGATGGGCGCCTTCGAGCTGGAGCCGTTCGCGGCCGGCACGCGCGCCGTCGCCGAGGCGGTCGCCGCGGCGCCGGGCACGACCGTGGTGGGGGGCGGCGACTCGGTCGCCGCGCTGCACCAGTTCGGCCTGGCCGAGCAAGTGGACTGGGTCTCGACCGGAGGGGGTGCGTCGTTGGAGCTGCTGGAGGGCAAGAGGCTGCCGGGCGTGGAGGCTTTGTCAGATGGCTGAGCGCATCCCCTACATCGCCGCCAACTGGAAGATGTACAAGACCGTCGCCGAGGCGGCGGAGTTCGTCGACGCCCTGCTGCCGCGGATCGCGGCGACGCCGCACGACGTCGTCATCTGCCCGTCCTACCTCGCCCTGAGCGAGGTGGTCGAGCGCTCGCGCGGCAGCGCCGTACGCGTCGCCGCGCAGAACATGCATGAGGAGGACGCGGGCGCCTTCACCGGCGAGGTCTCGCCGTCGATGCTGGTCGAGGCCGACGTCGACGCGGTCGTCCTCGGCCACTCCGAGCGGCGCCAGTACTTCGCCGAGACCGACGAGGCGCTGGCGCGCAAGGTGCCGGCGGCGCTCGCGGTCGGCCTCGAGCCGATCCTCTGCGTCGGCGAGAGCGAGGATGCACGCGACGCGGGCCAGACCGAAGGGGTGCTCGAGCGCCAGCTGCAGGCCGATCTGGCCGAGGTCGGCGCCGGCAGCCTGGCCGAGGTGGTGATCGCCTACGAGCCGATCTGGGCGATCGGCACCGGGCGCACCGCCACCCCCGAGGAGGCGCAGGAGGCCTGCGCCTTCATCCGCGATGTGTTGCGCGAGCGCGGTGCTCCCGCCGATGCGGTGCGGATCCTCTACGGCGGCTCGGTCAAGCCGGCCAACGCGGCGGAGCTGCTGGCCCAGCCCGACATCGACGGCGCCCTCGTCGGCGGCGCCAGCCTCGACCCGGACGATTTCGCCGCCATAGTGGAAGCCGCATGACGGACCCAGACGCCGCCATGCGGCGTCCTCGGTCGGCCTCCTCGGGTCACGCACTATCTAGTGCGCTCCCCTCGTCGGGCCTCCCTGCGTCCTTGCCTGGCAACGTCTGGATCTCGTCATGACCCAATCTGTTGTATTGGTGATCCTCGATGGTTGGGGCCTCGCCCCTCCTGGTCCTGGGAACGCAATCTCTCTCGCCAATACGCCGGTCTTCGACCGACTCTGTGCGCAATATCCCCACACCGAGCTCTCCGCCCAGGGGCGCGACGTCGGCCTTCCCGACGGGCAGATGGGCAACTCCGAGGTGGGCCACCTCAACCTCGGTGCCGGGGCGATCGTCAAGCAGGACCTGGCCCGCATCGACGACGCGATCGCCGACGGCGGCTTCTTCGAGAACGAGGCGCTGCTCGCCGCCTGCGAGCGGGCGCGGCGCAGTCCGCGCGGCCGCCTGCACCTGCTCGGGCTCGTCTCCGACGGCGGCGTCCACTCGGGCTGGGAGCACATCGAGGCGACGATCGAGCTGGCCACGCAGGAGGGCGTCCCCGACGTGGTCTTCCACGCCTTCACCGACGGCCGCGACACGCTGCCGCACGGCGGCCGCGCCTACCTCGCCGAGCTCGAGCGCTGGCTGCGCCAGGCGGGCCGCGTCGCGACGGTCAGCGGCCGCTACTACGCGATGGACCGCGACACGCGCTGGGAGCGGATCAAGCTCGCCTACGACGCGATCGTCCACGCCCGCGGCCAACACGCCGCGAGCGCCGGCGAGGCGATCGAGGGCTCCTATGCCCACGGGGAGACCGACGAGTTCGTCAAACCAACCGTGATCGGCGAGTACGACGGCGCCGCCGAGGGCGACGTCGCGATCTTCGTCAACTTCCGCCCCGACCGCGCCCGCGAGCTGACCCGCGCCCTCGCCGAGCCGGGCCTCGACGAGTTCCCGCGCAGCGGGCCGCTGCTCGACCTGACGACGATGACCGAGTACCGCAAGGGCTGGCCCTACCCCGTGGCCTTCCCCGAGGCGCGCCCCGAGACGACCCTGGCGGAGGTCGTCGCGAAGGCCGGTGGGCGCCAGCTGCACGTCGCCGAGACCGAGAAGTACGCCCACGTCACCTACTTCTTCAACGGCGGCCGCGAGGAGGAGTGGGAGGGGGAGGAGCGCTGCCTGGTCGACTCCCCCCGCGACGTCCCCACCTACGACCACAAGCCGGAGATGAGCGCCCGCGCCGCCGCTGACGCCTTCGCGACGCGCTGGTCGGGGGGCGAGTACCGCTTCGGCATCGTCAACTTCGCCAACCCCGACATGGTTGGCCACACCGGCGTCATCCCGGCGGCGGTGAAGGCGGTGGAGGAGGTGGACGGCTGCCTCGGCGAGGTCGTTGCCGCGGTCGAGGCGACGGGGGGCGCCTGCATCGTCACCGCCGACCACGGCAACTGCGACCACATGCTCGAGCCCGACGGCTCGCCCAACACCGCCCACTCGCTCAACCCGGTGCCGCTGGTCGTCACCGTCGCGGGCGCGGAGCTGCGCGAGGGCGGCATCCTCGCCGACGTCGCCCCGACCGCCCTGGAGATGCTCGGCATCCCCCAGCCAGAGGCGATGACCGGCCGTTCGCTCGTCGAGGACATCTGATGGGTTGATGACCCCATAGGGTCATAAAGGCATCAGAAGATCGAATGAGGAGCGATTCGAGGAGACTGGGCTTTGAGATCGAGGCCCGCGACGGAGCCGCGCGAGCGGGCATGCTGCGCACCGCCCACGGCCCGGTGCGGACGCCGGCCTTCATTCCGCTGGCGACCAAGGCGACGGTGCGGGGCCTGGAGTCCGGGGAGGTCGCAGGGCTCGGCTACGAGCTGGTCCTCGGCAACACCTACCACCTGTTCGTCTCGCCGGGCCCGGAGCGGATCGCCGCGGCCGGCGGTCTGCATGAGTTCATGGGATGGGAGGGGGCGCTGATCACCGACTCCGGCGGCTTCCAGGTCTTCTCCCTTGCCCACGGCGGCGTCGCCGACGAGGTGAAGGGAAAGGGGCGGCCTGGCGGCGACCGCGGCTCGGTCGTCTCGATCGGCGAGGAGGGAGTGCGCTTCCGCTCCTACAAGGACGGGCGGGCGCTGTTCATCTCCCCCGAGGTCTCAATGGAGGTGCAGGCGAAGCTCGGGGCGGACATCGCCCTGGTCTTCGACGAGTGCACGCCCTACCACGCCGACCGCGACTACACCGCGCGCTCGATGGAGCGAACGCACCGCTGGCTCGACCGCTGCCTCGCCTGGCACGAGCGGCACGGCCAGCGGCGGCAGGCGGTCTTCGGCATCGTCCAGGGGGGCGTCCACGAAGACCTCCGCCGCGTTTCCGCCCAGGCCGTCTCCGAGGCCGGCGTCGACGGCATCGCGATCGGCGGCACCCTCGGTCGCGACAAGGAGGAGATGCGGGGCGTGCTCGAGCTGACCGCGCCGCTGCTGCCCGAGTACGCCCCCAAGCACCTGCTCGGCATCGGCGACGTCGACGACCTCCTCGCCGGCATCGCCCTCGGCCTCGACGTCTTTGACTGCGCCATCCCCACCCGGCTGGCCCGCCACGGCACCGCCCTGGTCCCCGACCCCGGCAACCGCTTCCGCCTCGACCTGCGCAAATCGGGCTGGGAGGGCAACCGCGAGCCGATCGCGGAGGGCTGCCCCTGTCCGGCCTGCCGCCACCACGACCGCGACTACCTCAGCTACCTCTCGCGCGCCGAGGAGCTGACCGCGGTCCGCCTGCTCTGCCTGCACAACCTCGTCTACCTGCAGGAGCTGATGATCCACGCGCGTACCGCGATCCGCGCTGCTGCATTCGGCGCCTACTCGGATGCGATCCGCAGCGGCGCCGCCCCCTGGACGCCACTGAATATCTCGTAACTTCACGTTTGACCGGACCGACCGCGGGCGAGGGGTGAATCTCCTCGTGGTTTCTATTAGCCTCCTCTTGGGTACATAATTGATTTCGGGAGCGAGATAGGCGTCTATTTTAATCGCATCGATGAAAGCGAAGCCTCAAAAAGCCCTGCTCTTGGGCGGGTAGAAAGACGCCATGGCGGTGGTGCAAGAGAGAGCCGGTTCGACCAAGAAAGGGACTCGATCGTCGTCGGCTCTGTACCGCAAGCTGAGCCCGGGGCCGGGGCGATCGGCATCTGCCGTGGCCGCTCATCAGCGCGCACGGATTCATGGGGCGATGCTCGAGATCGCGGCTGAGCGGGGATACGAGGCCGTAACCGTACGGGAGCTCACGCAGTTGGCCGGGGTCTCGAGCCACACCTTCTACGAGCATTTCGAAGGCAAGGAAGAGTGCTTCCTCTCGACCTGCGACGCGGTGGTGAGGGGCTCTGCGGAGCGGGTATTCGCTGCGCGGAAGCGCGGGCGCGACTGGCACGAGCAGGTCCGACTGACGTTTCGCGCGCTCACTCGGGAGCTGGCGCATGAGTCGAAGGGGGCGCGGCTTGTCCTCGTATGCGCCCCCGCGGTTGGGCCCACGGGCCTTGCGCGCATGCGCCGGGCCGGGGCCCTGCTCGAGCAGATGGCGGCGCAGGGCTTCGCCCGTGCGCCGGACGGGGTTGCGGTCCCCCCTCTGATCGTGAAGGGGATCGTGGCCGGCCTTGCGCGGTTGGCCTGCGCGCGCCTGCTCGCCGGCCGCGAGAGCGAACTGCGCTCTCTTGCCCCCGAGCTGATGGACTGGGCCCTTAGCTTTCGCAGCGAGGCGGCATCGGGCTTGGGACAGGTCAACTGGGGACCGCAGCCGGCGGAGCCGGGAGGCGGCGCCACCGGTAACCCCAAGGCCGGTGGGGCCACCGGGCAGGCTTTGGAGGACGAGCGGGCGATCATCCTCACCGCGACGACGAGGCTTGCTGCGGATGCGGGCTACCGGCAGCTCTCGGTACCGGGCATCCGGGCCGCGGCGGGCGTCTCCCGCAAGAGCGTCGACACATATTTCGAGGACGTCACCGACTGCTTTCTCGCCGCCCTCGAACAGCTCATACGGCGAGCGGTGGCTTACGCGGTGCGTCAGGGGGCGACCGCCGACACCTGGCCGGCAGGTCTCCATCGTGCGCTTGTCGCCTTTTGCACATACCTGGCGCGGGATTCGGCATTTGCCAGGCTGGGGTTCGTCGAGGTCTTCGCGCCGGGCACCGCGGGGATCCAGTTCCGCACGCGGCTCATAGCCGCGGTTGCCGATCGCCTGCGTCGCAGCGCTCCGTCTCGTCAGCGCCCGAGCGAGCTGGCGGCGGAGGCCTCGGTCGGCGCGGCTCTGGGGATCCTTCACCACTACATCGCCGCCGGGCGGCCCGAGCAGCTGGCGCGGGCGGCGCCGACGCTCTCCTTCATGATGCTGGCACCCGCGATCGGTGCGCCCGCCGCGGCGGAGGCGATCCGCGCAGAGCGGGAGTGGGCACCCGCATGACGCCGCCGGTCCCGGCGCACAAGCCAGCACCGGGGCGTCTGAGGTGCTGCTTGGATTCGGCGCCCCGGTGCCGGGCGACACCCCGGCACGACACAAGGTCGGTGGGGAGTAGATACAGCCTACATGGCGCCCGGGAGATAGGAAACATCGGCCTCAAACTCTTGACGCGACGGGGTCAGCGCGCGGAAGCTGGCCTCATGGCAAGGCTGCGAGCCGCGCCATGAGAAATGGAGGTGGAGGGATATCTGAGTGGATTCGGTTGTCCGCCGCCTGCGACACCCCGACCAAAAGGAGTTTCAAGATGATTCGCAAGTTCAAACCCGTCGGCCTCGCCTTTGTCGCAATTTTCGCGACGACCGCAATGCTGGCATCGGCGGCATCGGCCGCTGAGTTCCGCCACCAAGGTGCAGAAGATGCGAGGGTCATCGCAAACAACGCAGGTGAGGGCAATCACGTTTTCACCGCGGGACTGATCGGATCGATTTCATGTAGCACCGCCACGTTTACCGGGACGTCATATGTCACCTCGCCGCAAGCTACGGTAACCGTGGCCCCGGTCTACACCGGTTGCACGTTCCTTGGAATTGCCAACGTGAAAGTCAACATGGAAGGTTGCACCTACCGGTTCAATACACCCACCGGAACCGGTCCCTACACGGGAACTGTCACCGTGCTCTGTCCCGTTGGCAAAAAAATCAATTTCGAAGCGTCTGGGTGCAAAGTAGAAGTCGGTGAACAGACGGTGTCGTCCGTCACCCATACGAATCTGGCGACCTCACCGAAATCTGTCACAGTGAAATCGAACGCCACGAAAATCACTTACACCGGAAGCGCGCTCTGCCCTGGAGCGACCGGTACGCATAGCGACGGCACGTATACCGGCGCAGCGATCTCCAAAGCTGAAACCACACTCGGCGAAGTGGTGGGTGGCTACGTGGAATAGGTCGCACAGCAGCAAAGAGTCGCATTTGATCCGAGTGGATCGGTGCGCGGTGGACGGCGTGGGATCGGCAGCGTTCGATCCCACGCCGAATGCCAGGGGTCCAACAACGACGCAGACTGGGGGAGTGATGAAGCAAACGGGGCGGGGTTCGATCGAGCATAGGCGTGCGGGGGCCGCCCTGGCGGCTGCGCTCCTCTCCCTTGTGGGACTCGTCTCCGTGTCGGTCGCTCCGGCCGGCGCCGCCGGCGGTCCCGAACCCCTGGTCGAGTTCTGCCCGACGGGAACGGATGCGGGCCAGTGCACCGGCCCGCGCGGCATCGCCACGAATCCGACCAGCGGCCACGTCTATGTCGGCGAGGTCAACAACCGGCGGATCAGCGAGTTCACTGCCTGGGGCGAGTTCGTCAAGGCCTGGGGTTGGGACGTCGCCCCGGAGGGTGCCCCCGGCGACACGCCATCCGATCAGTTCGAGATCTGCACGGCAACCTGTCAGGGCGGCTCCCAGGCGACGGCGGAAAGCGCCGGCGCCGGGCAGCTCAGCAACGCTCTCGGGATCGCCGTGGACAGCGGCGGCAATATCTACGTGGTCGACCAGGTCGTCCGGCGGGTGCAGAAATTCAACTCCGCCGGTGAATTCGTCCTGATGTTCGGCGGCGACGTCAACACGACGAAAGTCGAAGAAGCCGGCTCGACTCCGGCGGAACGAAATCTCTGCACCGCGGCGTCGGGAGACGTCTGCCAGGCGGGCACGACCGGCGCCGAACCGGGCCAGTTCGGAGCGTTGAAAGTCGGCAGCTACATTGCCATCGGCCCTGGCGAAACGGTGTACGTCGGCGATAACGAACGGATCCAGGTGTTCAACCCGGACGGAACGCTCAATCCCGCGGCGGAAGTCGCGCTCCCCGGCGACGGCTTCGTCGAAGCGCTCGCCATCGATCCCTTCGGCAATCTCTACGTTGCCAACGAACAGTCGATCGTCCCGGGGATACGCAAATTGAGCCTGGCAGGAACGGTGCTCGACAATTTCGCGACCGACCGCACCCCCAAAGCGCTGGCTGCCGATTCCAACGGCAATCTCTACGTCGTCGACGGGGCCTCGAACCCCGTGATCCGAAAATACGATCCCAACGGGGTCGAAATAGCGAGCTTCGGCGAAGGGGATTTCACTATTTCGACCGGGATCGCCACCAACCCGATCGGAAACGTTTACGTCGCGAACGGATCGCCCGCCAACAGCTACGTGAGGGCCTACGGCCCGCTTCCATTCGCCTACGGGGACCCCCCGGAAGTCCCGCCCACGGTTGTCTCCCAGTTCGCCGTCTCAGTCGGCACGACCAGCGCCGGCGTCAAGGCCGAGATCAACCCCCACTTCTTCCCCACCACCTACTACGTCGAGTACGGAACCGCGCCATGCTCGGTTGCGGTCTGCGCCCAGCAGCCCGTCGCTCCGGGGACGGCACTCGCCACCGAACGCGAGCGCGCCGTGCCGACCGGCGACGTGCTGCTGAACGGTCTCACCCCGGGAACCGTCTATCACTACCGCTTCGTCGCGGTCAGCGATGCCGGCACCGTCGCCGGCCCCGATCGCACCTTCACGACCTACCCGCCAGGCGCCTTCGCGCTACCCGACGGACGTGCCTTCGAGATGGTCTCGCCGCCCGAGAAGAACAGCGGCGAGGTGGCCGTCCCCGGCGGTCCCGGCGGCCTGGTCGGCCTAAGCGTGAGGCCGCTGCAGGCCTCGGCGACCGGGGATGCGATCGCCTACCCGTCCTTCACCTCGTTCGGCGACGCCCAGAGCGCTCCCGCGGCAAGCAGGTACATGTCCAGGCGCGGGGACGCGGGCTGGAGCACCGCCAACATCACCCCGCCTAACCAAGAAGGCCTGACCAAGGATCCCTTCCGTGGCTTCTCCCCGAGCCTCTCGTTTGCCGCCGTGATCCAAAAAGAACCCAAGCTCGATCCGGACGCCGTCGAGGGCTTCGAGAACCTCTACCTGCGCGACAACGGAAACGGCAGCTTCCGCGCCCTCACTACCGAGCCACCACGGGCGTCGGGGATCTACTGCGTGAGCTTTGCCGGCGCCTCTCCGGACTTCGATCGCGTCATCTTCGCGGCGACCGGCGCGCTCACGCCGGACGCCCCGGAACTCCCATACCCCGCGACCAATCTTTACGAATGGCATGAGGGGGAGCTGAGCCTGGTCAACGTACTCCCCGACGGCACGCCGGCGACGCCGACGAGCTCCACCGCATTCGGCGCCCCGGGGAGCAACTGCGAAATGAACCGCTCGATCGTTCGCAACGCGATCTCCGCCGACGGCTCGCGCATCTTCTGGACCTCTGGCGAACAGCTATTCGCTCGCCTCAACGGGACTGAGACGATCCAGCTCGACGCGACCCAGGGCGGTCCCGGTCCGGCGGGAGGCGGCCGATTCTGGGCCG
>JBKPOW010000218.1:0-15810 GCA_046733275.1 Actinomycetota bacterium
GGGGATAGGGGAGGGATACCCCTATCCCCTCCCCCGCGAAGCCCATGATCGCCGCCCTCTTCTGGCTCTGCGCGGGGCTGATCGCCTACACCCACTTCGGCTACCCGCTGGCCCTGCGCGCGCTCGTCGCCACGCGACGCCGGCCTACCCTCAGCCCCCGCACCTGGGAGGAGCCGCCCCGGGTCTCGCTGATCGTCGCCGCCTTCGACGAGGAGGAGGTGATCGCCGCCAAGGTTGCCAACGCGCTCGCGCTCGACTATCCGCGCGAGCGACTGGAGGTGATCGTCGCCTCCGACGGCTCCAGCGACGCCACGGTCGAGCGCACCCGGGCCGCCGGCGCCGACCTCGTCCTCGACCTGCCGCGCGGCGGCAAGGTCGCCGCCCAGAACGCGGGCGCCGAGCGCGCCTCCGGCGAGATCCTCGCCTTCTCCGACGCCAACAGCGCCTGGGCGCCGGACGCGCTGCGCCACCTGGTCGAGCCCTTCGCCGATCCCGCCGTCGCCTACGTCTGCGGCCAGGTCCGCTTCCTCGACCCCGGCGACGGCAACCCCGAGGGCGGCTACTGGCGCTATGAGATGGCGGTGCGCGAGATGGAGTCGGCGCTGGCCGGCGTCACCGCCGGCAACGGTGCGATCTACGCCGTGCGCGCCGACGAGTACGTACCCCTGCCGCCGGCAGGCAGCCACGATCTCTCGCTGCCCTTCCAGCTCGCCAAGCGCGGCAAACGCTCGCTCTACGCGCCCTGGGCCCGCGCCGAGGAGAAGATGGTGCCAACCCTGGAGGGCGAGCTCGCCCGCAAGCGGCGCATGATGGTCGGCGTCTGGGACATCGTCGTGCGCGAAGGGATGCTCCGCCCCGGCGGCTACCCGACGCTCTACGCCTTCGAGATCGCTTCACACCGGCTGCTGCGCTACGCGACGCCGCTCCTGCACCTGGTCGCGCTGGCGGCCAATGTCGCCCTTCTCGGCAAGGACTGGATCTACACCGCGACCCTGGTCGCCCAGCTCGCCCTGCTCGCCGCGGCTCTGCTGGGTCGTGTCCTGCCGCTGGCCCCGCTGCGAATCGCCCGCTACTACGTGATGACGACGGCCTCGATCGGGCTCGGCCTCTGGGACAGGCTGCGCCACGGCGCGCCGGGAACGTGGGAGAAGGCCGGAGGCACCAGGTGACGGATGTGGCCCCTCACCCGTGGGAGGCGGTGGTCTGATGCCCCGCGCCTTCGATGTCGTCGTCGCGGCGATCGCCCTCGTTCTCCTCTCCCCGGTCCTGCTCGCCGCCGCGATCGCGATCAAGCTGGGCAGCCGCGGCCCGGTGATCTACCGCCAGCGCCGTGTCGGCAGGGACGGGCACGAGTTCGAGCTGCTCAAGCTGCGCACGATGGTGCCGGGGTCCGACCCGGTCGGCGTCGGCAAGGTCGTCTCCCGCGACGACCCGCGGGTCACCGCCGCCGGCCGCCTCCTGCGCCGCACCTCGCTCGACGAGATCCCCAACCTGATCAACGTGCTGCGCGGCGAGATGGCGATCGTCGGCCCCCGTCCGACCATCCCCGCCCAGGTCGAGGACTACAACCCGTTCCAGCACCGCCGCCACCAGGTCAGGCCGGGCCTCACCGGCTGGGCGCAGGTGCAGGGCCGTGCCGGCATTCCCTGGGAGGAGAGGATCGAGCTCGACGTCGAGTACGTAGACCGACGCAGCGCCACCCTCGACGCCCGCATCCTCGCCAAGACCGCCTGGCTGCTCGTAACCGGCCACGGCCTCGCCCCGGACTAGGGTTCTCGCGATGAACGACCGCCCTGCCGTCAGCCTGCGCAAGTTCGAGTCCGGCGACGCCGCGGCGGTGCACCGCTGGTTCAACAACCCCGAGGCGACGAGGACGCTGATGGAGCAGCGCGATGGGTTCTCGCGCGAGGAAGCGCAGGCATGGGTCGAGCGGGCGATGGACGACTCCGGCGAGGACCGCAAGTACGCGATCGTGGTCGAGGGCTACGAGGAGCCGGTCGGCTTCACCGCCCTCTACGGCCTCTTCCGCCAGACCGCGCCGGAGCTGGGGGCGCTGATCGGCGACGACGTGCGCGGCAAGGGGGTCGGCCGCCGCGCCGAGGCGCTGACGATCGCCAAGGCCTTCGACGAGTTCGGTGCGCACCGCGTCTACGGCCGCATTCCCGCCCGCAACGAGGTCGCCAAGAAGACCGTCCGCAGTCTCGGCTGGGTGCACGAGGGGACGATGCGCGGCCACCTGAAGCGCCCGGACGGGACCGACCATTGCGAGGTCTGGGGCGTACTCCCCGAGGAGTTCCGGGCCGCGGCCGCGGACCTGCTGCCGTGAGGGCGGAGCTGATCGAGGACGCCGGCGAGGTGGCGGAGAGCGCGGAGTTTTTCCGCTCGCGCCCCTTCCTCGATGCCGAGGGCGTTACCCACACGCTGCGGATCGAGGCGAAGGACGCCGCCCTCGTCGCGCCGCTGATCGTGCGCGAGATCCCCGGCACGGACGAGCGCGACGCGATCTCCCCCTACGGCTACCCCGGGATCGCCTTTCGTCGCGACGCATCCGACATCGACCACGCCAGAGGGGGGTCAATGTCGGATGCGTCGATCGATTCCGCGAACGTCGACTTCTCCCCGCCCGGCCTGGTCTCGATCTTCATCCGCCACACGCTCGCCGAGCCGCTGCCGCTCGGCGGCAGCGCCGAGCGCAACCTCGTTCTCGTCGCCGACCCGGCGCTACCGCCGAAGAGCCGCGGCAGCGACCGCAACCGGATCAACAAGAACCGCCGCGCCGGCTACGAGGTCGAGCTCATCCCCGGCCCACAGACGACCGCCGTGCAGCGCGCTGGCTTCCTCGCCGCCTACGAGCAGACGATGCGCCGCGCCGACGCGGCCGAGCGCTACTTCTTCGGCGCCGCTTACTTCGACCGCCTGCTCGAGTCCGACCGCGCCTGGCTCGCCCTGGCCAGCGCCCCCGGCGGCGGGGTGGCGGCCGCCTCGCTCACCGTCCGCAGCGACGGCTTCCTCCACTACTACCTCAGCGGCAGCGCCGACGCCCACCTGCGCGACTCGCCGATGAAGAACGTCGTCGCGGCACTGGTCGAGCTGTCCGCCGAGCAGGGACTGCCACTCAACCTCGGCGGCGGGCTCTCCCCCGGCGACCCGCTGGAGGAGTTCAAGCGCGGCTTCGCCAACCGCGAGCAGCGCTGGCGCGTCTCCGAGATCGTCGCCGACCGCGAGGCCTACGACCGCCTCGCGGCGGGCCGGGCCAGCGCCGGATTCTTCCCCGCCTACAGGGCGAGCTAGCCGCGCGGTTCGGCGGGCGTCGGGCCGCGCAGACCGAACGCGTTCACCGGCTCGCCGCCGTATTTGCCCCAGGTTTCCGCGCCGAAGGCCCGGATCGCGTCGAGCGTCGCCGCGCCTTTGTATTCGTCGCAGCCGAGCAGGTTGGTCCAGGTCGAGGCCGCCACCTCGTAGTCCATGTTCTCGTTGGGGAAGAAGAGCGTGCCGCCGAACATCGTGTCGTAGAGGCCCTTCAGCTCGAGCTGGTCCTCCTCGGGCAAGTCGGGGCTGTACTGGATCGCCATCCGGCCGTGCTCGAGCGCGTGGACGACGAAGAGCTCGTCGGGCATTTCGCTGTAGGCGCCGTCGGCCTGCTGGTAGGGCGAGCCGGCGTGGTTGCCGGAGGTCGCCGGCGTCGTCCCGTAGTCCGGTTCCGGGCCGGTCGGCGGCAGGTGTTTGTGCCCCTCGTCTTTAAGTTTCAGCCGCAAATCGCAGCCGGCCGCTTTCGCCGCCTGCTCGAGGTCGGTGGCTTTCGCCGCGGGCGGCTCGGTGCCGGCGCGTTCGTCCAGCTTGAAGCCGTTGGTTTCGCCGGTCGAGGCGAGCAGGTGCGCGTTGCCGTCCTCGCTGCCCCCGGAGCCGGCGACCAGGGCGACCACCCCGACAAGCACCAGGAGGCCGATCAGCCCGGCCGCCCCATAGACCGCGAACAGGCGTCGGCGCTCCGACTTGTCCTGCCCGGTTTCGCGTTGCTGCCGGGCCTGGCGGAGCCTCTCCCTCTCTTCCTCCCTGCGATTCGCCATCTCGAAGGCCCCTATCCTGCCATAGGAGCGGCACTTCGGCCGTTTCCGTTGGCCCCCGTACCCCCGCCAGGCACTCCCCAGACTTCGTCAAGGAACCGCGCCAGCTCATCGTCGAGCCGCTGCGGCCGGGTCCGCCACTCGAGGATCGAGTTGGCTTCGACCAGGCGCGCGTTGGCCAACTCCTCGATCAGCATCCCCGAGTCGCTGAAGGGGTGGAGGGGGTCGCGCGGGTGGCCGACGACGAGGGTCGGGCGGTCGATCAGGCGGCGCTGCTCGCGTGGCGGCGCGGTCTCGCCGAGCAGCAGCCCCTCGAGCACGGCGATCGACGGCCCGGGCCGTCGCCGCAGCCAGTCGAGGCCGATGTCGACGAGGAAGTTGGTGCGGGGGACGAGTCGCGCCAGGCGCGAGCTGAGCTCGATCGCCGGCCGGCCGACCCGCAGGCCGAGCAGGATCGGGGCGAAGATCGCGGCGACCGCGGCGAGGGCGTTGTCGAGCACCGGCATCTCGACGAAGAGCGCCTTGACCCGGTCCGGGTGGCGCACCGCCAGCTCGAGGCCGACGTTGGCGCCGAGCGAGGTGCCGCCGACCGCCGCCTGCTCCAGAGCGAGGTGGTCGAGCAGCGCCGTCACCTGCTCGGCGAAGAGCGGCATCGAGTAGAGGCGCAGGTCGTCGGGCTGGTCGGAGCCGCCGTGGCCGAGCAGGTCGACGCAGATCACCCGGTTGCCGCGCTCGGCCAGCGCCGGCCCCAGCTGGGCGAACATCGTGCGGTTCATCAGTAGGCCGTGGACGAGCACGATCGGCCGCTCGCCTTCGCCGTACTCTTCGAAGCCGATCCGGTAGCCCTGGTAGCTCAGCTCTCCCATGGCCTCCCCGCAAGCAGGGCGCCGAGCACGGCGCGGGTCGCCGGCGCCCGGTTGAGTGCGTAGAAGTGGATCCCGGGGACGCCGGCTGCGAGCAGCTCGGAGCACTGCTGCGCGGCGTAAGCGACCCCCAGCGCGAACTCGGCCTCCTCGTCGCCGTCGGCGGCGGCGAAGGCGGCCTCCAGCCGCGGCGGGATCGTCGCGTCGCAGAGCTCGCAGATTCGTTTCGTCTGGGCGAAGCTGGCGACCGGGATGATCCCGGCGACGATCGGCACGTCGATGCCCTTCGCCCGCGCCGCCGCGACGAAGTCGAAGTAGACCTTGTTGTCGAAGAAGAGCTGGGTGATGAGGAAGGAGGCGCCCGAGTCGACCTTGGTCTTGAGGTAGTCGAGGTCGGTGTCGAGGTCCGGCGCCTCGGGGTGAACCTCGGGAAAGCAGGCACCGCCGATGCAGAATTCCCAGCGCCCGCCGATGAAGGCGGCCAGCTCGGCGGCGCTGCCGAGGCCCCCCTCGGGCTGGACGAAGTCCGCCTGGCCGCGCGGCGGGTCGCCGCGCAGGGCGAAGACGTTCTCGATCCTGGCGGCGGCGATCAGGTCCAGCGTCGTCGTCAGCCCCTCGGTGGTCTCGCCGACGCAGCTCAGGTGGGCCATCGTCTCGAAGCCGAGCTCGTCCTTCAGCGCCCGCGTGATCTCCACCGTCCCGTCGCGGGTCGAGCCGCCGGCGCCGTAGGTGACTGAGACGTAGTCGGGCTCCAGCTCGCGCAGCGAGCGCGCCGTCGCGTAGAGCTGCGCCGTCGCCTCCTCGCTCTTCGGCGGGAAGAACTCGACCGAGAAGACCGGCCGCTTCGAGTCGAGGATGCTGTCGATGCGCATCCGGGCAGGGTAACCGGGGGCGATTTCACCGGACTTTGCGGTGTCGGCGTCGGGCCGCCCCTAGACGCGCCCGGGGCGCCGAGTTAAGTTGATCCTGCGACTGGGAAAGACAAGACCCGCGGAAGCCCAGCGGGACACCGTCTTGAAGGTGGCGCAAAGAGCTTCTACGTGCGAAGGCTACGCGCGAGGCAGGCTTTGGGCGTCACCCCCGGCCGCTTTTTGCATTCGGGGCTGAAGCCACTCCATGTCGACCGAGGTGGAACCGGGCGGCGTCCGGAAAGGTCTCTAGCTTGGCGAACGGTCACTCAGTGCCTGCCCTGATGACCGCGGCGCGCCGGGGCGTACCCGGGGAGTCGGGCGTCGTCGGCGAGACCCGGAGGTACGCCGCGACTAGCCCGCCCGCTCCCTACTTCGTCGTTTCAGGCAGACTGCGGCGGCGATGAGCGACGAGCTGTGCTACGAGCGGGTCGGGGCGGCGGCCGTCCTCACCATCGACCGCTCGGAGCGGCGCAACGCGATCGACGCCAAGGCGGCGGAGGCGTTCCGCCAGGGGCTAGTGGACTTCGAAGCCGACGAGAGCGCCCGCGTGCTCGTCCTCACCGGCGCCGGCGGCGAGGCCTTCTGCGCCGGCGCCGACCTGAAGGCGATGAACCTCGACGTCAGCCATCCCGACGGGCCGATGGGCCCGTCGCGGCTCACCCCGGCCAAGCCGGCGATTGCCGCAATCGACGGCTGGTGCCTGGCTGGCGGGGTCGAGCTGGCGCTCTGGTGCGACATGCGTATCGCCACGCCCCAATCGACCTTCGGCCTCTTCGAGCGGCGCTGGGGCGTGCCGCTGCTCGACGGCGGCACCCAGCGCCTGCCCCGCGTCGTCGGCATGGGCCGCGCGCTGGAGCTGATCCTCACCGGCCGCCCCGTGAAAGCCGAGGAGGCGAAGCAGATCGGCCTGGTCAATGAGATAACCGAACCAGGCAAGCACCTAGACCGAGCCCTGGAGCTGGCTGAGCGAATCGCGAGCTTCCCCCAGGAGACCATGCTCGCCGACCGCCGCGCAGCCATAGAAAGCTTCGGTCAGCCCCTAGCCGACGGCTTGGAGCTGGAGCGCAAGCTAGGTATGAGCGTGCTGGACGTCGCGGCGAGAGGCGCAGCCCGTTTCGCCTCCGGAGAGGGGCGTCACGGACAAGGCGTCTGACTCCTCCCTCAACCACTCTCGTGCGTCACGCGCCGCATCTCGTCTTCGGCCGCCTCCGGCCCGAGATACGGCATCAGCACGGCGAAGACCAGGTCGGGAAGGATTCGCTTCAGCTCCGGTCCCCGTCCCGCCCGCACCTCGTCGAAGATCATCGAGGCCGCGCCGCCGATCGCGAAGCGAGCGGTATCGGCCGGCAGCTCGGCCTCCTTGTCGGCGTAGTCGCGCCCCTGCTCGAAGAAGGGCGTGAAGCGAGCGAACATCGCCCGGTAGCGCTCGCGCGCATCCTCTCCCGCCGCCGCGGTCACCTCGACCATCGCCATGCGGGCGATGTCGGCCTCCATCGAGAGCAGCTCCACCAGGGCCCGCAATCCGGCCGCGATCTGCTCCGGCCAGGGTTCGTTGGCCGCCGCCTCGAAGGCCGCGGTGACGTGCGTGATCAGCACGTCGAAGACCGCTTCGTAGGCCTCGAGGAAACAGCTCTCCTTGTCGCCGAATATCTCCTCGAACCTCTCCTGGGTCGCGCCGGCGTACTCGATCACGTCGGCAACCGTGGTCGCCTCGTAGCCTTTCGCGGCGGAGACCCTCACCATCGCCTCCATCAGGCGCTCACGCTCGGTGCGGATGACGTAGGCGCGCGGCAGGCCGTGACGATCGAGCGGGGCATCTGGACGATCGAGCGGGGCGTCTGGATTCGAAGTCGGCGGCGAATCCATCGGCAACCCAATGTAGGGCAGGACCTGGGCTCTGTCCAACGCCGCCGCGGCTAGGCCCGGGCGGCCTGCATCTCCGCCGCGGCCGCCTCGGCGCCGAAGTAGGGCAGCACGGCGAAGTACATGAACTCCGGCAGGAGGGCGCGGAAACCGTCGGTAGCCCCGGTGGAGAGCCGTGAATGGACGATCGCGTGGATGCCGGCGACGATCCCCTCCGGGGCGATCTGCGGCGGCGACTCCGGGCCGTTTTCCTCCCGCCGTGCCAGATCGATGAAATCGGCCGCCCTTTTCAGCGCTTCGGCACGTCTCGAGAGCGCTTCCGGGCCGGCCGCGTGGACCTCGACGATCACGCCGCGGCTGAAATCGGGCTCCTCGTCGAGCCGGTCGAGCAGCGCCCCGAGGCCGGCGCGCAGCTTGCCGCGCCAGCTCTCTTCGCTCGCCGCCGCCCTTGCCACCGTCGCTTCGAGCCGCTCGATCCCCATTTCGAGCGCCGCCAGGTAGCAGGCGTCCTTGTCGGCGAACTCGTCGTAGAAGGCCTGCCTGTAGAGGCCGGTTCGGTCCAAAACCGTGCGTACGGAGGTCGCGTCGTAGCCCTCGGCGCCGACCGCCTCCAGCATTCCCACGAGGATCTTTTCGCGCTTGGAAGAGTTCACAAGCTCGAGCTTGGAGGAGTGGGGGAGTGGTCTCACTTCCCTGACGCTGCCGGTCCCCTCGGCCCCTGCCCGGACGTTGGTTGCGGCCTGCCTCCCCATAGTCATCCCTCCTTCGAGATCCAGGGAACAGGTTGTCTAGACCTCGGTACTGTAACGGTATCTCGTCCAGTCGTCCAGCTTGAAGTTCGGCGGGCCGAGAGTAGCCTGGATTTTCGTGGCTGAGCGTGTCCCCCAGGCAACCAGAATGCCCCCCGGAAGGCACCCTCTACCGCGTGAGTTCATCACCAGGCACCAGCGCGCGCGGATCATCGCCGCCCTCGCCGAGGAGACGGTCGAGAAGGGCTATCGGGCCGTCACCGTTGCCGATATCGTGCGGCGCGCCGGCATCGCCCGCAACACCTTCTACGAGAATTTCTCCTCCAAGGAAGACTGCTTCCTCGCCGCCTCTGAGTTCGCCGTCAAAGAGGCGTTGCAGCGCGTCGTCGACGCCGCCAGCCGGGTCGACAGCTGGCCCGAACGGGTCAACGCCGGGCTCGGCGCCTTCCTCCGCTACGTCGCCGGCGAGCCGGCGCTCGCCCGCACCTGCATCGTCGAGGCACTCTCCGCCGGCCCGGCCGCGGTCGAGCGCTACGAACGCTCGATCCAGGCATTCGTGCCGCTCTTCCGCATGGGTCGCAAGGTCGCGCCGAAGGGCGAGCAGCTGCCGTCGACACTCGAGGAGACGATCGTCGGCGGGATCTTCTGGATCATCTACCAGCGCATCGTGATGGGACAGGTGGAGGAGATCGAGCAGCTCCTCCCCGAGCTGGTCGAGTTCTCGCTCACGCCGTACGTCGGCGCCGACGCGGCCAAGCGCACGGCGGCGGAACCGCAGAAGCAGCCGGACCGCAGGTAGACAGGGCAGGGATCGGGGGCCGCATGCGCTAGTGCTCGATACCGAGACCCGCGAGCAGACCGGCAGCTCGGAGCGCGCGCGCATCCTCGCCGCCCTGATCGAGGTCGCCGCCGAGCGCGGCTACGGCGAAACGACGATCGAGTCGATCCTCGAGCGGGCCGAGCTCGACCGCCCCGCCTTCGATCGTCACTTCCGCGGCAAGTACGACTGCTTCCTCACCGCCTGGCAGGAGCAGAACGAGGAGTGCCTGGAAACGATGGTGCGGGCCTACGAGAGCCACGAGGAGTGGCCGGACCGGCTGCGCGCCGTCGCCTACGAGGTGATCCGCGGCCTCAGCAGGGACCCCGGCCGCGCCTCCTTCGGAGTCGAGGTGCTCGCCGCCGGCGATGCCGCCCGCGCCCGCCGCGACATGACGATGCGGGTGATTGCCGCCCTGATCGACGCCGGCCGCCAGGAGATGGAGGACCCCGAATCGGTGCCCCACACGACGGCCGAGGCGCTGGCCGGCTCCGCCTACGGCCAGATCTATTCGCGGGTCGTGCGCGGCGATGTAGACGAGCTGCCTGCGCTGGTGCCGCAGCTGATGTCGGCCGTGGTCATGCCCTATTTAGGTATCGACGCGGCTATTTCAGAGTTGCAGCACGAATCCGCTGCGCGGGAGGGATATGCTCGCGAGATCGCACGCAAACGCGCAGAGAAATCACAGAAGCCGCCGGAGGGCGATGCGGAGGGCTATCCGCCCGAGCTGGCGCGCCTGCCGCCGGGCCGCCACGGCCTCCCGCGCGAGTTTGTCACCCATAACCAGCGGGAGCGCTTGATCGCCGGAATCGCCGAGGCGATCGCCGAGAACGGCTACGCCGGCACGACGATCGCCCACATCACCCGTGCCGCCGCTGTCTCCCGCCGCACCTTCTACGAGCACTTCTCGAGCAAGGACGAGTGCTTCGTCGCGGCTTACGACACGGTGATGAAGGAACTGCAGGAGCGGGTCTCGGCCGCCTTCGACGAGAGCGAGGAGTGGCCGCGGGCGATCCGCGGTGGGATCGAGGCGATGCTGAAATTCCTCGCCGCCGAGCCCAACCTGGCGCGCCTCTGCATGGTCGAGGCGCTGGTCGCCGGCCCGGCCGTGGTCGAGCGCTACGACGCGGCGATCCAGAGCTTCGTCCCCTACTTCCAGCAGGGCCGCGAAGGCCGCCCGCCCGAGGTCCTCGCCCGCCTCTCGCCGACCACCGAGGAAGCGCTGGTCGGCGGCATGGTCTCGCTGATCTCCCGCCGCATCATCGCCGGCAAGACCGAGGAGCTGGAGGAGCTGCTCCCCGACCTGGTCGAGTTCACGTTGACGCCGTACCTCGGCAGCGCCGAGGCGGCCGGAATCGCCAAGGGCTAAGCGGAGCGGATCTGGCTGTCCAGCGCCTCGGCGGCGGCGCGGGCCGCGTCGGCGAAGTCCTCGCCGCTCGAGGCGTAGAGGATCGAGCGGGATGCGGCTATGAGGAAGGCGTCGCTGCCGGCCTCGCGGTTGGCGCCCACCACCGCGGCGACGTCGCCGCCCTGGGCGCCGACGCCTGGGACGAGGATCGGCATCTCGGCGGGGACGTCCTCGCGGATCGCTCGCATCTCCTCCGGGTAGGTGGCGCCGACGACGAGGCCGCAGTTGCCGTTCGAGTTCCACTCACCGGCGACGGCGCGGGCGACGTGGCGGTAGAGCGGCGCCCCGTCGGCGACCAGGTCCTGCAGCTCGCCGGCGCCCGGGTTGGAGGTACGGGCGAGGACGAAGACGAGCTTCTCGGCCCGCTCGAGGAAGGGCGCGAGCGCCTCGCCGCCGAGCCAGGGATGGACCGTGACCGCGTCCGCCCCCAGCCGGTCGAATGCCGCGGCGACGTAGCCGGCGTTGGTCGAGCCGATGTCGGCCCGCTTGGCGTCGAGGATCACGGCAGCGCCCGGGGCTCGCTGGCGAACTGTCGCCACCGTCTCCTCCAGCACGTAGAAGCCGTCCTCCCCGAGCGCCTCGTAGAAGGCGGAGTTGGGCTTGTAGGCGGCGGCGACGTCGGCGGTAGCTTCCACGATGCGGCGGTTGAACTCGACCACCCGCTCGGCCGCTGCCGCACCCGGCGCGACCGCCTCCGGAATCCGCGCCGGATCGGGATCGAGGCCCACCACCAGATGCCGCCCCGCGGCGAAATGCGCCGCTAAAAGCTCAGCGCACGAATCGCCCTCGTTCATGCGGGCAGCGTATACGCCAGGAAGCCTGGTCGCCGACATGCAAGGTCGCCGACATCTAGGGTCGGCGACATCTGCTGTCGGTAAGCTCTTTCACATGTTCGTAAATCGGCTCGATGAGCTGAAGCAATTGAAGGCGTGGTGGTCCAAGCGCGAGGCGGCCCTGGGTGCGGTCTGGGGACGGCGCAGAGTAGGGAAGACGGCGCTGATCCAGCACTTCGCGGCAGACCGTCCGACCATCTTCCACACCGGTGGCGGGCGACCCGCGGCCGCCGAGCTCGCCGCGCTTGCCCGCGCCGCCGAGCCGCTTCTGGGCGACAACCCCCGCGACCTTGCCGCCCGGCCGTTTGTCGACTGGGACGACGCCCTCGAGACCGTGGCGCTTGCGGCAGCCGATCGGCCGCTGCTCCTCGTGCTCGACGAGTGGCCCGCCCTGGTCGAGACCTCGCCGGAGTTGCCGACCCTGCTCCGCGCCGCCTGGGACCGCCTTCGCTCGCGTACCAAGCTCAAGCTCTTGCTCTGCGGCTCGGCCGTGAGGACGATGGAGGCGATGCAGGAGGAGCGTGCCCCCCTCTATGGACGTCTCGATCTGTCCCTCCTTCTCCACCCCTTCCGTCCCCACGAGGCAGCGCAGATGCTGCCCAAGTTGGGCCCGGCGCAACGCGCCTTGGTTTGGGGGCTGGTGGGCGGCATGCCGCTGTACCTGCGCTGGTGGGACCAGGGCGCGAGCCCCCGCACCAATCTCGCCCGCCTGGCCTGCACGCCCGGAGGCCAGCTCCTCACCGAGGGCCAGTTGGTGCTTGCCACCGAGGGAGAGGAAGGCGAGTTGGCCCGCTTGGTTCTCTACGCGATCGCCACCGGGCGCTCTCGCTTCAATGAGATCGAACAGGCCGTGCGCGCGGATCCGGGCAGAACCCTGGACAGACTGGTCGCTCTTCGCTTGGTCGAGCGGGTCGTGCCGGTTACCGAGGACCCGCGCCGCACTCGCAGGCGCATCTACAGGATCGCCGACAATTTCCTTGCCTTCTGGCTCGGTGTGCTGGATCGGTTCCGGCCGGAGATCGAGCGCGGCCTGGGACAGAGCATCCTGCCCGTGCTGCTCAGCTCGCTCGACGACCATATGGGCGGCCCCTGGGAGGAGGCCTTCCGTGACCACCTTCGGAAGCGAGCCGACGCAGGCGAGCTCGGCGACAACATCGTCGCGATCGGGCCATTTTGGACGAGCGCCGAGGACCCGGCGGAGGTAGACGCCGTCGCTCTCGCCGGCCAGCGACGCGAGGCGGTGCTCCTCGGCGAGGCGAAGTGGGCCAAGCGCGTCAACGGGGCACGGCTGCGCGCAGAGCTGGAGCGAAAGTCCGCCGCGCTGCCTCGACTGGCGGACGAGCTTCGCTACGCGATCTGCGCCCGCGAGCGAGTCGACAATGCCGACGATGTCCTAGCGGTCACCGCGGCCGACATCTTCTGAGTTCGCTGCTCCTTGCTGGGCCAGTGCGTGCCCTTCCCGGAAAGGACTCGCGGCAGCCGCCCGGCGCCGAGCCGGTCAGCCGCGACCGCGCCGCCGCCGACCAGCGCCGCCGCATCCTCGAGGCGATCGCCGAGCAGGGCTACCAGGAGACGACGATGGAGGAGATCGTCCGCCGCGCCCGCGTCGGCTACGCCACCTTCTACAAGCACCACCCCGACAAGGAAGCCGCCTTCCTCGCCCTGCTCGACGCGGCGATCGAGCAGACGGTCGAGCGGGTCGAGGGCGTTGAGGGCTGGCCGCGTCAGGCGATCGCCGCCAATCTGCGCGAGGGGGAGGAGCTCGAGGACCTGCTCCCCGAGTGCGCCGAGCTGATCCTCCTCCCTTACCTCGGCCCAGATGAAGCCGCGCGCCTCGCCGGCACTGTTTCGGCACGAAGTTAGCTCTGAAGATTTAGATCCAGCGCACCACCTGCGCGACGTGTTGTCTTAGCATCTGCGACCATGTACAAGATGAGAGAGGCCTGGACCGACGAGCGGCTGGATGACTTCAGGGACGAAGTCAATCGTCGCTTTGACGATGTCGATAAGCGATTCGACCAGGTCGATGCGGAATTCCGCGACCTCCGTTTGGAGATGAATACGCGCTTCGATCGGCTCGATGCTCGTTTCGATGGGCTTCAGCGGACGATGTTGCAGATCGCCGGCGGCACGATCAGCACCTTGATCGCTGGCTTCGCGGCCGTTGTGGCCACCCAGCTCTAGGCCGACCGCAAAAGAAACCTTTCGTAGGTAGATGTCGTCTGCGATGTATACGAACATACGTTCGTATGAGGACTTTCCTCTCTGACCTGCCGGTTTCCGCTCTGCGGGATCGCGTCGGGCTGCCCGAGCGCGAGGCCGATCGCCTGGTCGAGGCACTCGGGCGGCTCGGGATCGGCACGCTGGGCGAGCTGGCGAAGCTCTCCCCCGACCACGTCGCCGACCGCTTCGGGCCGCCCGGCCTGCGCGCGCTGCGCATCGCCCGCGGCGAGGACGAGCTGCTCGTCCGCACCGTGCACGGCGCCTGGGAGGAGCTGCTCGAGGAAATCGAGCTACCGGAGGGGACGGCCGGCAGCCGGCTGGAGCGAGCGCTGGAGCTGCTGGTCGATCGACTGCTTGCCGCACCGCGGCGTCAGGGGCGAGCGTTGCTGGGGATTCGCCTCGGCGCCACCCTCGGTGACGGCGGCAGCTGGAGCGTCGCGCAGGGTCTCGGCCGGCCCACGGGGTCGGCTCGAGCCCTGCGCGGAGTGCTCCTACCGCGGCTGCAGGAGCTGCCGGCGCCCGCGGTCTCGCTCTCGCTGCGCGCGGTCGGTCTCGGCGGCCGCGCCGCCGAGCAGATGGAGCTCTCGCCGCCCGGGGAGGAATCGCGTCGCCACCGCCTCGTCGCGGCGCTGCGCGAGGTGCGCGCCGCCCAGGGCGCCGACTCGCTGCTCAAGGTCCTCCCGGTCGACAGCGCCTCCCGCATCCCCGAGCGCCGCACGCTGCTGACGCCGTACCCCGTGCCGTCGCGATGACGCCGGGGATTCGGCGGTTGTATGCGCCCCGGCGGGTGGTGGTGGAGGTGGATGCCGAAGGGATCCCCGTGGCGGTGGAGGGGGTCGCGGTGGCCTCGGTGCGGGAGGAGTGGGTGGTCGAGGACAGGTGGTGGACGTTGCGGCGGTTGTGGCGGCACTACTTCGAGCTGGTCCTGATCGACGGGCGCGACGTGGTCGTCTTCCGTACCAGCGCCGGGCGCTGGTACCGCCAGCGGGCATGACGATGGCTCTGTTCAGCTCGAGCTCAGGGACCAAGCAGCGCCGCGGGGACGACGGCTACCCCGTCCTTCCGACGATAGGCCTCAGCGCCGGTGGTGACGATCATCGCGTCGAGCAGGTCGCTGCCCACCCTCTCCTTCAACCAGTGCAGATGCCGGGTGTCCCTGTCCTCCACGTTGCGTGCCAGCTTCACCTCGATCGCGACGATACGTCCGTCCGCCCGCTCGACGATCAGATCGATCTCATGCTTGCCGCGGACCGTCCGCAAATGCTTGACGGTCGTCTCCGCCACCTGGGCGTACGTGCGAATCGAGAGAGTCACGAGCGACTCGAAGAGAGCGCCCAGCAGCGTTCCGTCGCGCGTTATCGGCGATCCCGCCTCGCGACCTTCGAGCAGGCCGTCCGCGTCGATGCCGAGCAGGCGTGCGGCGAGTGCGGGGTCGGCGAGCTGGTGCTTGGGAGGGGAGGAGAGGCGGGAGATCCGATTGCGGCTCGGGAGCCATGCCTCGACCGGATCGAGGACCCAGAGTCGCTCGAGCACATCGCGGTAGCGAAGCGTCGTGGTTCTGGCGGGCTTATCGCCATGGCCTGCGGTCGCCGCATTGCGGATGGTCTCGAAGGAAGCCGCGGTAGAAGACGCTGCCGCATAGGCGGTCATCCAACGGCGCAGCCCCGTGGGGTCACGGACGTTGTGCTCGAGCTCCTCGAAATCGCGATCGACGATACGCAGCAGATAGCCATCGAGCTGGGCCCGAAGGGCTCGACCCGAGAGCGAGCGGAGGCCGGGAAATCCCGAGGAAACGATCTCCCCGACGTAGTCGGAGAGGCCGATCTCACAAGTGCCGGTCGGATCCGGCCGGTCTCCTCGCAGAAGAGCACCCAAGCTGACGGTCGGGGAGGCGAGACCGCGCTCGGAGAGCGCAAGTGGACGCATGCGGATGCTGACGATGCGTGCGGCCCCCGAGTGCGATCCTCGCTCTGTCGGGCGGGAGGAGCCAGTGAGGAGGAAGGTGCCCGGCGCAGCGCCCGCATCGACCGCTCGATTACGCAGGGGCATGGCCAGTGGCATGGCTGAAGCTCTATACAT
>JBKPOW010000219.1:0-10961 GCA_046733275.1 Actinomycetota bacterium
GCTCGGCAGCGAGGAGCAGAAGGAGCGCTACCTGACGCCAGGGCTGAAGGGCGAGAAGGTGGGCTGCCTCGGAATCACCGAGCCCGGCGCCGGCTCCGACGTCGCCGGCATCCGCACGACCGCGATCCGTGACGGCGACGAATACGTGATCAACGGCTCCAAGACCTTCATCACCAACGGGCCGCGGGCCGACTTCATCGTCCTCGTCGCCAAGACCGATCCCGAGGAGCGCCACGCCGGCATCACCCTTTTCGTCGTCGACCTGCGCGACGAGAACGGCGAGAAGGTTCCCGGCTTCAGCGTCTCCGCCGAGCTGGAGAAGATGGGGATGCACGCCTCCGACACCGGCGAACTCGCCTTCGAAGACGTCCGCGTCCCGGCCGACGCCGTGCTCGGCGAGGAGGGCAAGGGCTTCTACCACATCGCCTGGGAGCTCCAGGGGGAGCGGCTGGTCGCCGCCGCCGGCTGCCACGCCGGGGCGGAACGGATGATCGAGAAGACGCTCGAGTACGCCAAGGAGCGCGAAGCCTTCGGCCGCCCGATCGGCAAGTTCCAGGCGATCCGCCACAAGTTCGCCGAGATGGCGACCAAGGCCGAGGCGGCGAAGCAGTTCACCTACGCCACCGCCTGGCGCTTCGCCAACGGCGAGTACCCGGTGCGGGAGATCACGATGGCGAAGCTCTTCGCCTCGCGCATGGCCTGCGAGGTCGCCGACGAGTGCATCCAGATCCTCGGCGGCTACGGCTACATGAAGGAGTACGAGATCGAGCGCGCCTACCGCGACGTCCGCCTCAACCGGATCGGCGCAGGCACCGACGAGGTGATGCTCGACGTAATCGGGCGCAGTTACGGGCTATAAGCGTTGCCTGCGCCCGCCCCAGGGATGGGCGGGCATTTGGCCTCGGGCGCTCGCTTCGAGATGTCGGTGGATCTCTCCGCGATGCATGAAGCCCGATCGCCGCAGGCGATCGGGCTTCATGCTGCGTCTCAGGGTAAGGCGGGTGCGTGGCTACGATTCAGGTATTCAACGTCGGCAGTCCGCCCGACGAGGTCGTCCCCGAGATGGTGAGGGGGGCTTTACTACCTCCCGTCATTTACTCAACGTCAGCAGTCCACCCGACGAGGTCGTCATCGTCAGCGTCCCCGAGATGGTGGTGACGGGTTCACCAAATCCCCCTCCAATTTCTGATTTCGAGAAGGTAATTTTCGACGGAGTTTCTTTGGACCCGTTGGTGACAATCGCCGATTCAGTGAAAATGAATGGATTGTCAAAGTATTCTCCCAAAGGACTCAACAGATATATGCCGGATTTACCTATATAGAATTTGATTTCGTAGTTCGTACCGTTAAAAAAAGCTTCCCCTTCACGGAAGAGCCAAAGTTCGGTTCCGCCCGAACATGGGAGTTCCATATAAAACACCATCGTTCCTACTGAAAGGTAGGCGATGCCGTGATTCGATGCGTTGTTCACCACTGGAACCCTCATATCAAGGTTCGGACAGCTAGCCGATTTGCCTTCCTTTTCAACGGTCAACGTCCCTTTCCAGTGAGTTTCGTTGTTGGTTACGTTCCAGTGCACTTCGGCGAGAGCCGCGCTCGCCGTGAGAGCGAACAGTGCGATGACTCCGACAGCCGCGACAAGCAAAGTAACAAATCGAGATTTGAGTCTCAAAAGATGCTCCTTTTCGCTGTTAAATACATTTCACTGTTTAATATGCAAAATATATTTGGTACGAGCGACTATAAACAGAGCTGTATTTGAATGTCAAGCAAATTGATCATTCGTCCAAGGGCACGTCATGGCTATCGATACGCTCGGGCTCTGACCATCCTCAAGGACAGCGGCGCCCGCGCAACCCTTCCCCCCTTCGGCGAGGAGCACGAGGAGCTGCGTCAGACCGTCAGCCGCTTCGTCAAGAAGGAGATCGCGCCGAACGTCGACGAGTGGGAGGCGGCGCGCGAATTTCCCCGCGAGCTCTACGGCCGCTGTGCCGAGCTCGGCTTCTTCGGCCTGAAGTTCCCCGAGGAGTACGGCGGCCAGGGCGGCACCCACCTGCACGACGCGGTCTGGGTCGAGGAGCTGGCCCGCTCGGGCGGCTCGGGCGGGGTCGCCGCCGGGCTCAACGCCCACACCTCGATCGCGATGCCGCCGATCTTCAACTTCGGCACGGAGGAGCAGAAGCAGCGCTGGCTGGTCCCGGGCATCGCCGGCGAGAAGATCGGCGCGCTGGGGATCACCGAGCCCGGCGCCGGCTCCGACGTCGCCGGCATCTCCACCTTCGCCAAGCGGGTCGACGGCGGCTACGTCGTCAACGGCTCCAAGACCTTCATCACGAACGGCGTCCGCGCCGACTTCCTGGTCTGCGCCTGCAAGACGACCCAGGAGGGCGGCCACCACGGCATCTCCTTCCTGGTGCTGGAGCGGGAGATGCCCGGCTACGAGGTGGCGCAGAAGCTGGAGAAGATGGGCTGGCACTCCTCCGATACCGGCGAGCTGGCCTTCACCGACGTCGAAGTGCCCGCCGAGAACCTGCTCGGGGTGGAGAACGAGGGGTTCAAGCAGATCATGGCCAACTTCGCCTGGGAGCGGCTGTTGATGGCGATCGGCGCCGTGGGTGCGATGCAGCGGCTGATCGAGAGGAGCGTCGAGTACGCCCTCGACCGCGAAGCCTTCGGCCGCCCGCTCGGCAAGTTCCAGGCGATCCGCCACAAGGTGGCGGAGATGGCGACCAAGGCCGAGGCCTCCCGCGCCCTCACCTACAACGCCCTCCGCCTCTTCCACGAGGGCCACGACTGCATCAAGGACGTGACCATGGCCAAGCTCGTCACCCAGCGTGCCGTCCTCGAGATCGCCGACGACGCCCTCCAGATCCACGGCGGCTACGGCTACATGCGCGAGTACGGCATCGAGCGAGCCGTCCGCGACGCCCGCCTCGGCCCAATCGGCGGCGGTACCGACGAGATCATGAAGGAGATCCTCGGCAAGTTGATGGGGTTGTAACCCGTCAGGCCGGAACGTCGAAGACGTCCATGCGGAGGATCAGGCCGTCTTCGAGGCGGTAGCGGTGGAGGACGTGGGTGTCGGCTTGCAGCTCGCCGGTCTTGGCGTCATGGACTACCTGGTGGACGGTGACCGTGATGCTGCCGTCGGGCTCGTGGTCGAAGCGCTCGGGGTCGACCTTGCCCGAGATCTGCTCGAACTGGCGGCTCCAGTAGTCGCGGACTGCCTGCCGGCCGACGAGGCGGCCTCCTTTCCAGGCGTTGGACCAGTCCACCTCGGGGTGCATCAGCTCGAGAGCGGCCTCGATATCGCGGGCATTGAAGGCCGCGTAGGCGGCGCGGATGACGTCTTCGTCGCTCACGGACACAATCGTAGGCGCACGAGCTCGAGTCGGATCGCGCTAGCTTTCGACCGACCGATTCACGGCAAAGGAGGCATAGATGCTGTCCTGGCTGGCCAAGAGGATGATCGCCCGCAACATGGCGCGGGCGAGCGAGGGCGACCTCGGGCCGACCTTGCGGATGGACGCGGAGGACGTGCGCTTTCGCTTTCCCGGCGACAGCTCTTGGGGCGGCGAGTTCGAGGGCAAGGCCGAGCTGGAGCCGTGGCTGCGGCGCTTCGCCGAGGTCGGCATCCAGATCTATCCCGACGAGGTCGTGCTCAATGGCTTTCCCTGGAAGCAGACGATCTGCATCCGCGGGCGCGACCACCTCGACTCGCCCGAGGGCGAGCGGGTCTACGAGAATCGCTACGTCATCTGGGGGCGGATCTCCTGGGGCAAGCTGCGCGAGTACGAGGTCTACGAGGACACGCAGAAGTCGAAGGCGCTCGACGCGTACCTCGCCTCGACCGGGCACGAGCTCAGCCGACGAGCCACCGGCCCAGCCCCCTGAGGCCCCGATGTCTCATCGCAACGCCCACCGCAACACGATCGAGAGCTCGCGGCGCCTGTTCGAGCTCGATCCGGGTGCGGAGGTGGACGCCACCGAGGGCCGGCTCTTCGGCGCGGGGCGCTCTACGCATCCCGTCATCTCCAACGCCGCCTTCCGCCAAGACGACGGGCTCGATCCCGACGACTTCCTCGCCCAGGCGCGGGCCTTCTTCGCCGAGCGCGGGCGCGGCTTTGCCGTCTGGGCGCGCGCCGGCGCGACGGAGGACCGCGACCTGATCGCCGCCGCCGAGCGCGCCGGCCTGCAGAGCGTCTACGCGATGCCGGAGATGGTGCTCGAGGACTGGAAGCCGGAGGACGCGGCCCCGCCTACCGGCGCCGAGCTGCGCCGCGTCAGCTCAGCCAAAGACGCCGCCCACTACTGGCAGGTGGCGACCGAGTCCTACGCCGACATCGGCTTCCCGCCCGAGATCTTCGCCTTCTACGAGAAGCACGATTACCTCTGGGCCGATGGGGCCGCTGCCTTCCTGGCCCACGTCGACGGCCGCCCCGCCGGCATATCGATGACGATCGTCAGCCACGGGGTCGCCGGCATTTACTGGGTCGGCTGCACCGCGGAGGCGCGCGGACGGGGCCTCGGTCGCACGATGACCGCCGCCGCTCTCGACGCCGGCTTCGAGATGGGCGCCGAGTCGGCCTCGTTGCAGGCGTCGCCGATGGGTGAGAGCCTCTACCGGCGAATGGGCTTCGAGACGATCTACGATTACCGGCTGTACCTCTGCCCGGCACCGGCGGCGAAGCGATGAAGCAGCGGGTCAACCTGATCACCCTCGGCGTCGCCGACCTGGAGCGCTCGCTGCGCTTCTACGCAGCGCTCGGCTGGACGACCGGGGCGGAGCCCGGCGACGACGTCGTCTTCTTCCAAGCGGGCGAGATGGTGGTCGCGCTCTGGAACCGGGCCCGGCTCGCCGAGGACAGCTGCGTGGAAGACGCTCCCGGCTGGGGCGGGGTGACGCTCGCGGTCAACTTCGCCTCACGCGAGGAGGTCGACGCGACGATCGAGGAAGCGCGCTCTGCCGGCGCCGACATCGGGCGCGAGCCGGCCGAGACCTTCTGGGGCGGCTACAGCGCCGTCTTCGTCGACCCCGATGGGCACCCCTGGGAGGTCGCCCACAATCCCCGCTGGACCGTCACCGACGACGGTGGCGTCCGCCTCGCGCAGCCGGACTGAGCGCAGCGCATACGATCCGCGCGTGATCTACCTGCTGCGACACGGCGTCGCCGAGCCCCACAACGGCGACGACGCAGCGCGGCGATTGACTGCCGAGGGCGAACGGCAATCCGAGACGGCCGGCCGGGCGCTGGCCGCACTCGGCGCCGACGTCCACGCCTGCCTGACCAGTCCCAAGGTGCGCGCCGCCGACACTGCCCGGCTTGCCTGCCGAGCGCTCGCCATCGAGGCCGAGGTCGCCGACGAGCTGCGCGGCGGCGGCTTCGACTCGCTCGGGCTGGCCGCCGGTCGCGGCGACGTTCTCCTGGTCGGCCACGAGCCGGACTTCTCCGACGAGATCGCCCGCCTCACCGGCGCCAAGGTCAAGCTGTCGAAGGGCGGCCTGGCGATCGTCGACGGCGGCACCCTGCTGGCGCTGCTGCGGCCGGGGGACCTGGCCGCGATCGCCGGCGGCGGCGACTGAGGCATTTCTAGGGAGGTGTGCCCCGACCGCCCATGGGAGGTGAAGCGGCCGGGACACGCTTGTTGAAGTCAGGGAGCGCTCGGCGCGATCTACTGTCTATCAGACACCTGACTTCGAAGTTCGATGCGGCACCTGACCTGCCAGTCCTTCCTCCCATGACACGGGGGTTGAAAGTCACAAATGTCACGCAATTCACGACACTTATTTCCACGACATGAAACGGTGCAATCGAGATTTTGTCAGGGTTTTATCCGGGACTGCCGAGGGCTTATGCCGAATGCCCCGATATATCGACTGGCCGGTCAACCAGGATCGGGCTGTTCCTTGTAGCCTCCCCGCCGACTTCCGACCTAGATAGGAGAGCGCAGATCGATGGGACTTCTTGAGGGGAAAGCGGCGATCGTCACCGGCTCCGCCCGTGGAATCGGCCGCGCCACCGCGGAGCTGTTCGCCGCCGAGGGCGCCAAGGTGCTGATCAACGACCTCGACGCCGACGTCGCCGAGCAGGCCGCCGGCGAGATCGACGGCGAGACCACCGTCCACGCAGGCGATTTGACGAAGCCCGACGCCGCCGACCAGCTGGTCGCCGCCGCCGTCGACGCCTTCGGCGCGGTCGACATCGTCGTCAACAACGCCGGCTACACCTGGGACGGGGTCGCCCACAAGATGAGCGACGAGCAGTTCCAGGCGATGCTCGACATTCACACCGTCGTTCCCTTCCGCGTTGCCCGAGCCCTCGCCCCCTATTGGCGCGAGGCGGCCAAGGCGGAGATGGGCGAAGGCAAGGAGGTTTTCCGCAAGCTGATCAACATCTCCTCGACCTCCGGCACGATGGGCAACGCCGGCCAGGTCAACTACTCGGCCGCCAAGATGGCCGTGGTCGGCATGACCAAAACGCTGGCCAAGGAGTGGGGCCAGTTCAAGATCAACGTCAACGCGGTCGCCTTCGGCTTCGTCGAAACCCGCCTCACCGCGGCCAAGGAGGCTGGCGAGGAGATGACCTCGCCCACCGGCGAGAAGATCGAGCTGGGCATCCCCGAGCAGATGCGGGCGATGGCCTCGGCGATCATCCCGCTGGGTCGCCCGGCGACGCCGACCGAGGCGTCCGGGCCGGTCCTCTTCCTCGCCTCGCCGCTCTCCAACTACGTCCAGGGCCAGACCCTGAACGTCACCGGCGGCATGTTCGGAGGGATGTACACCTGAGCCACGCGGCGACAGAGGGCAGGCAGACGCCCCGCTATCTGGACCTGGCGGACCGGGTCTGGCCTGCCCTCCATCGCTTTATGGGCCTCCACACGGCCCTCTACCGGGCGTCCGGAGGACGGCTGGGCCACACGCTCCCCGGCGTGCCGGGGAAGATGCTGTTGCTCGACCACGTCGGCGCGAAGAGCGGGACGAAGCGGACCTCCCCTCTGCTCTATTTCCCCGACGGCGACGACGTCGTCATCGTCGCCTCCAAAGGCGGCTATCCCAAGCACCCGGCCTGGTACCACAACCTGATGGCCAATCCCGACACCGAGGTCCAGGTCGGCAGAGAGCGGCGCGCGGTCCACGCTCGCGTGGCCAATGCCGAGGAGCGCGAGCGCCTCTGGCCGCGCGCGGTGAAGAGCTATCACGGCTACGCCGACTACCAGAAGCGCAGCAAAGGTCGCAAGATCCCGCTGGTGATCCTCGAACGGCGCGCCGGCTAGTCCTTCGGCCGCCGCTCCTCGGCGACCGGCTCGCCCCCCTTGGCGATCGCCTCTGGCGGCCACGGCCCCGCCCAGTTGTCGCGGGCGCCGTCGATCGTGATCGTCGTGCCGGAGACGAAGTCGCCCGCCGGCGAGGCCAGGTAGGCGACCAGCCAGGCCATCTCCTCGGCGCGGCCCGCCCGGCCGATCGGGATCGAGCGCTCGAGGTTGTCGATCACCACCTGCGGATACTTGGTCATCAGGGTCTCGGTGGCGAACTGGCCGGCGGCGAGGGCGCAGGTCCTGATCCCGAAGCGGGCCCACTCGATCGCAAGCGTGCGCATCATGTTCTCCACCGCCGCCCGTGCGGCGCCCGAGTGGACCATCCCCGGCATGCCGTTGTGCGGCGAGAGGGTCACGCTCAACACCTTGCCGCCGCCCTGCGGGATGAAGGCCCTGGTCGCGGCGGCGTGGGTCATCAACCAGGTCCCCTGCACGTTCAGCTCGATCACGGTGCGGAAGCCTTTCGGCGTGATCGACTCGGCCGGGGCGAGGAACTGTCCGCCGGCGTTGTTGACGAGGACGTCGAGGCGGGAATGCCGCTCGAGCAGGCCGTCGAAGAGCCGTTCCACCCCGTCCTCGTCGCGGATGTCGAGCGCCTCGTGCTCGAAGGACCCCGCCATGCCCTCGGCCAGGGCGGCGGTCTCCGTCAGCGGCTCCTCGCGCCGCCCGCAGCCGACCACGACCGCGCCGAGCCGCGCCAGCTCGAGCGCCGTCTCCCGCCCCAGGCCGCTGCCGGCGCCGGAGACCAGGCAGACCTGGCCCTCGAGCAGGCCGTCCCTGTAGATGCGCGATTGGGCGTCGGTCATCGGCGCACAAGCTAACCTGGCCGGGCGATGAAGGTCCACGTGGAGGCGAAGCCGCTGCACGAGCCGCTCGCCGGCGGCACCCCGGGCGCCTCGGTCAGCGTCGAACCGCTGATCGCCGGCCACGTCACCTGGCCGCGGACGATGATGGAACGGCCGGGCGGCCGCTTCGAGACGCTGAAGCTGCTGCGCGCCCTGCTCAGCGGCCAGCCGCCCGCGACCGTTCCCTGCCCCTCCTTCCTCATCCGCCATCCCAGCGCGGGCGCGATCCTGGTCGACACCGGCCTGCATCCCTCGATCGCAACCGACGCCGAGGAGAACGTGGGCAGGCTCGCCGCCCGGTTCGGCGAGTTCTCGCTCGAGCCGGGCTCAGACGTGCCGGGGCAGCTGCGCAGCCGCGGCCTCGACCCGAACGAGGTCCCGGTTGTGGTGATGACCCACCTCCACCTCGACCACGCCTCGGCGATCTCCGAGTTCCCCAACTCGACCTTCGTCGTCAGCGAGCACGAGTGGAAGGCGGCGACGGTCGGGGCGAAGCCGCTGCTGAACGGGTACCGGCGCGCCCACTTCGACTACGCCTTCGACTACCGCACGGTCGACTTCGACCGCGGCGGGATCGAGTCCTACTCGAGCTTCGCCCGCTGTTTCGACCTCTTCGGCGACGGCTCGATCCGCCTCGCCTACACCCCCGGCCACAGCGCCGGCCACACGTCGGTGATCGCCCACCTCGAGCAGCGCGACTTCGTCATCGGCGGCGACGCCACCTACACCGAGGCGCAGCTCGACGGCAGCGCGCCGCTGGCGCCGCGCCCCTACGACGCCCACAACTACCGGCGCTCGCTGCAGGAGCTGAAGCTGTTCCGCCGCGAGTACCCGGATGCGATCGTCACGCCGGGGCACGATCCGAGCTTCTTCGAGAAGCTCGATGCCCGTTACGAGTAGCCAGCCCTTCGTACATCTCCCGCACGCGGGCGGCGATCTCGGTCGCGACCTCGAGCTGGCGCTCGCGGCTGGGCGACTGCTCGGTCGGGAAGTGGAGCGGCTCGCCGAACTGGACCGTCACCTTGGGGAAGCGCAGCCGCCTCCAGCGGCGCACGGCGGCGGAGCCGTAGATCGCCACGGGGACCACCGGCGCGCCCGATTCCAGCGCAATCCGGCCGATTCCCGGTTTCGGCCGGCCCAGCTCGCCGCTGCGCGAGCGACCGCCTTCGGAGTAGACCAGCAGCATGCCTTCCTGCTCGAGGATCGTCGCCGCGGTGACGAAGGCCTCCTCGTCCTTGTGCCCCCGGCGCACGGGGAAGACGCCGCCGTGCGAGTAGATGTAGGTGAGGACGGGCGGGCCGAAGAGCTGCGATTTCGCCATGAAGCGGATCTTCCGCCGCAGGTAGAGGCCGATGAAGAAGTGGTCCATCTGGCTGAAGTGATTCGGGGCGAGGATCAGCGGGCCGCTCTTCGGCACGTTCTCGCGGCCGATCGCCCGCACCCGGTAGAGCACCAGGGTCGGCAGCGAGATCAGCAGGCGGACGAAGGTGTAGGTCCAGCCGACCCCCTTGCGCGCTCTTGCGTGGAACCGGTCGAAGTAGGAGGCGGGGCGTTCGTCCCGGTAGACCTGTGGCTTGATGTCGGACATGGAAGGGGGCGCCGGCGGGGGCCGGTCGTGCTCTGCGTACCCCTCGTCCGCGCAGCGGTTACGCGACCGCGTTCGTCCTTTGTTGCCCTATGCGAAAGAAAGGACGAACGCGTTGTTCAGCCGGCCCAGCCCCGGGCGCGCTCCAGGGCCCGGTGCCAGTCGGAGAGCAGGCTTTCACGCTCGTCCCCTCCCATCCGCGGCTCGTAGCGGGCCGCCTCCCGCCACATCGCGGCGACCTGCTCGGCGCTCCAGCGGCCGGTTGCGATCCCGGTCAGGTAGGCGGCGCCAAGGGCGGTCGTCTCGGCGATCTCCGGCACGATCACCGGCACGCCGAGCAAGTCTGCCTGGAACTGCATCAACCAGCGGTTTGCCGTCGCGCCGCCGTCGGCTTTCAGCTCCGCCAAGCGCTCACCCGCAGCCGCCTCCTCGGCGCGGACTGCGTCGACCGCCTGGTAGGCGATCGCCTCCAGCGCCGCCCGCGCCAGGTGGGCGCGGCCGCTGCCGCGGGTGAGGCCGACGATCGTGCCGCGCGCGTAGGGGTCCCAGTGGGGCGAGCCGAGGCCGGTCAGGGCGGGGACGAAGTAGACGCCGTCGTTGCCCTGCAGGGAGGCGGCGAGCGCCTCGCTCTCCCCCGCCTCGGCGACGATCCCGAGGCCGTCGCGCAGCCACTGGACGGCGGCGCCGGTGACGAAGATCGAAGCCTCGACCGCGTAGGCGGCCTCGTCGACGCCGCAGGCGGTCGTCGTCAGCAGGCCCTCGGCCGGCACGGGGGGCTCGTCGCCCGCGTGCAGGAGGACGAAGCTGCCGGTCCCGTAGGTGTTCTTCGCCTCGCCGGGGCGGTGGCAGGCCTGGCCGAACAGGGCCGCCTGTTGGTCGCCGGCGACCGCCGCGACCGGCACCTCGCCGCCGAACTCGGAGGTCGTGCCGAAAACCGTCGCCGAGGGCAGCGGCTCGGGCAGCCGCGCCGGGTCGACGCCGAGCAGCCCACAGAGCTCCTCGTCCCACTCGAACCGGTGGATGTCGAACAGCATCGTTCGCGAGGCGTTGGTCCGGTCGGTCGCGTGGCGGCCGGTGAGCTTGAAGAGCAGCCAGGAGTCGACCGTGCCGAAGACCGCCCGCTCGGCGCCCTCGGCGTTGCGCAGCAGCCACTCGATCTTGGTGGCCGAAAAGTAGGGGTCGATCGTCAGGCCGGTGCGCTCGCGCACCTGTGC